>JAHDFS010000033.1:0-14316 GCA_020628035.1 Rhizobiaceae bacterium
CAGTTGACGATCAGATGATCTGTTACCTTGAGCTAGATTCACTCTTCCCAGATGTCGAAGAGCTAGCTGCTTAATATAAGTTAGAACAGAAATTTTAAAGCCCGCTTCGAGCGGGCTTTTTTATGCCTGCATCACCGATTGAAACGCCATACTGGACAAAAACAATCCCATAACCAGACTTGCGAGCGTGATGGCAAAAGCAATCATCTTTTGATCACCCAACACATGTCTAACCAGACGGAAATAAAGCCCGACAATTGTGAAATAGACGATGAAATCAACCACATCGATAAATTCAGATAATGCCGGCAAAAAGTAAGACAGCGTGTCTGGAATGAAAAACACGTAAACTGCAAGCAAACTAAACCAGTTTGACGCAATGATCAGAGGTCCGATCGCTTTCTTCATATTTACCGCAGATAAAATGATAAAGATTGCAGCTGCCGACATTACCCAGCCAAGCACATCAATAAATGTCAGCTGAAGCATAAAGCCAGTTTTGCTGATAATTTCCCCGCCGCTCTGCTCAGAGAGTTTATTCCAAAGCAATGACCACATGAATAATTGCGCAGGCAAACACCAGACAAAGGCGAAAAACGAACGAATAACGCTGGCATTGGGGAGATAAAACCCGCGCGCATTCTCGCCTTTATTTTGTAAAACCAGCAAGATGATGCGCAAGAAATACCCAGCTTCCGCCGATCTTGTCATCATTGCAGGTCTATCATCGCTCATATTAGTTAAACCACTGGGTGAGGAATTCTTTATAGATCACTGTTAAGCCCTCCACGTCCGAGACGGCTGCACGTTCATCAATCATATGCATGGTTTGACCGACCAAACCAAATTCAATTACCGGGCAATAATCCTTGATAAAACGCGCATCAGAAGTGCCGCCCGTTGTTGAGATATCAGGTGTTCGCCCGATCGCAGTTGAAACCGCAGAACTCATAGTTTGAATAAGCTTTTCATCTTTGGTGAGGAAAACCGGGCTTACTCGGTTAATGAACTCAATTTCATAGGCAACTGGATCAGGCTTTTGCCGCAGAATTGTGCCCTCAGATGCTTTTTTCAAACGCGCATGCAGCTCGTCTTTGAGGCTTTGTTCGTTCCAAGTATCGTTAAAGCGGATATTAAATTGGAACTGCGTGGTGCCCGGAATAACATTGAGTGCAGGATTGCCGGTATCGACACTTGTGATTTCCAAATTTGTCGGCGGGAATTCTGGTGTTCCCTCATCAAGCGGCGGATCCATCAATGCACTCATCAGCGCAGTTGCGCCTCTCACCGGGTTATCCGCCAGATGCGGATAGGCCACATGACCTTGTTTACCGCTTACGGTTACGCGTGCAGACATCGAACCCCGACGACCGATCTTGATCATATCGCCAAGTTCATTCGGATTAGTGGGTTCCCCAACGATACACGCATCCCAGGTTTCGCCTTTTCCGGCTGCATGTTTGAGGAGTTTATCCGTTCCGTTGACCGCCGGACCTTCTTCATCACCGGTGATCAAAAGCGACACAGAGCCATCAAAATCGGGATTGTCGGCTAAGTAGCTAGAAAATGCGGCGATAAAACAGGCAATCCCACCCTTCATATCCACAGCGCCTCGGCCGTAAATTTCGCCATTATCGATTTCAGCCGAAAATGGATCATGGGTCCAGCTGGCCTCTTCGCCAGTTGGGACCACATCTGTGTGACCAGCAAACATTAAATGCGGGCCTTTATTGCCATATCTGGCGTAAAGGTTTTCAACATCCGGTTCGCCGGGTTCGCTAAAGACAATGCGCTCGACCTCAAAACCTAAAGGTGTCAAAATATCTTCAAGATATTGCAGTGCCCCTCCTTCTTCAGGTGTGACGGAAGGACATTTGATAAGATCTTGAAGCAGTGTAACCGCATTGAGTTCAGGCATTTTAGTCTCTTAGCAGCTCGTTGATGCCAGTTTTTGAGCGTGTCTGTGCATCCACTTGTTTCACAATCACTGCGCAATATAGATTTGGTGCTGGCTGACCATTGCCCATGGTTTTATCCGATGCCAAGGAGCCTGCAACCACAACAGAATATGGCGGTACTTCACCATAAGTGATCTCGCCAGTTGCGCGATTTACGATCTTGGTGGATTTACCGATAAAGACACCCATGCCCAAAACAGAACCTTCACGCACGATACAACCTTCAACAACTTCAGAACGGGCGCCGATAAAGCAATTGTCTTCAATGATGGTCGGGCCAGCTTGCATAGGTTCCAGCACACCGCCAATGCCAACACCGCCAGACAGGTGCACATTTTTACCAATTTGAGCGCAAGAGCCCACCGTCGCCCATGTATCAACCATTGTGCCTTCATCAACATAAGCACCCAAATTGACAAAAGATGGCATCAAAACAACATTTGGCGCAATGAAGGCAGATTTGCGGACAACTGCATTTGGTACAGCGCGGAAGCCAGCAGATTTCCATCTGTTTTCGCCCCAGCCCTTGAATTTGCTGTCAACTTTATCCCACCAAGTTGTACCTTGAGGACCACCATCTTGTGGTTCCATATCCTTGATGCGGAAACCCAAAAGAACAGCTTTCTTGAGCCATTGATTAACGTGCCAATCGCCATTGTCCTTGCGGGTTGCGACACGGGCAGTTCCGTTATCCAATAATTCTAACGCTTCTTCGATCGCTTCGCGGGTTTCACCTTTTGTATTTGGCGTAATTTCATCGCGCGCGTCAAAAGCAGCTTCAATGGTATTCTCAAGGTCAGTCAGGTTCTGGCTCATATTGTTCCTCAGATTAGCGTATCTTGCGTTTTGCTTTATCACAAAAACATCTCGATGCAGTCCTATTGCAGCAAACCGCCATGGTCAATAATGAACAAACTATGATAGGTCCATTGTATGTAAATATTCGAATCAATGGGGAATAGAATGTGGGTTAAACGTATTCGCGAAATTTGGGATCCGCTTGCAAGCAGCGGCGTTGACAAAAAACGGGCACAAGAAGTTCCAGTGACACCGCAAACACAAGCGCCTGCATATCGCTTGGCTTATGCTGATGAAGACTTTTTGTGTCGAGAGGAATTACGTCCAGTTCGGTTGCAGTTGGAATTGCTCAAACCTGAACTGACATTGAGCGAATATGGCATCTATTCAACTGTTGTCATGTTTGGTGGAGCTCGTATTCCTGAACCAGGGAAAGACCCTTGGGCTGCAAAAAACGATGTGCAGAAAGAAAATCTAACGAAGTCTTCTAAATATTATGAGGAAGCCCGTAAATTTGCGCAATTATGTTCAATCGCTTCCAAAGATACCGATTATTCTGAATATGTGGTGGTCACCGGTGGTGGCCCAGGCGTGATGGAAGCAGGTAATCGCGGCGCGAATGATGTAGACGCGCCGTCTATTGGGCTCAATATCGTCTTGCCGCATGAGCAGGCGCCGAATGAATATGTCACTCCGGATCTTTCATTAAACTTCCACTATTTTGCCATTCGTAAGATGCATTTCTTACTGCGCGCAAAAGCCATTACCGTTTTCCCCGGTGGTTTTGGCACCATGGATGAATTGTTTGAGACATTAACGCTCATTCAAACCGGTCGTATGGAGCGTGTGCCAGTGATCTTATTTGGTACTGAATTTTGGAATACGATGTTTAATTTCCAAGCATTGGCCGATTACGGCACCATCTCACCTGATGACGTTGATCTCTTTAAGATCGTTGAAACAGCAGAAGAAGCCTGGGATATCATCGAAAAACATTACGCGGACTAATCACCGCAAAATGAAAAACAAAAAAAGGCCGGATATTCCGGCCTTAATTTGGTGAAATTTTCAAAAGATTAGCTTCTTTTACGTTTCACATCATCAGCATTGATCACACCGTCATCATTACGGTCCATGCGATCAAACATCTTGTCAGCATGAGCGGTAAATTCTTCAAGGCTAACTGTGCCTGAATTATCAGCATCTAGACGGTCAAAACCCATTCCGCGCATCTCGCCACGTTTACCGCCGCGTTTGCCTTTGCGCTTTTTGCCATCTTTGTCATCAGATTGCGCTGTTTCAGTCGTTTGTTCACCGTTTTCAGCTTTTTTTGTTTCACGCTCGGCTTTGCGCATCTCTTTGATCATGTCGAATTCTTCTTGTGTTAAAGAGCTGTTAGAATCAGCGTCGACTGAGGCAAAAACAGTACCTTGATAGGCTTTCACTTCTTCAAGTGTGATGCCGCCATCATTGTTGGTGTCAAGACGTTCAAGCATGCGCTCGATATTTGGACCGCCACGTTTGCCGCCGCGTTTACCATCGTCATTTGCCGCAAAAGCAACTGTTGATGCTGATGCTAGAATAGTTGCTGCTGTGACAGCTGAGATAATTGATTTATACATTTCATAATTTCCTTCGTTTGTTTTCTGTTGCACCCTTAATTTGGATGCAATGACGAAGAAAAACCACTTACAATGCGTTCATCTGCATTAAGCTTTCGCAATGAAAAACCATCACTTTATTACAGAAAAGCAATGTTGAAATTTAGCTCAGTGTAATAATTAAATCAGCGCTCTATTTTGTGCCGTAAATGCGATCCCCTGCATCGCCCAGACCGGGGATGATGTAACCCTGTTCATTCAAGTGACTGTCAATCGCCGCGGTATAAATTGGAACATCTGGATGCGCCTTAGCAAAGTTTTCAATGCCTTCAGGTGCTGCCAATAAGCAAAGAAAACGCAAATTCTTTGCGCCGCGTTCTTTGAGCTTATCAACCGCTGCAATTGATGAATTACCTGTCGCTAACATTGGGTCAACAACAATGGTTAAACGATCTTCCAACAGCTCTGGGGCTTTGAAGAAATATTCAATCGCTTCGAGCGTATCATGATCGCGATAAACACCGACATGGGCTACGCGCGCAGATGGCACGAGATCTAACATGCCTTCTAAAAGACCATTACCAGCGCGCAAAATGGATGCAAAAACCAGCTTCTTGCCTTCAAGGGTTGGCGCTTGCATCTCGACCATCGGCGTTTCAATGGTTTCAGTGGTCAGCTTAAGGTCTCGCGTCACCTCATAACAAAGCAATGTCGAAATTTCGCGCAACAGTCTGCGAAAACCGCCAGTGGAGGTGTCTTTCTTACGCATTATGGTGAGCTTGTGCTGCACCAATGGATGATCAATTACCGTTGCTTTGCTCATGTGACTGCCTTTTTTAATAAACGCTTTTGCGGAAACTATAGCTTTATTCAGTGTCGAGTTGGGTAAGTATTTTCGTTTTTATTTCATTATCCACAAATGCTGCATTTATCGCATTTTTTGTAAATTGCTTCATGTCTGCATCTGAATATCCAAAGGTTTGCGCAATCTGAGCATAGTCATTGGCAAGATCGGTGGCAAAAAATGGCGGATCGTCAGAGCTGATGGTTGTAATAATACCGGCATCTGTCAATTGCTTAAATGGATGCTGCGCCATCGTTTCAAATACCGAGAGTGCAATATTCGAGCAGGGACAGACTTCCAATACGATTTGTGCGTCAGCGAGTTGTTTTACAAGGTCAGCATCTTCAATGGCGCGAACACCATGACCAATGCGCGATGGCTTAAGATAATCAACGGCATTTTTCACACTTTGCGCCCCCACAAGTTCACCTGCATGAACGGTAATACCTAAGCCAGCGTCGCGCGCTATATCAAATGCGCGGGCGAAGTCTTTGACCTGGCCGGAGCGCTCATCACCCGCCATCCCAAATCCGGTAATGTAAGGATGTGTTCGATTGGCTGCTATACGTGCAGCTTCTTCAACTTTCTCAGAGCCCAAATGACGAACGCCGACAATGATCATCCGGCAGATAATGCCAAATTCAGCTTCAGCCTTATCAATACCTGCAGCTAATCCAACAAAATAGGCCTGTGGGGATATGCCCGCTTCCATTGCATGATCTGGGGAGACAAAAATTTCGCTATAAACAGCACCATCTTTTGCGATGCTCGCCAAATATTCATAGGCGAGGTGCTGATAATCTTCTTCAGATTTAAACAGATTGGCGACGGTATCATAGGCAGTGATAAAAGAAGTAAAATCATGCCATTTATAATGCGTGCCATTAATAACCGGATTGATATTCACGCCATATTTTGCTGCCTGTTTCTGTGCTAGTTCGACAGGAACAGCGCCTTCTATATGGCAATGTAATTCAGCTTTTGGGATTGAATATGTCATAAAAAACTCTCACCAAATTTCGTGGCTGGTAATGACAGATATGTCGCAACACTTGCGCCGATATCTGCAAAGCTTTGTCTAACACCAATATCTTTTGGTGAAATATTGGGTCCAAAGGCGAGAATGGGTACACGCTCACGAGTGTGATCTGTTCCGGTCCAGCTCGGGTCACAGCCGTGATCAGCGGTGATGATTACCATATCATCGTCTTTTAAGACTTTATCGAGCTCTGGCAATCTTGCATCAAAGGCTTCCAACGCTTTGCCATAACCTTCAACATCACGGCGGTGGCCATATAGCATGTCAAAATCAACGAAATTTGTCATAATAAGACTGCCCTCAGGCGCGTCTAAAGCAGCCTTTAGGGTTTCATCAAAGAGTGCCATATTACCATTGGCTTTTTGAGCATGAGTGATGCCTTGATGGGCATAGATATCGGCAATTTTTCCAATGCTAAAAACGTCACGTCCTGCATCTTGGGCAATATCGAGCAATGTTGGCTTTGGAGGAAGAACGGAATAGTCTCGTCGATTGCCCGTCCGTTCGAAGTCACCCTTGTTAGAGCCAATAAATGGTCTAGCGATCACCCGACCGATATTGAGATCCATAATTTCAGCGCGCACAAAGGCGCAAAGGTCATATAGTTTTTGTAAGCCAAATGTCTCTTCATGTGCCGCGATTTGCAAAACAGAATCAGCGGATGTGTAGCAAATGGGTTGTCCTGTTCTGACATGATCTTCGCCATAAATTGTCAACATGTCAGTGCCTGATCCATGGCAATTAGCCAGAATGTCATCAACACCGAGATATGTGCGTATTTTTTGGGTTAAATCTTCGGGAAAAGTAGGAACTTTATTTGGAAAATATCCCCAGTCAAACATCACGGGTTGCCCAGCAATTTCCCAATGGCCCGATGGTGTATCTTTGCCGCGTGAACGCTCATCAGATGCGCCGAAAATTCCTTCGGGCGCTTGAATTGCCGCCATACCAGAGGGCACTTCTCCACACGCCGATTTCGCCGCATTGATCAAGCCGAGGCGTGCCATATTGGGAATTTGCAGTGGTTTTAGATGTTTTTCGAAATGTTCAGCGATGTGACCAAGAGTATTAGAACCTAAATCGCCATACTTGTCGGCATCGTTTGCCCCACCTAAACCAAACGAATCCAAAATGAGAATAAATGCGCGTGCCAAATTGTCTCCACACGTTGAAATTAAGAAGAATGAAATCTAGTTGAATAATACAGCAATGGATAGGGTCTTAACCAAATTTATCCGTTAACCCTAAAGTAACCAATTTCCCAAACGCACCCGGTTTTATGATAAAACGTTCACATCATCTTGTAGAGCGTAAATATGAAATCCATCTTCCATTTTGTTAGCATATTGGTTTTGTTGATCAGTGCCCCTATGACAGCTTTGGCATCGGGATCAGATAAGAATTTTAAAACATTGCGTGTTGGCGTGTTGCAAAACCATCCGATCGCAAAGCGCGCTGACTACAAAAAGACCTTTATTTTCAACTACTCAAATCTACTTGGTGTTGATGTCGATGTGACCACATTTAAAACTCTTGGTTCTTTAATTGATGCGCATGCCAGTGGCCGCATTCACTACGCCATGCATACTGCACGGTCCTATGCCACAACTGATAGTATTTGCGATTGTATTAAAGCTTTGGCGCGCCCGGTCTCTCAGACTGGCGCAGTTGGGTTTCGTTCCGTTCTGGTTTCAAGAAAAGATCTAGATGTCAGAGGCAACACCGCCAAAGCAAACCTAAAAATTGGTTATTCGCGAAAAGAATCCGTATCTGGCTGGCTTATGCCAAACATGGCCTTGTCATTAGGGCAACTTGGTAATTTTGAACTTAGAGAAATGGGCGATGTTAACGGCCTGGTTTCAGCCTATGGGAATGGCGAGTTACACGGCTTTTTTGGGTGGTTACCGGTTTCGTCGACAGACGTAAATTTCGATCAAACAGATCTGTTTGGCGGCAACTTAGCAACTGAACTTAATCAATCATCAGACATTGATCTCTCGTGGTGGTCAAATATTGTCTATTTTGGTCCGCACGCGATCCATAAGGATGTTCCTAAGAAGCTTAAACAAGATCTGACGGATCTTTTACTAAACATGGACAGCCAACAACCAGGTTTGCTCGATATTATTGAGCCGTATTTTTCTGGCGGTTTTACCAAGTCCAATGAAAGCGATTATGATGCGCTCACAAAAGCACTGAATATAAACGCTGGAATAGCAGTATCTGAAGTTGAGCTTGAACTAAGCCTTAGACCTTCAATCATTAAATAAGAAACGCCTCAAACTCTGCTAATGTGAGAATGAGGCGTTTGAAAATTCGTTTCAATCAGTTGTTCGGCCTGGTTAGCAATCTGAACAGGTGATTGTTTCCGCTTCCCGCTGGTGAAGGTAGTAAACCTTACCCAGATTGACGGTTCTTTCAAGAAAACCGCTGATACCGCCGCCACCACCTGGCACGAGCATCAACAAATCGTGGTCCATATCAACAGTGGTTTGAAGCAAAAACGTGTTTGGGATTTCAAACGCCGTTGGAATTGTAATCGGATCACCATCGGTCAATGGACTTGTATTCGTCTCATCCCATGACCAAGCAATAGTCGGATTACCCGATGCATCCACTTGAATACCGACAACTTGCATATTCATCGATGAACTATCAAATGGCGCAACTACGCTTTTTGCAACTCCAAGCATTTCCTGCAATGTCGTTTTATCAGTACTTGTACCTTGTGTGATTAGATCGGCAGAGATTGATGTTGCTTTCGCAACTTTCTTATCGATCGACATGGCAACAGAGAGTTCCAATGCACCAACATATAGAATAAGCAGAACGGGTACGATCAAAGCAAATTCGACCGCACCAACGCCATCTTCAGATTTCGTTAACCGTGAACATAAGTTTCGCATTTTTGTGCCAAATTTGCCTGCAAATTTGTTTTCCGAAGGGCTTTCGGTGATTTTGTGCATAGAATTTATCATTAATAGACCTCATTTCTAAATGCGGTCGTTGCTACCATCAGATAGTATTCTGAACCTTCAGTGCCGGGTCTGATATTTGTGATATACGGTCTAATCAAATCGATCGTGACATCCCATTTGTAATAGACGCGTAGAACATTAATTGACCCTGATCCGCCGGGTGAATATGTAAATCCTGAAGTATCCAACTCGGAATAGGCAGCCGCGCTCACCTTTGGAATTCCAACATCGATGTCGCTGTAATTAACAACAGTTTTTAGGTCGATATAGAGCTTTTGATCAGGTGAAATAACTTCACTACATGACAGTACAATCTTGATTTCATTACAAAAAAGCTGTCTAAACTCTGTTTCGGTTAGATCGGTTGGTTGTCCTTGATTAAAAGTGATTTGACCAGTTCGGAGCTGGCGAGACATCTTGTCTACCGCGTTCACAAGAAGTTGTTCGCCGGCAAATGCGATCAGGGTCTCAATGGTTGCCGCGATGATCATGAAAAACGGTATAGCTAAAATACCAAATTCAAGCGCAGTGCTCCCGCTTTCCGATTTTTCAATGCGCTTAATCGGACGTTTCAACGCAGATAATCTAGGAAATTTCACCTTGCTACTCCAGTTACTAAAACAAGTTTTTTAAGCCTAGCTCAAATAGGTTTAGTAAAAGTAACGCAAAATGTTTAAATTTTTATCATACCGGTGTTTTTACCGTAAAAACACGGGTTTCGAGCTCTAGTTGGCTTGCTCTTCGCAAATTGGCGAGCATGACAATACTGAGCGGTCAATCTGACGAAAGATCCGTACGGAATTTTCTTCATCGACAGATACGACAATACGTTTGTCAACAATGGCCTCACCCGCGTCATTTAAAATAACAAGGTTTGTACTGCCATAAGATTTTCCTGTCAGCACGACCGTTGTCGGATCACTCACGGTGATATCTGCAACTTCTGAATTGCCGACGATGACGCTGGAAACAGGATGTTCAAATTTTAAGATACGTGCGTGATTCATAAAGACACGTAGTAACTCACTTGATTGAGCCATAGTTACGAATGTCGTGTTTGCGAGCATTGTCAAAGCGCTGCCCAACGCAATCGTTTTAATGATTTTATGTTTCATCTTATAGCCATCAGCTTATGAGTTTAAGTTGGATCTAAAATCGCTCTTAATGGTGAATGAAGAGTTAAGAAAAACAAACACTTTATAAAACGTAATATTTTCAATGACTTATATGAATACAGGCTGCCTAGTCGAAGCTGTTTTCGTTGAGACTGGTTGTAAATTTACACCGAAATTTCCATTAACATTGTGCTAACCAAGTTTTTTAAGCAGATAGAAAACCCCTTTCCGTAGTTTGTCCTCAACCGACCGGCGAAAAAGCTGGCGGGGTGCTTAAACCATATATATGGAAACTAGGAGTTATATAATGAAAAATCTTTTTGCACGTTTTATGAACGACGAATCTGGTGCGACAGCTATCGAATACGGTCTAATTGCTGGTCTTATCGCTGTTGCGATCATCGCAGGTGCTGGTTCACTAGGTAACAGCTTGGATGATATGTTCGACAACCTTTCAGGTACAATCGACAACCTTCCAACAAGCTAATCTTATTTAGCTGGAAGTTAAAATCATTTTTGATTTTGTGGGCCGCCCAATGGGCGGCCTTTTTTATGATCTACTTACGAATTCTTAAATCTATGCCGCTAATTTCATAAATGAAACATGGAGAAAGACATGCTTGAAGCTGCAATTGTGGTTATATTTCCAATGTGCATGGCACTTGGTGCAATGACGGACTTGATTTCAATGAAGATTCCAAATCGTGTCAGCATTCTTCTTGCAGGGTCCTTTATCGTCATTGCCCCATTAACTGGCATGGATCTAACGACATTTGGTTGGCATCTTCTAGCAGGTGCGGTCGTATTTGCCGTGTGCTTTATACTATTTGCTATTAGAGCGATGGGTGGTGGGGACGCAAAGATCCTTGCTTCTAGCGCTTTATGGTTCGGTTTTGGCGCAGAACTTCTTGAATATATCACTTATGTTGGATATTTCGGCGCGATCCTTACAATTTTGGTGCTTGTGCTGCGTGCGAACTCAAACGCGCTTATGTCAACCAAGATCCCCATGCCGCTTTATGTTTATAATTCATCTGCCGGTGTGCCATACGGTATCGCCATCGGTATTGCAGCGCTTATTGCCTATCCAAATACGGCTCTGTTTTCCTACGCTTTAGGCGGCTAATTTACTTCAGCTATACTTTTCTGATTATTATTTAATATATTTATGCGGCAGTTTATGCCGCATTTTTATTTGAATATATTATTTAAATACCTGTTTAGAGGGATAAATACTCACCTTTTCAGCATAAATATTAAATTAACCATACTTGAGAAGCATTCGTTAACCATAAATACACCATTACAGTGCAAGTGTATGACAAACGCGAATGGTTTTTGAGGAATCGCAATGAAAAAAACGCGAATATTGGTCATGGTGATAGCGCTTGTTGCAGCAGGGGTGGCTGCATGGATAGCGACTGGACTTGGTGGTGAACCACAAGTCGTAACACAAATACAAAATCAAGTTATTGAAAATACTGTTCGCATCCCGACCGTTAAAGTCTTGGTTGCCAAAGATGGTATCCCAGTTGGGGCAAGGCTCAATAATGAGGTTGTTGAATGGGCCAACTGGCCGGAAGATGCCCTGGTTGAAGGATATTTCGATCAGGATTCAAATCCAGACGCAATCAAAGAGATTTCGGGCATTATTGTTCGTCTGCCAATATTTAAAGGCGAACCTATCCGCGCTGAGAAGATTGTTGATTCATCTTCTAGGATTATGTCGTCATTGCTTCCAGCCGGTAAGAGAGCGGTTGCCACAGAAATTAGCGTCGCAACCGGTGCCGGTGGTTTCATCCTACCAAATGACCGTGTTGATGTGATCATGGTAAGACGGTCTGACCAAGGTGGTGGTTTCTTGACCGAAAACATTTTGGAAAACATCCGAATTTTGGCAATTGATCAACGTATTGAAGAAGATGCGGAAGGCAACAGAACCGCAGTTGGCTCCACCGCAACGCTCGAGCTTACCCCTGAGCAAACTCAAATCATTGCAGTCGCACAGCAAATGGCAGACCGAATTACTCTCGCATTGCGCTCAGTCGCTGATGTGGACAAAGAGGATGTTGGGGGTGCCGCTCATCTTGTAAACAATGGAAACGGCGCGAATGATGTCCAAGTAATTCGTTCAGGCCAAGTCAGTACAGCTGACCTCATTAAAGAATAGTTGGAGATATTAAGTGTTTAAGTCATCCAAAAAACTATGCACCTCAGCTTGCAAGTTGGCTCTATTGTCCAGCATTGCACTTACGGGGTTTGCTGTCGCAGGCGCAAATTTCGAGATTGGTTCGCAAGCACATGCGAAAAACAACTCGATCCTTAAGATCAAAAAGACAGGCTCGGGTGTTAGCAAATCAGTTACATTGGGTTTGAACAAAGCCATTGTTATTGATTTACCAAAAAATGCACATGATATTCTGGTCGCCGATCCAGCACTAGCGGATGCGGTTACCCGTACGTCACGACGCATCTACCTATTTGGTAAATCAGTTGGCCAAACCAACATTTTCATTTTTGGTGCGGGCGGTGAAGAGATCATCAACATCGATCTGCGCATTGAGCGTGATGTTGCTAACCTTCAACAGCAACTGACTCGGTTTATTCCGGATTCAGACATTAATGTCGAAATCATCTCCGATAACATTGTTCTAACCGGTTCTGTACGCACGCCACAAGATGCAGCCCGCGCTGCACAACTTGCGGAAATTTTCCTCAAAGGTGGTGAAGCGACAACACGTGTGACTTCTCTCACCAGTGAGACAGGGGATGCAGCAATTTCCGCCGAAGATCGTCAGGTTTCGCAGATTGTGAATTTGTTGAAAATTGATGGTGAAGACCAGGTCACGCTTAAGGTTACGATCGCGGAAGTCAGTCGCCAAATACTCAAGCAATTGGGTGTGAATTCAACAAGCACGCACAATGGGCAAACCGCGTTTAATACCAATAATCCAGGCAATCTTGGAAAAGCGCTTGTCGGCGGAAATTATGGTCGTATAACCGGTTCCATCGGTGGTTTGGACATTACCAGTTATATCAATGCCATGGAGCGTGCCGGTGTGATGCGAACTCTTGCTGAACCAAGTTTGACAGCAATTTCCGGCGAAGCCGCAACATTCTATGTGGGTGGTGAATTTAACCTAACGTCTTCTCAGAACATTGACGGAGATAATGGTCAAATAACTTATGAGAACGAACGGATTGAATATGGAATTCGTCTAAACTTTACGCCGTTGGTTTTGGGTCCGGGGCGCATTAGTTTAAAGATTCGAACTGAAGTATCTGAACCAACTTTCGAAAACTCAACTGCCCTTGCAGGTGGTGGCAGCTTCATGGGCACAAGTTTAATGTCGATCCGCAAGCGTGAAGCAGAAACATCGGTTGAATTACCGTCTGGCGGTTCAATTGTGATCGCTGGATTGATCAAAGATAACATTCGTCAGGCCATGTCGGGATATCCTGGGATTTCAAAGATACCGATCCTTGGCACGCTGTTTAAAAGTCGTGATTTTGTCCGCAGTGAAAATGAGCTGGTGATCATCGCAACACCTTACTTGGTGAAACCAGTTTCGCGTCAAGCGCTTTCACGTCCTGATGATAATTTCAATCCACCAAGTGATGGCGCAGGCTTCTTCTTAGGAAAAGTCAATCGTGTCTATGGGCAGGTGGAAACCGAACTTCCAGAAGGTCGTTATCACGGCTCTGTCGGATTTATTTTCAAATAGGAGCTGGATGATGATTCACGTAGAGAAATTAAATATTCCAACACCTGAACAAGATGCAAAGAGACGACCTATGCCCAAATTCGTAACACCATTTGTGTTGTGTTTGACCATGGCTCTCACAAGCTGTGCTGGACGTGTTCACCACATTGATGTTGGTGCAGTACCAGATGATTATCGAACCCGGCATCCAATTGTTATTTCCGAGCAAGATAAGACACTTGATCTACCAGTGAGCGCTCACAATCTGCGTTTAACACC
>JAHDFS010000033.1:14416-26016 GCA_020628035.1 Rhizobiaceae bacterium
AGCAAGATAAGACACTTGATCTACCAGTGAGCGCTCACAATCTGCGTTTAACACCGTCGGTCGGCGATACAATTCAAGGCTTTGCACAAGGCTATTTAAGTTCCAATGCTGAGCATATGACCATTATGCGACCTTCGGGTTCCGGCAATGCTCATGCGGCCAAATCTTATGCTCAAAAAGTGCTGAAGAAACTTGGTGAATATGGTGTCTCCAGCAAGCAGGTAACAATCGTTCCTTATGAGGCCCATACATACGGCGATCAAGCACCTATTCGTTTGGTATATAGCGCGATCTCGGCGTCTACAGAAGCCTGCGGGAAGTGGGAAGACGATATGCTGGCGGGCAATTGGGACAACAAGCAATATGCAAACTTTGGCTGCGCAACACAAAGCAATTTGGCCAATCAAATCGCCAATCCACTGGATCTAGTTCGTCCAAGAGGTCAGATGCCTGTTGATGCGGGTCGTCGCTCAACGGCAATTGGAAGCTATCAGGCCAATGGGGCAGAATTGTAAGTGTCGCGGATGTTAAAAAATTCATGTATTGGAGGTCATAAATGACCAGTATTGATTACGCTCAACCGAGTATGGACGATGAAAATCGAGGTCCTGAAGCCGTTGCGCCAAGTGGTGATGAACTTAAAGAATTAAGACCCCTGCCTCGAATTTCAGTGCACGCATTTTGCGAAAGTTCTAGCCTGCTCGATCTCATGGATCAATGTGCCAATGATCGCCGGCTTCTGAACGTTAACATGCGCACAAACCAAGGCAGCATTTTGGCAGCATCGAGCATGTTTGCAACTTCGCCTACACCAAATTTATTGGTCATCGAAGCTTCCGGCGGCCGCGCAGATTTAATGAATGATCTTCAGAAGCTCGCTGATGTTTGTGATCGTGACACGCATGTCGTCATCATTGGTGATAACAATGATATCGGCCTTTACCGCGAGCTCATCAGAAACGGTATCGCTGAATATATGGTGAAACCTGTATCCATGTCAGATGTCATTGATACAATGTCGTCTATCTTTGTGGACCCAGATGCAGATCCTGTCGGTAAAACGGTTGCATATTTTGGCGCCAAAGGTGGCGTTGGTGCATCAACACTTGCACACAATTGCGGTTGGGGAATTTCAAACTTGTTCTCATCCGGCGTTATTTTGGCGGATCTTGATCTTGCTTATGGCACAGCCAATTTGAACTTTGATCGCGACCCGCTTCAGGGCACGGCGGAAGCGGTTTATTCACAAAACAGAATAGATGACGTCTTCATGGATCGCTTGTTGGAAAAATGCTCTGAGCATTTGTCTTTGCTCGCAGCTCCGTCGATGATGGACCGAACATTTGATCTGGATGAAGATGCATATATGCCGATTTTGGATATTTTGCAGCGCTCTGCGCCAATGACGGTATTTGATGTACCACATTGCTGGAATTCTTGGACGCTTAACCTTTTGTCAGCGGTCGATGAAGTTGTCATTGTTGCATCCCCTGATCTGGCGAATTTGAGAAATGCGAAAAACATTTTCGATGCCTTGGCTCAGGCGCGTCCAAACGATCCTGTACCTCATCTGATTTTAAATCAGGTTGGCATGCCAAAAAGACCTGAGATTAGTGTCTCAGATTTCTGTAGTCCTTTTGATGTTGATCCGTTGGCTGTGGTTCCGTTTGATGCGGCATTGTTTGGCGATGCTGCAAATAGTGGCAGAATGATTGCAGAAATGGATGCCAAATCGCCAACCGCTGAAACCTTCTCACAAATTGCCCATGTGCTAACTGGTCGTTCGCAGATCAAAGCGCAAAAGGGTGGGGCTTTGTCCGGTTTATTGGCGAAACTTGGTCGGTAATTTTAAGTAAACTTGCATGGGTTTGAGGCAGATATATGTTTGGTAAACGTAGTGGCGGAAATGGTGGAAAACCTTCATCTGGTTCAACAAATGTAATGGACCGGGCTGATGCTGCGCCAAGATCGAGCAGTCCAGCACAAAAACCTTCGGCGGACCTATCCGAACCGCCGAAATCACCGGTTAAAAAAATCAAGGTAACACCGCCAACTGCGCCAACGCAAAGCGCTGAGCCAGAGCGTGATGAAAGTTATTATGATACAAAATCGCAGGTATTTTCTGCGTTAATTGACACAATCGACTTGTCTCAATTGGCCAAGCTCGATGTTGAGAGCGCACGTGAAGAAATTCGCGATATCGTCAATGATATTATTGCGATTAAAAACTTTGCGCTGTCTATTGCTGAACAGGAAGAGCTACTCGACGATATCTGTAACGATGTTCTTGGATATGGTCCGCTAGAACCACTCCTCGCCCGCGATGATATTGCTGATATCATGGTCAATGGTGCAGGTAAAACCTACATCGAAGTGAACGGCAAGGTGGAAGAATCGCGCATTCGATTTAGAGACAATGGACAATTGCTGTCTATCTGTCAGCGAATTGTGAGCCAGGTTGGACGTCGCGTTGATGAATCAAGCCCAATTTGTGATGCGCGCTTACCCGATGGATCCCGTGTGAACGTTATTGCGCCACCGCTTGCAATTGACGGTACCGCACTGACAATTCGTAAATTTAAAAAGGATAAATTGACCCTCGATCAATTGGTCAATTTTGGATCGATCACCCCAGCTGGTGCAACGCTGTTGCAGATCATTGGCCGTGTAAGATGTAACGTGGTTATTTCCGGCGGTACAGGTTCGGGTAAAACAACGCTTCTCAATTGCTTAACCGGCTATATTGATACAGATGAGCGGATTATTACTTGCGAAGATTCCGCCGAACTTCAATTGCAGCAGCCACATGTTGTGAGATTGGAAACACGTCCGCCAAACATTGAAGGCGAAGGTCAAATCACAATGACAGATCTGATTAAGAACTGTCTGCGGATGAGACCGGAACGCATCATCGTTGGTGAGGTACGTGGACCTGAAGTATTTGACTTGTTGCAAGCAATGAATACGGGTCACGATGGATCCATGGGTACAATTCACTCCAACTCTCCACGTGAATGCCTAAGTCGTATGGAATCAATGATCGCGATGGGCGGTTATTCTTTGCCGGCTAAAACAGTGCGAGAAATTCTTGCTGGTTCTGTGGATGTCATTATCCAGGCTGCGCGATTAAGAGATGGCTCTCGCCGTATCACACACATCACTGAAGTCACCGGCATGGAAGGTGATGTTATTGTCACACAAGATCTCATGAAGTTTGAGATCGATGGTGAAGATGCAAATGGACGCTTAATTGGTGCGCATAGATCAACAGGTATTGGTAAACCGTATTTCTGGGATCGCGCTCGTATGTATAACGAAGAAGAACGGCTCGCAGCTGCATTAGATGAAATGGAAAGATCTTCATGATCGCCCCTCATCTGAGATTGGAGTTCAAAATATGTTTGGATTAGAACCAAAAGTCATCCTTCTCATTGTTTTGGTCGCTATCGCAGTTGGTGCGTTAGCGTATTCTTTGATGTTCAAAAGCATCGATACTGAGCGCAAAACGGAAACCCGGCTTTCAAGAATGTCGTCGGGCAACCAAAACATGGCCCAAAAGAAGGCTGCGAGTGACCGCTTGAACGAGATGAGCAAGCGGAAAAAGTCGGTTCAAGACTCGCTCAAAGAGCTTGAAGAAAAACAGAAAAAAACAGCAGCTCCAAGTACATCACTTAAAGACAAGATCCAACAAGCTGGATTAAGTATTTCGGTCCAGCAATATTATATTTACGGTCTAATATTGGGCGCGTTTATGGCTGGCGCGGCATTTATCGCCTCTCGCGATTTGTTGGTGGCCTTTGGGGTCTTTTTTGTGGCTTCGTTTGGCCTACCAATGTGGTTTTTATCCTTTATCCGTAAGCGCAGATTCAAAGCGTTTTTGAACGAATTGCCCAACGCGCTTGATGTGATGGTGCGATCTATCAAATCAGGCTTGCCACTCAATGACGCTGTGCGATTAATCGCATCAGAAGGTGCAGAACCGGTAAAGGGTGAGTTTGTGCGCGTTGTGGAAGCGCAACAAGTTGGTTTGAATATCCCAGAAGCTTGCGAACGTATGTTTCAGCGCGTCCCTCTACCAGAAGTTAATTTCTTTTCGGTGGTGATTAACATCCAGGCGCAAGCTGGTGGTAACTTATCAGAGGCATTGGCGAATTTGTCATCTGTGCTTAGAGCACGTAAGCAAATGAAGGCCAAGGTAAAAGCGTTGTCCATGGAAGCGCGAGCATCGGCGGCCATCATCGGCTCTTTGCCATTTATTGTCACGTTCTTAGTGTATATTTCATCGCCTGATTACATCATGCTTTTATTCACCGACCCACGCGGTCACATCATTATTGGCGTATCGCTTTTATGGATGACCATTGGCGTGTTGGTGATGAAGAAGATGATGAATTTCGAAGTTTAGCGGAAAGGGTATATTCAAATGTTATCTACCATCACTGATCCGCAAGTTATTGTTCCCATTCTTGTCGCTGTTGCAGTGTTTGCAACATGTGTCACATTGTTGATGCCTTTCCTTGAACGCAATGAAACAGCAGCACGCATGAAATCCGTAGCGCTGGAACGTGATGAGATTAGAGCGCGCGAACGTGCGCGAATGCAGGCTGAAAATTCCAAAGCCAACCAAAAGATTAATCTTCGTAATGAGAACAATAAGTCAGTGCGACAGGTTGTTGAGCAGCTGAATTTGAAAGACGCACTTGCTGATGAAAACACCGTCAATAAACTACGTGCTGCGGGTTATCGTTCTCAAAATGCTTTGAACGTTTTCCTGTTCGCGCGTTTTACACTGCCCTTTGTGTTCCTTGCCTTGGCATCAACATATATTTTCTTGCTAGATGGCATGCCAGAACAACCAACTGGTATTAAGATTTTGGTTGCTGTTGTTGCTGCATATTTTGGCTTTTATCTGCCCAATATCTTTGTCTCCAATCAGGCTGGCAAGCGAAAAGCGTCCATCCAACAAGCTTGGCCCGATGCGCTCGACTTGATGTTGATTTGTGTGGAATCTGGTATTTCAATTGAACAAGCCATGAAACGCGCTGCACAAGAGATCGCAAACCAATCTCCAGCTCTTGCGGAAGAGTTTATCCTCACAACAGCTGAACTGTCTTATTTGCAAGAGCGTAAAGTCGCTTTTGAAAATCTCGGCAAACGAACGGGTTTGGAAACTGTGCAGGCAATTTGTCAGGCACTTATTCAGTCAGAACGCTATGGTACCCCAGTGGCGCAGGCTTTGCGTGTTTTGGCACAAGAAAGCCGTGACTTGAGAATGTCTCGCGCTGAAGAAAAAGCAGCCGCACTGCCGCCTAAACTAACCGTGCCGATGATTCTATTCTTCCTGCCAGTTTTATTTGGTGTTGTTCTCGGCCCGGCGATGATGCAGGTTATGGACCGCTTCTAGCAGTTCCATTTAGTCGTTAAAGACTGGCACAAAGCGTCATCTCGCACTTGCGAAATTCGTTGTTTTTGCGTATTGCGCATATATGAGCAACATATCTTCCCCTACCGACAGCATTTTAATCATTGATTTTGGATCACAGGTCACGCAATTGATTGCGCGAAGGGTCCGTGAAACGGGCGTTTATTGCGAAATTGTACCGTTCCAGTCAGCCGAAGAAGGCTTTAAACGGGTTAATCCCAAAGCTGTGATTTTCTCCGGCGGGCCAGCTTCTGTTCTTGAAGAAAACAGCCCACGCGCACCACAAATTGTTTTTGATTCCAAATTGCCAATTTTGGCTATTTGTTATGGACAACAAACATTGTGCACTCAATTGGGCGGCAAGGTTGAAGGCGGCCACCATCGTGAATTTGGCCGGGCTGATATTGAGATTTTAAAATCCAGTCCCTTATTCGATGGATTTTGGGATGTTGGTTCTCAATATACGGTTTGGATGAGCCACGGCGATCGCGTTACCGAGTTGCCTGAAGGTTTTGAGGTGATTGCTGTATCACCCAATGCGCCATTTGCAATTGCTGCCGATGAGAGCCGTAAATATTATTCCACAATGTTCCACCCAGAAGTGGTGCACACCCCTGATGGATCAAAATTGCTTGCAAATTTTGTTCATAACATTGCCGGCCTTGAAGGCGATTGGAACATGTCTGCATATCGCGAACGTGCAGTCGCTGCCATTCGTGAACAAGTTGGCGATAAAAAAGTAATCTGTGCTTTATCTGGTGGTGTTGATTCATCTGTTGCAGCGCTGCTCATTCATGAAGCAGTAGGTTCGCAACTAACCTGTATCTTGGTTGATCATGGTTTGATGCGCAAAAACGAAGCCAAAGATGTTGTGGCAATGTTTAATGAGCATTATCCAGATTTAAAATTGCTGCATTGTGATGCATCAGAAACCTTTATTTCTGCGCTCGAAGGTGAAGCAGACCCAGAAACCAAACGTAAAACAATCGGTCGTTTGTTTATCGAATTGTTTGAAGAGGAAGCCGGCAAGCTTGGCGGCGCTGATTTCCTTGCACAAGGGACTTTGTATCCAGATGTGATCGAAAGTGTGTCCTATAGCGGTGGGCCATCAGTTACCATTAAATCGCACCACAATGTCGGTGGTTTGCCAGAGCGCATGAATATGGATTTGGTGGAACCACTTCGTGAATTGTTCAAAGATGAAGTGCGCGCGCTTGGGCTTGAATTGGGATTGCCGCAATCTTTCATTGGTCGTCATCCATTCCCGGGACCAGGTTTGGCGATCAGATGTCCAGGCGGCATTACACGAGATAAGCTTGAGATTTTGCGTGAAGCGGATGCGATTTATCTGGATGAGATCCGCAAAGCTGGTTTGTATGATGAAATCTGGCAGGCTTTTGCTGTTCTACTGCCGGTTCAAACAGTTGGCGTGATGGGCGATGGCCGCACCTATGAGTTTGTCTGTGCTCTAAGAGCTGTGACATCTGTGGATGGCATGACGGCTGATTTTTACCCTTATGACATGGCATTTTTGGGTAAAGCAGCTACGCGTATCATCAATGAGATTCGCGGTATTAACCGCGTAGTTTATGATGTAACGTCAAAACCGCCCGGCACAATTGAGTGGGAATAATTCTCCCGCCATATTGTGAGAAATACGAACCAAATGGTGCATCATGGACAAATCTAGAACGATCAATATTCAAGATTTAGACGTGGTCGGCCATAGATCACTGCGCATTAATTCAATTGGTTCGTTTAAAATCACCATATCGCGGATCGCAAATTCAAAATTTGCGCCAAAAATGGTCAAGTTTATCAATAAAAGACTTTATTCATTTGGTCTTGGCGCGGCCATTAATCGCTATGATGCTTCTCTGACTTTCTTCTCATCGAAAAATGATAAAAAGCTATATGCAGGCTATGATAAAAATGACACTTTCTATAATTTTGGATCTGGTGCCTTTCATCATCCGCGTTGGCAAAACTTCGATTTTCCGGGCAATAGTGATTTTTATAAAGCCATTCAGGGAAAAGTAGGAGAAGATTTCACAGCAATTGATCTGTGTCAGGACAATCTGAAACTCGATATTCCAGATGATAGTGCCAGCCTGATTTACTGCGCACATACGCTTGAACATCTTGCGGAAGAGAAAGCGCATGTCTTTTTAAAAGAATGCGCGCGCATATTAAAACCAGGCGGGGTTATGCGCGTGGCGGTCCCCACCACCCAGGAAAGCTTTACCTTTGCAAAAATCTTGCATGATCAAGATACGGTCCCGCTCGAAACCAAACACCGTGTATTGTTGCTTGCTGCCTCAAGTGTTCTATGGAACTCAAACAGCTTGAGCAATGAGGAGATCATTGAGATAGCGATTAGAAGCAATTTCAGTGCTGAGGAATTTCACAAAATTTGCGCGCAACGTGGGGTCTCGATTGATTTTAATCCTGAAGGACCAGAGCGCCATGTCACGTTTTGGGGGCAAGATAAGCTCAAACAGGCGTCTGAAAGAGCCGGATTTCGCGCCTATATGCCGTTTTATCGCGGACAATCATTGGCCGAACCGTTCAAAAATATCGAGGTGTTTGATACCACCGAACCGCATCTCTCTCACTATGGTGAATTTGTAAAATAAAGGTCAGGTCTAAATGAGTTCTTTGAAAGACAAGCGACCCACTCTGTTGTTAATCGATATCCAAAAAGGCTTCCTGAAAGAAGATATTTGGGGTGGTGAGCGCAACAATAAAGACGCTGAAATCATATGCGAGAAACTGCTGAATTACTGGCGCGAATATGCGCTGCCGATCATCCACATTCAACACGCATCGACCAATCCGCAATCCCCTTTACATCCTTCTCAAGAAGGGTTTGAATTTCAGGACAAACTTAAGCCACTTGCTGATGAATTGGTTATCAGTAAAAACGTCAATAGTGCCTTTATTGGCACAAACTTAAAAGATGTTCTGGATGAAACAAATGTCTCTACGCTCGTTATCATTGGGCTAACGACAGACCATTGTGTGTCCACAACAACACGAATGGCAGGCAATTATGGATATGAGGTTTTCTTGGTCGCTGACGCCACTGCAACCTTTGATAAGAAAGCTCTTGATGGCAAAATATTCGGAGCTGACCTTATTCACGAGACGGCCCTTGCAAGCCTAAATGATGAATTTGCAAGCGTGATAAAAAGCGATGAATTGCTCAGCAGATTAGACGGCTAACTTAATGCTCGGTTCTTTAGAATAATGAACCTTGATCCTTTGACGAAGTCTTTGGTTTTGCTGCTTTCTTTGCCGGCTTAGTAGTTTTAGGTGATTTTGGCAGTGGCGCTTCACTTCTTCCCCCTGCAGCATTTGCGTCAACAAATCCATCGGAGAATTGAATGTTAAGTGCCTGTCCATCTGCAACATTATTTGCAAGCGTGATTGGTTTACCATCTTCACCGCGCACAAGCGCAAAGCCGCGCTTAAGTACATTGGTATAAGCCAATGATTGCATCATGCGATCTTGCGCATGAAGTTGCTGTGATAACCGTTTTAACAAACTGCCAATAGCATTGTCGTTACGTGCGGAATATTGATCAATCTGTGTGTGATTTGAACGAATGCGATTAAGGATTTGCTGTGGCACCGGCTGCAGTGTTCTGTCCAAGCGTTCCAGACTTGTAATCTTGCGATCACGAATGCGATCAAAACTCGAATAAAGAACTTGCCCCATCTGCTGAACGCGCGCGCGACGATCACGTAAAGAAGCTAAAAGCGCAATAGGGGTAAGACGGTTTACCGCTAAATCAAATCCACGCCGTTTGTTGAGCGTGTTTAGATGAATGGCTTTTGATAAATTGCTTGTCGCTTCGTCCACGCGACGCCGAGGTAGCGCCAACAAATTATCAAGCGAGGGTAGCCCACGCGACAGCGCGATAAAATTCTGCCGCTTTTGATCGACATTGCGTGAGCTTGCCGAGCGCAATCGCGCGGATAAATTTGATAAACTGGCTTCCAGATCAGCTTTTACCGGCACTGACATCTCCGCAGCGCCTGTTGGCGTTGGCGCGCGCTCATCTGCAACAAGATCAAGCAATGTCCAATCCGTTTCGTGCCCGACTGCTGAAATTAATGGAATATCGGACGCGTCAGCTGCCCGAACCACCGCTTCATCATTAAACCCCCATAAATCTTCCAGACTGCCGCCGCCACGCGCGACAATAATCAGATCGGGTTTTTTAATATCTGATGTGTCATCCAAAGCATTAAAACCACGAATAGCCGCTGCAACTTCATCACCGCTTGTTTCGCCCTGCACACGCACTGGCCAAACAATAACATGAACTGGAAAACGATCTGAAATTCTGTGCAAGATATCACGGATCACAGCACCAGTGGGCGACGTGACAACACCGATAGTTTTAGGCAGATAAGGCAGCAGCTGTTTGCGATTGGCGTCAAACAGACCTTCGGCTGCCAATTTTTTCTTGCGTTCTTCGAGCAGAGCCATCAAGGCACCAGCGCCAGCCGGTTCAAGCTGTTCGATAACGATTTGATATTTCGATGAGCCAGGGAAAGTGGTGATCTTCCCGGTGGCTATCATTTCCATGCCTTCTTCAGGTTTGAACTTAAGGCGATTAAATACGCCTTTCCAAACCACAGCATCCATCCGCGCGCGCTCGTCTTTGATGGAAAAATATGCGTGCCCAGAGGAATGTTGTCCGCGAAAACCAGAAATTTCACCGCGCACTCTGACATGGGTAAAGGCGGTTTCAACCGTCTTTTTAATCGAACCTGAAATTTCGGTGACTGTATATTCAGCCATATTGGATATTTGTTGCGGGCTCATGCTCTGACCCCGCTTCTATATCCAATTAAACTGCGCATTAGATATCCAGATTAGCAACGCTGAGTGCATTGTCCTGAATAAATTCGCGGCGCGGCTCCACCTCATCGCCCATCAGGCGTGAGAAGAGATCGTCCGCGTTAATTGCATCGCTAATTTTCACTTGCAGCAAGGAGCGCACATTTGGATCCAATGTGGTTTCCCACAATTGGTCGGCATTCATCTCACCCAAACCTTTATAGCGTTGGATATCAGTGAGACCTTTGCGTCCCATAGCAAAGACACTATCTAACAGCGCCATAGGTCCGCCAATGGGCTCCACAGCTGTTTTGCGTCGTAGAGTTGCCTGCTCTTCGTAAACCTCTTTCAAGCGCGCATTGAGCTGATGAATGGCTTGCGCATCTTGGCTGGCAAGCAACGCCGCATCGAGCAATGCGATCTCGGTTACACCGCGCACCACACGTTCGAGCAAGAGACCACCTGTATCTGTCACTTTACCGCTCCAACCACGTTCGGTTTCATCGGAAATCATATCCATGCGTTCAGCAACTTTGGTGGCAAGGGCTGCGGCATTTGCGGGATCAGCAAAAGCTTCAGCGGATAATGCACCGGCGATTGCGGCTTGTTCAACAAGCGAACGATCATAACGCGAATGAAGGCCATCGAGCAGCGATCTTAAGCGCAATGCATCATCAACCACAGAACGAAGATCAAGCCCCGCACGGACTTCACCGGTTGATGTTTCGAGCGCGGCTTCTTCAAGCCCAGAAGTAATGAGATAATCTTCAAGCGCTGCCTGATCTTTTAAATAGCGCGAAGACTTGCCGCGCGCGACTTTATAAAGCGGCGGTTGGGCGATATATAAATGCCCGCGCTCGATCAGTTCCGGCATCTGACGGAAGAAGAATGTCAAAAGCAATGTGCGAATATGTGCACCATCAACATCCGCATCGGTCATGATGATGATTTTATGATAGCGCAGCTTGTCAGCGTTAAATTCGTCTTTACCGATACCTGTGCCAAGAGCTGTAATTAGGGTGCCAATTTCCTGCGACGATAGCATCTTATCAAAACGCGCACGCTCCACGTTCAAGATCTTACCGCGTAGAGGTAAAATGGCCTGATTGTCCCGCGAACGGCCCTGTTTGGCCGATCCACCTGCAGAATCACCCTCCACGAGGAAGACTTCAGATTTTGCAGGGTCACGCTCTGAGCAATCGGCAAGCTTGCCGGGTAGGGACGCAATATCCAAGGCGCCTTTGCGGCGGGTGAGTTCGCGTGCACGACGGGCAGCTTCGCGCGCATGCGCTGCCTCACAAACTTTGCCAACCAAAATCTTAGCTT
>JAHDFS010000195.1:0-2407 GCA_020628035.1 Rhizobiaceae bacterium
CATAATTCGCTTGTCGGAGGCCCTGAAGAGAATTGGGAATTGGGAACACGCGACACTGGTGCTTATGCAACTTTTTCTGATGTTGTTGAATATTATGAATGGCTGGGAGCAAAGTTCACCAATGAGGAAGACCCGCGTGCTAGGATCATAGCGGCGAGCAAGGCCATCAAATCTCACGAAACAGATCTCACCAACGCCATGATCAAAGGCATTGGCAATCAAAAAGGCTTGGCAGACATGCCCGAAGTCACTGTTTTATGCGGGATCGACAATCCATTGCGCGAAGGTTTGGTTGCCATGAATATTGAAGGCATGGATGCACTTGAATTGGTGGAAGCATTAAATAAACGCGGCATTCGCACACATGCACGAAAAGCGGACCATTATTCAGGCAATATCCTAAATCCGCTTGGCTTAAAGTCCTGCGTTCGGGTTTCAATGTGCCATTATAATACCGAGCATGAAGTTTCGACATTTTTAAGTGCAATTGATGAAATTATCGAGGGAATGAAAACTTAAGATACTGGTATAAATAGCAGGATATTTCATGTTTAATTCCAAAGACATATATAAATAGAGTGTTAATTGAACTCCAAATCCTCATAATCAAAACATAAACGTTTATTTAGCACTTTTTGCGACACTGAAATCCAATGTTAGGCGCTAGGCCTTGTGTTGGGGGACAAAGGTTGCAAAATTCGTCAGATATCATGACAAAACTTCCAATTGATGAGAGCATAGCTGCATCTCAATTTGGACGTGCGCGCGCAAAACCGCTGACGACGCTGCTCTTGATTATTTCAATGGCGACATCGGTCTTTATTATGATTGCCTATTTGGGCATTCAATACACGCTGACCAATCTTCTGGAGCAAAAATCAGACACACTGGGCATGGGCTGGGCCCATCACCTTGAAACACAGTTCCCAGATGCGGGAAAAATCGCTGGTATTTCCAATGGCGGATTGATCTTCTCTGGTCACAAACAAGAGGAAATGGCCGAACTCATTGATGGGATGTTTGAAGTTGGCAATATTTATCAAATCGATCTGATAAATCCCGATTGTAATTGCAGCGTTACATTTGGTTCTTACTCCACAAATGGCAAGAAAGGTACCCATCAACACGATGGCCACACAGCAAATCAGCATAGCGGCCATACTACCCCAGATCATTCTGACGCGACATCACATGCTCCAGAGCATAAACATGAAAGCGCAATGTTAGACGCGCAACAAGATGAGAAACCGGCTAAATCCAATCGCAACGTAAAGCATAATCACCCACCGCTCGTTGCAAACAAAGATCTGAAGTCAATCTGGCCCATGAATTATGAAATGGCGGCCGAAGTTTCGGCAACCGGCGCGCATCCCAGTGTTGTTATGAGAACTGAGGTTGCAAACCAACCCAAAATATTTGGTGAAGTTTATCATCCCGTTTATTCAGGTGGTGAAATGCAATACATCATTCGTGTGTTGGTAAATCTCGAGGCAGCTGCCGCCACTTACACCAAATCGCTTTACGGCGGCGCGATTTTCATTTTCCTCTTGCTGATCGCAATTGCGGGCTATCCATTGCTGAAATATATCCGCACCTCACAAGAGCAGCGAAAGCTCGATATGAAAGCGCATTATCTTGCGACACATGATTTGCTAACAAACACGTATAATCGCAATGCCTTTCAGGATTATGCGCCTAAGATTCTCAGATCATGTGGTGATCGTGAGACATCCGCCATCCTCTTCTTGTTTGATCTCAACAATTTCAAAGAAATTAATGACTATTATAGTCATCATGCGGGAGATGAAATCCTATGTGCGTTTGCACAAGCTATACGGACCAACCTTCCAAAAGATGGTTATCTGGCACGTTTGGGCGGGGATGAATTTGTCATCATCATTCCAGATATTGATCCAACGCGCGCGATCGAAGAAATCATCGAAATCCCGGATGAGCTTGCGACGGAAATTGATAACGGACGCCAGATCATCCACGCAACTGTGTCTGCAGGTGTTGCGATCTACCCGCGCGATGGCAGCAATATAAGTGAGTTGATGAGAAACGCGGATCTTGCGCTATATAAAGCGAAATCGGAATCAAAGGCCAAACTTTGCGAATATGATGCCGCGATGGGCAAAGTGTTTAATGATCGGTTAGATCTGCGCGATGAGTTTAAATTCGCGCTGCTTGAATCTGAAATTGAGCCTTTCTACCAGCCCCTTATGAACACAAAAACAGGCGTGGTTGAGGGATTTGAAGCACTAGCACGCTGGCGCCACCCAAAGCGTGGTGTTTTAACACCGGGTGTGTTTGGCGAAATGTTGGATGACATTGAACTAAGCGCAATGGTTGGCGACATCATGTTTGAAAAAGTCGTCGCCAATATGAAAGAATGGCAAGAGGCCGG
>JAHDFS010000195.1:2507-4338 GCA_020628035.1 Rhizobiaceae bacterium
CGCGAGCTTGATTTCCATCTCATCATGGAAGGCATTGAAGAAAAAGCGCAAATGGAAATTTTGAACCAGATTGGCGCAATTTATATGCAGGGTTATTACTTTGCAAAACCGATGCCAGCTCATGAAGTCCCAAGCTTCATAGAGAGCACCATTGCATCACAGGTTCAAACCCGCAAAAAAGCATAAGTGTTTCGATCAAGTTTTCGCTCTACATTCTCGTCTCTAAGATGCTAAAACCTCATAAACAACAAAGGTATGCTTATGGGTTACATGATCAAAGGTGTTTATCACGAGGGTGAAGACATCAGCACAAATCTTTCAACAGGTGAATTTGAACGAACCAAAAGCACGATCAGAAATTGGATCACCAAAGACGGTTCACCCGGCCCGACGGGAGTTGGAAATTTTACCGCTGAATCTGATCGATATCACCTTTTCGTTGCTTGGAATTGTCCTTGGGCGCATCGCACATTATTAACCCGATCGATTAAAAAACTGGAAGATCACATTTCGATTTCGGTTGCTAAACCCAACCGCAATGAACAGGGCTGGATTTATGATGAAAAAGGCGAGTTTTCTGACCCTCTTTACGGATTAAATGCTGTTCACCAGATCTATTCCAAAGACCCAATTCAGTATACCGGTCGCATCACAGTTCCGGTTTTATGGGATAAAAAACTAAACTGCATGGTGAACAATGAATCAGCCGACATTGTGCGCATGTTAAATTCAGCATTTGACGAATTTTCAACCGATACGCCTGATTTATATCCAATTGCCCTGGCCCAAGAAATCGATGCTTGGAACGAAAAGATCTACAGCAAAGTCAATAATGGTGTTTATCGCGCCGGATTTGCTTCAACCCAAACCGCATATGAAACTGCTGCTTTTGAGCTTTTTGAAAATTTAGATGCAATAGACGAGCATTTGGCAGAAAACCGATATCTCTGCGGGGATCAATTCACCGAAGCAGATGTGAGGCTTTTCCCAACGCTTGTGCGGTTTGATGTGGCCTATCATTACGCCTTTAAATGCAATCTAAAAAAACTATCCGATTACAAAAATCTTTGGCCTTATGCACGCGAAATTTACCAGATGCCCGGGATAGCCGACACAGTTCATTTCGATATTTATAAACGCGGATATTTCAGCAAAAGCGAAAAGCGCAATCCTTTGGGGATCATACCCATCGGACCAATGGTGGATTGGAGCAAGCCGCACGGAAGATAAGTTGTCGCAATCTGTGACTTTTGGCTTGTCTTCGCCCAAAATGCGCCCCTATATGAGAACCAATGAATATAAGGATGAGCGCGATGGCTTTAAAACGAATGGTTCTCGAACTCGGTATGGGAACCGATATTAGAGGAGAAGATTACACAAAGGCGGCATTAAGAGCAGTGCATAACGCTTTACGTCAAAATTCACTCTCAATTGCCGATGCGTTCGGCCTTAACCGCGAAGACATGGTTGTAAAAATCATCATCGGCGCCCAGAAGCCTGAGACAGTCGACAAACAAGCTGTCGCTGACCTCTTGCCCTATGGAAAGCCGGAAGTCGTTGTTGAACATGGTGGCATGGACACGCTCGCCGAGGACGGTTCGCGCTCAACCATCATGGTCAATGCAGCTTTGGTCGTTTATCTCGATTTGCCAGAAGGCAAAACCTGGGGGGCAGCCGCATGAGTACTGAATTAAAACGCATCATTCTGGAAATGGGCACGGGCAATGACCTTTATGGCGAGGACTATACCAAGGCAGCAAAACGTGCTGTTCAAGATGCGCTGCATCATTCATCGCTGACCATTTTTAAAAGCCTTAATATTGATCCTAAC
>JAHDFS010000034.1:0-5338 GCA_020628035.1 Rhizobiaceae bacterium
GGAGGTTTTTGCTTTGATCCTCATCGACTGCATCTAAACGATCAAGAATATTGATAATGTAGAGATTAGCTATCTCATCTCCATCCTTTCGGTCCCGTAGGCTGAAAGGATGAAAGCAATGTCGCGTTGGTTCAAGTTCTTCTAGCGCGTTTTTAATAGATTCATTGCAAAACCAGTATTGAACAGAAAAAAGTGGTGGGATGTTATCAAAAGCAGTGCGAAGATAACCACTTTTTGGAAAGTATTTTTCATCCACTAACTCTGATTTCTTAAGAGGCTGTATAAGTTTTTCGACAGCCGAACCCCACTCGTCCTTCCAATAATCATCTTCTGCAATCGAAGGTGTCTTATAATTGTCAGCAATAAAGTAAGGCATCTGTGTCTCCTAGCTTGTAAGAAAAGTTGGAAGAACCTATATTTAGACGGTCAAGTGTGTTTCGTTTGTTATTGAAGCATAGCTGCGGGAGATTAAATATTTGTTCGAAACCGAATGTCTCAAAACGGCACAAATTACAGGTTCAAAAATCACTTATCGATATTTGGCTATATAATTTTGGTTTTTTATCCAGCATAAGTTTCCGGACTTTATACTGCCATCTTGTCAATGCACCATGATTACGGTTGATTTGTCGAGACTCACTTTTTTGATTTCAAAAATATCAAACCCCAAACAGATCAACCATAAAGGCGATGCGTTCTACAACAGTGCCTTCGCCGGACATATCGTCAAAGATCTTTAAGAAGCAGAAGAATGCGATGACATTTAGTCGTGTGATGACTTCATAACGAATAAATCCATCCTGCGGTTTGGGTTTGTATGGATTAAGCTGCGATAAGATCAAACCCAATGCCAAGAGTACCGAATAGACCGCGGCCGACTGGAAAATCGCCAGCGCATCCCAAAATGGCAATTGGGCAAAGTGGAATGTATCTCGCGCAAAGTGATAGAGAAAATTACCCAAACAGGCTGCACAAAATGTTGCAAAGGCAATGCGCAATTTTGGTGTTTTCTTAAAGTAGCGCACAAAGGTGGGGTAAAAGAAGAAATCGACCAAAAGCTCTTTAAAGTAAAAGAAATAGCGGTTCCAAAATTCTGCCAGCGTGCGCGAGGCGAGGGGATTGCGCGTATTTCGTGGAATGCGATAACCGATCATGCGAATAACTGCGACAATGAAATGCCCCCAGATGGCAATGACCACGAGATCTAAGAAATAATTATAGATCAAGCTCGACCAATTTGTGCCAGTTGCAAAGGGATTTCCATCTGCATGCGCTAGGATGATTTCTTGCAATACAGGCAGGTTAAGATACCCGCGCGCCACCATTTCCATTGTGTGCATCAAAGCGGTGAGAAGAAGTGCCCAGACGATTAGTTTGATGGCTTTTAATCGCGTTACAGCAAGTTCTTCCTGGTTTTTTGCGTCAAATTTGTTGAGATAACCAAAACTCTTACCAATCGGCGTGGCGCTACCACCCCAGAACGGGCGCATAAATCCGCTACGCGCTATTATTGGTGTTTGATCTTTGCTTTTTTCATCTACCGCGGCATAGGCCAAGAACCAAAGGCTTGAAACAAATACGCCCGTAAAGGTCCATAAAAATGTGCTGAGATATCCTTGTTGAGGTGCCAGAAGCGCTATGATGGCGCAACTTGCCCAAATTAAGATCAAGTTCAAAACCGGCCGTTTTGAAATCCATGTGGTTTTTTGCCAATTTATGCATTTTAAAAAGATAAATGCGAAACACAGGAATGCGCCCACTGCTGAGAATTGCCATATATATGGCGAAAGGTTGAGCGGAAGTTCTGCAACATTTGCACTTAGTAAATTGCTCCATCCATCCACGCGAAATGGGCGCAGCAACAAATAAAATACCGAAGCAAAGACGATGATTAAGGTCCGATATTTTGGCAAAATGGCCACGCCAATAATCGCAAGACTAATTAATGCCAATGCGGAATTTGAGAATTGTTGGCTGAGGGCCATGACAGCAATAAATGCGGCATGGAGTGCAAAGATACCCCTATTGGACTGAGCAAATTCAATGGCGTTTGGATTTTGATCAATCTTCAACCAGGCATTTCGCAAATGCCAGGGAGAAAAAGACGCAATTGGTTGTGATTGTTGTACGCTATCGGACATGTGTGAAAACCCTTTGCTACCAGTTGCTCATCGGGCTTTCAGCTTCATGACAAAGCTTGCCAATTTGCCTACTGGACTTCCTGCTTGAAGTATCTCAAACATCTTTGTTGGTTTGGCACCAAACTTGGCCTTAAAGGGTTCGTCTCCAATGGTGAAATCAAACACTTCACCTCCATCTGTCAACCAATCAGACATAATGAGGTCGTACATGATTAAGCCAGGTGAATGTTTGCCATGTGTATCATAATCGCATCCAATGAGAAGATAATGATAGCGGTCATCTTTAATCAACCCGAAAATAGCACCAACGCGCTCGCCATCCGCCATTAATTGATAGGTTCTTGCGATTTCTGTTGGCCCCAAGTTTTGGGCAATGCGCGTATAGAATTTGCGGACAAAATCCTGTTGGATTGGATCTCCTTCAAAACGTCCTTCACGTCTTTGCTGGATATAGCTAATTGCGTCTTCGATCTCACAAGGTGGGACGATTTCCAAGCTTACATTATGGTTTTTGCTGAACCGACGATACTTCCTGTCGATATATTTTGTGTGGCTTGGACCAAATGCATTTTTGCGCCACATATCATAAGGCGCATGTATAAAAGACGCATGCGCGGAAAAATCCAACTGATGGGATCGCGTTTTGAAAAACAACTCCCATAGCGGGCGCGTTTCTTCGCGGATGGGTTTAATGCGCAAAAGGTCGTATTTGCCAATGGCATTGGACACAGATTTTGTAAGTGATTTATCGATTAGAAGCTCGTTCAAATGGCTTTTGTGAACAACCGGTGCTGAATAATCGCTGACCCCAAGATCGGTAGATTCAACAAGAATGATGTTTTTTATCTTTCTTTGAATGAGGGGTAAAACAAAGATCAGTTTTCCGGAGCTCGAATTTCGGCCCATAATAACCAATTTTTTGGCGTTTCGTTGCGGCGCTAATTCATCATAAAACGCTGCAAGCCATTCAGGGCTTTGAAAGGCAGTCGCATCACAAGCATTAAAGAGCTCTCGATACTCCTTGGATAAAAAGTCAAAGCTATTGTCTTTGGAAATTTCAATCAAATCTGGGGAAACTTCAATCAGATCAGGCAAAATATTTATAACTGGTTTGTTCATTTTGTTTTTATCACCGGTCAAATAGAGCGCTTTTGTTAAATATTACGGCGTTAGTTTTTGATGCGAAAAGCGTGATTTATAAGGGATCATAACACCTCGATATTAAATGGGTTTTAAATAGATATTGAAAAATGTAATTAATTCAGCTGTTTAGTTTGATACTTTTATGATGTTTAGTCATACTATTTTGCGCTTTCAACTGAGGGTACTCACCCCGAACGGCTTAGAAATCCAACCAAATATGTAAAAATAAGCTGCCTTAAGGATCAGGATGCGCATTTTTTGCGTATGAAAGTGAGAATGCGATTACGTTGCGATGTTTTTCTGCGGGGATCAGCATTTGCACAAACTTTAACGGAGCGGGGGCTTTAATGCAGAAAATCTATCCATATTTGACTTACGCAGGTGCAATCCCCTTTGTTTTTTGTGCGATTTGTTTGCTAATTGGCGTTACGCAAATCCCTGTGTTTGGGGCGGTTGAGCAGATTTTGAGCATTTATGCATTGGTCATTTCAACATTTTTAGCAGGTGCTCATTGGGGGCAACATTTGAACTTTGATAAAGGGCCATTCGACCTTTTATTGCCGATCTCAAGCAATGTTATGGCGGTATTGCTTTGGATAGGGCTTCTTGTGCTTGATTTTAAAGCTCTGATGATCATGTTTGTGGCAGCATTTTTATCGCTGCTCATCATTGATGACAGGCTTTTCCGCGCGGATCTCATCTCCCGACATTATTTTCAAACCCGGGTGATTGTTTCGACAATTGTCATTGTTGCGTTGATCATTTCGGGAATTTTTTCTTAAAGGCGATTTGATCTTCGTCTTCAACAATCATCTTATGGATAATTTGTTTTGGGTCGGATGTGAACGCCTGGTAAAGCTTGAAATGCGAGGTGTTGCGGGCATCGATTTGTTTGAAGGTTATTTTTGCCCCCTTTTTGTTGCAGATGCGATACCGCTCGCAATAATTATGGTTGCTCCTATGAATGTCAGAAGATCTGGTACTTCATTCCAAATAAGCCAACCAAATATGGTTGCCCAAAGAAGGGCAGTATAGTCAAGCGGCGCGAGTATTGTTGCGGGAGCAAGTCGAAATGCCTGGGTCATTAACACCATGCCAGCTGTCCCAAATGCAGCAACCCCGCAAAAAAGTGGAAAGTCTGATAAGTGTAACGGGACCCAAAAGAATGGTACGGCGATAGCGCTGACAAGGCCGCTTGCAGCGGTAAGATAGAGCATGACAGTCCAAAAACTTTCGCCTTCATCCACCCATCGTGCCGACAACATTAAAAAAGCGGCCATAAGAGCTGCCAAAAAGGCCAGGACAGAAATAGGCTCAAATGCCGCAAAGCCTGGGCGTATGATGATTAACGCGCCAATCAATCCAAAAATTACAATCGACCAGACTTTAAATCCGGCTCGTTCTTTTAGAAACCAAGAAGAAAGTGCGACGATTATAAGCGGAGAGGCGAGCAGCAATGCGGTCGATTTGGCTAATCCTATATGTTTGATGCTGGTGAAAAATAAGTAGGTTGCGAGAACCCAAAACACGCCGCGGATGAGATGCACATGGGGCTTTGACGACCGCAATGCGGCTTTGCCTTGCATTAAGAGTGCTAACAACAGCGTGAATGGAAAAGCAATGATGTTGCGCATAAATAGGATTTGCATGGGTGAATAGCGATCTGCAAGATGTTTTGCAAATGCATCATTGATACCCAGACAGGCAACCGCAATGCACATGAGCACTATGCCCGCAATTATTGAGTTTTTGACCTTAATTGTACTCATGATCGATTGTTGAACTCCAACTAATCCTTAAACCAATTTGCCAAATTTCAGCCGACTGGAACCGGAGAAACTTTTCCAAACTTAACTTATCGTCAATTCATTGTTGCTTTTTTAGACCACTGGTCTAAAATGTGCAATATACTTTTTGAGGTGAAAAGGCGTGACAGAACAATCAGAAAGACTTTGGGCGTTAGATATGGATAAACGTGCAAGATTGCTGGATCCAGCGGAAGATGAATTTATTGCTCATGGTTATGAAGGAGCATCGCTCAACCGCATCTTGGC
>JAHDFS010000034.1:5438-25844 GCA_020628035.1 Rhizobiaceae bacterium
GGAAATGCTGAAAGGATTAATACGCAGCATCGATAAGTGGTTTGCATTAAACTCGCAATCGTTGACACAGGAGGAGACAGAGCAAGCATTTCATCAAACACTCAATATGGTTGAGAACCTTGTGAAACCGACAATGGGACGCGCGCATCATGCTGAATGAGCTAGCAGAAAACGTCTGGATCGTTGAGGGTGAATGCGTTGATTTTCATGGATTTGCTTATCCAACACGCAGTGTAGTTATTCGCTTGAGAAATGGTGACTTATGGATTTGGTCTCCTATAACTTTAACCGATGATCTGACCCAATGGATTGATGAGCTTGGGAGCGTCAAACACCTTATCAGTCCTAATAAACTGCATCATTTATACTTAACCGATTGGCATGAAAAATATGCATCAGCTCTTTTATGGGGCCCAAAGTCAATTCAGGATAAGAGGCAGGATCTTTCGTTTCAACAACCTTTAGCTAAGCAATCGCCAGATGCATGGAATGATGAGTTTGAATTGTTCCACGTTCAAGGTTCGTTATCTATGGATGAAATTTTGTTTCTTCATAAGCCATTTAAAACGCTCATCATGGCGGACTTTTCTGAGAATTTCGAAGAAGAGTTTTTGAAGGAGAAATGGCGTGGTTGGCAGCGATGGATTGCAAGAAGGTGGGGTATTGTTGTTGGGAAGGGCCATGCACCACTTGATTGGCGATTGTCATTTATTCAACGTAAGAAACTCAGAGCGCTCAAGAAAGAACTCTTGTACAGAGATATAGATCATGTCGTCATGGCGCATGGTCAAATTGAAGTGGCAAATGCAAGGCAATTTCTGAAAACGAGTTTGGCGTGGATCTAAATATGGCGCGCGCTTCAGATCAAATTTACATCGAACAATATTTATTATCTTGCGGTGTAAATTTTTCGCTTCTTGAGGACACGAAGGCCAAGATGATCGTTAAAAAATGGGATCGGGTTTTTGCGCAAAAAGTGAAAGATACGACTGGCAATTGGGTTCATGAGAGGTTTCGCTGGCATGCTTTTAGCTATGATTTCGCTGCGTCGAAATCAGGGCCCTCAGCTTTAAGCGAATATTTTGGTCAATGGCCAGCGCCATTTGTTTTATTTAATGAAAATCTCAAATGGTGTTACCAATGCGAGGCAGACATCTATCCTGATTTAACAGCGTTGGGTTTGGATATTTATGTCTCTCATCACAATATGAAATGGACCATGGCATTTACGCACGAACAGCCACATATTGGTCCCTTTTTTGCCACCCAATAATCGTTAATCCTCGTCTTCAACAATCATGTCATTGATAAATTGCTCCGGGTCGGATGCAAAAGATTGGTAAAGTTTGAAATGCGAGGTGTCGCGGTAATCAACTTCTTCGAGACCCAATCGCGTGACTTCCAACACCTTGGCGCCGGGAAGGGCCATAAGTATGGGGGAATGCGTTGCCATAATCACTTGCGCGTTTTTGTTTTGTTGAATTTTGTTCAATATGCGCAAGAGTTCCAATTGCCGTTTGGGGGAAAGCGCGCTTTCCGGTTCATCCATAAAATAGATGCCTTGGCGGGACATTCGCTCTTCAAGAAAGCGGATAAAGCCTTCACCATGGCTCCAGGATAGAAAATCGGGTGGCGGCCCGCCCATCGGATCATCTAATGCTGCTTCGTCAAGATAACGGGCGACGGAGAAAAAGGATTCTGCTTTAAAGAACCAACCATTGGTAATTTTCGGTAGCCATGCTCCGCGCAAAACTTCTGAAAGTTCTGCACCACTTTTATCTATAGCCTTGGAGTGATCAACCGGTTTGTAACCCTTGCCTCCACCGGATTCATCATATCCGCTTAAAGCGGCTATTGCTTCAATAAGAGTGGATTTTCCAGTTCCATTTTCACCGATAATGATTGTGACGGGCGATTTAAATTCTAGCTCAAAACGCCCTTGATCAAGCCAAGGCAGGTTAAACGGATAGCCTTTCTTTTCAGCAAATTGCTCCGAGACGATTTTTAAGTTCTTTAAAAAAGGGGCAGGGAGATTTGTACCGTATTTTCGTCGTGCCATGTGTCTTGTTCAATGATTGCGTTGAACAAGACCTATATGATTGGTCTTAGATCTGCAATTGATTGAGATAAACCGAGTGACATAAAAGGTTGTTACCAATAAATCAGGTGCAGTTAGATGAAATCACCATCATCCATTGAGCAATATATTTGTCCGCAGTCGTTTGCTTGCAAAATCTAAAAATGATCGCAATTTAGCCGGTGCGCTTCGTCCCTCCACATGTACGAGCTGGATTGGCAGAGGATCGGGTTCAAAATCTTCTAGGATCGGGACCAGGGTTCCGTTCTGGATGTCATCGCCCACCTGATATGACAACACTCGGCAGATCCCCCAGCCACTTTGCGCAACGGATATGGATGCGGCAACACTGCTGACTGAAAGCCGGGGTTTAATGCTGGCTGTAACGGGTTTTGGGCCGTCAAATCGCCATTCCACAGTTCGGCTTGCTGGTGCATTGGCAATGATATTGTGCTGCGATAACTCAGATGGATGTGAGGGTTTGCCATGTTTTTCAATGTAGGCAGGCGAAGCGCATAACATGCGCCGAACTTGCCCCACTTTGATGGCCATCAATCCTGAAGATTGCAAATGGCCAATGCGGACTGCCAGGTCATAGCCTTCGTCAACGATATTAACGATCCTATCGACCATAACAATATCGGCATTCACGTCAGGATATTGATCAAGGTAGTCCGTTAGGATTGGCATAATATATATGCGACCAAATTCGTTTGGGCAGGTAATTCTAAGTCTACCTATGGGATTGCTGGCAAGACCTGCCGCCGCATTGTCTGCACCGCTTAATTGGGAGAGGGCGAGGCGTATATCCTCAAGATAGGATTGGCCGATTTCAGTCAAATTGACCCGGCGGGTGGTGCGCGTGAAAAGCCGCGCGCCCAATCTTGCCTCGAGCGCATTAACACCGCGTGTGACTGAAGGGGCGCTTAAGCCAATTTTACGGGCGCCTTCGGCAAAACTGCCCGTTTCGGCTACGGCAACAAACACTTCCAGCGATTGCAATCTATCCATGAACAACATCCTATTAGTATCAAAATCCAAAATAATGTGTTTTATATTTCATATATTCATTTGATATTTGATGCAAATTAGATTGTCCCCAGAGCGTAAAACGAGAATTTGACGATGCGATGAAGGATCAAATGATGACAGAAAATACAATCCGTAAACCGGTTCCGCCTTTTGATCGGCAGACAGCCATTGAGAAAATTCGCCTTGCTGAAGATGGTTGGAATAGCCGAAATCCTGAAAAAGTTGCATTGGCTTATTCCCAGAATAGTAAATGGCGAAACAGAGCTGAATTCCCGCAAGGCCGGGCAGAGATTGCTGCATTCTTGACCCGCAAATGGAACAAGGAACTCAATTACCGGCTTATCAAAGAACTTTGGGCATTTTCTGAAGATCGGATCGCGGTACGTTATGCCTATGAATATCATGATGATAGCGGCCATTGGTTTCGTGCTTACGGCAATGAGAATTGGCAATTTGATGCCAATGGTTTGATGACCGCGCGGCATGCATCGATCAATGAAAAACCGATTTCAGAAGACGAACGACTATTTCACTGGCCTTTAGGCCGGCGCCCTGATGACCATCCCGGATTAACTGATCTGGGCTTATAAAAAAGGAAAATTTAAATGAAACCTATCAAGCTTTATAGAACCCCAAAATCCGGGCATTGTCACCGAGCAGAATTGATGCTGTCTTTGCTCAAACTGCCCTATGAGACCATAGATATGGATATGGCTGGCGGTGCGCATAAAAAGCCGGATTTTTTGAAGATCAGCCCGTTTGGGCTGGTACCCGCGATTGACGATGATGGTTATACACTCGCAGATTCCAATGCAATATTAACGTATTTGATCAAGACTTATGCATCTGATTCAAATTGGTTGCCGGAAGAAGCTAAAGCTGCGGCCGAAGTTCAGCGTTGGATGACCATTGCAGCAGACAATATTTATTCTGGTCCATGCGCTGCGCGTTTGGTCAAAGTGTTTGGTGCGCAAATTGATCACGCCAATGCAGTGTCAAAAGCGCATGGTCTTTTAAAAGTCATGAACGCGCATCTGGATGGAAAATCCTGGCTGGTCGGCTTTGAGATCACCGCTGCGGATGTTGCTGCGTATAGCTATATTGCGCACGCTCCTGAAGGTGGTGTGGATTTGGCGCCATATCCACATGTTCGCTCGTGGCTCAGTAAAGTGGAAGCACAACCTGGTTTTGTGGGCATGGTGACATCGCCAATCCCTGAACTGGCCTAGCTCTTTTTTCTTGAAATATCGAATTCTGGTTGGCGCAATGTGCCAACCAAACCAGCATTTGAAAGATGAACCGATGGATCAGATCGCACAAATAAACCCTTTCCATAAAGGCGAACTTGAAGCGCAGCAGCGCGCAGGTGTTGGTAATGTCGCAAGCTGGGCAGGCGGTTTCATCCGCAAGTTTTTACCGGCGCAACATCGAGATTTTTATCAATCGCTTCCGTTCCTGGTCGTTTCTAGTGAAGATGCCACTGGACATATTTGGGTGACCTTGCTGGAAGGTGAGGAGGGGTTTATCTCGTCTCCTGATCCCAATTCATTGGTGATGAACACGAAGATAGATGCGCATGATCCTTTATCGGAGCGTTTTAACGATGGTGCTGAAATTGGGGTTGTTGGGATAGAATTGGCGTCGCGCCGGCGAAATCGATTTAGTGGTCGTTTACACAAGAAAGATGATGCATATCAGATCACGGTGAAGCAATCTTTCGGTAATTGCCCGCAATATATTACAGAGCGTGGTTATACTCGGGTGCCGGCGACAACGGTTAAAACTGCGCAAAGCAGCACCGAACTTTCATCTTTGCAAATGGATATGATTGCGGCTTCAGATACGCTTTTTATCGGTACTGGCCATCGCGGAAATCAGGATGACTTTTCCAGTGGATTTGATGCGTCGCATCGGGGCGGGGCGAAAGGTTTTGTTGAAATTGTTGATCATCAAACATTGCTAATCCCTGATTATCCTGGAAACAATTTTTTCAACACCATTGGCAATCTCTTGCTGGATAATCGCATTGGTCTGGTGTTTGTTGATTTTGAAACTGGTGGATTGTTGCAGATTTCAGGTCATGCACAAGTGGATTGGACCGGTGAAACATCTGCGGATCTTAATGCAAGGCGTGCAATCAAAGTGAACATCGATCAGGTTTTGGAGCGTCCCAATGCATTGTCATTAAGGTGGAGCGCACAAGGCAGATCTGTTCTTAGATTGAGCGTGGTCGACAAAAAGATAGAGCGAGGGGATATAACCTCGTTTTATCTTGCTGCGGGAGATCGAGGTGCATTACCGCGCTTTCAAGCAGGGCAACATCTGCCGATTGAAATTCAAATTCCTGGACAAAATGGAATGACCAAACGCAGCTATACTTTGTCAGGGGATCCAGCGCGGCCAAACGAATATCGATTGACTATTAAGCGTGAAGAATTGGGTCTCGCATCAAGGTTTTTGCATGATGCCGTAGATGTTGGCAGCATGATCTATGCGTCTATTCCTTCAGGCACTTTTGTTATCCCCGATGACCATTCACCACTTGTGCTGATCAGCGCTGGTGTGGGGATAACGCCTATGATTTCAATGCTTCATGAAGCTTTGGCGAAAAATGAAAACCGGCCAGTTTGGTTTGTTCATGCTACGCAAAATAGCGACACGCATGTGTTGCGCCGCGAGGTGGATCATTTAATCAACAATCATATCAACGCGAAACAGCACATATTTTATAGCCGGCCAAAGGGAGATGATGTGAAGGGTCAAGACTATGATCAAGCTGGCAGGTTATCAGCGCAATCTATTCTTGAAATCAATCGAACACCTGGCACCCATTATATGCTGTGTGGTCCTGCTCAATTCCAATCGAAGATTAAAATGGGATTGGAAGAAGTCGGCATCCCATCAAGCCATATCAGCTTTGAAGTATTTTAATTGGATGGTTTTGGAATGAAGAAGTTAGGTTTGAGCCTATTTCATCGCAGTTTTGCGAGATGATTTGCGCTTAAGCGTCATACCGATAACCGGTACGAGTGATTTGCCAACTTTTACAGAAATTGTGACATTCATCGTGTTGTCATCAATAAAATCAGCAACCATTGTGCCATTAAGTTTGTTTCGGTTAATGCCAACAACCGCACGTGATCGGTTAAAGCGACCTGAAACAATATCCAGACCCTTACCCTTGGCGCCGTCTAGGAATTTACCGCGATAAGATGAGCCTGCTTTGGTAATCACTGCATTCATTGGCTGATTAAAGACACCAACGCGACATTTGCCATCCATAGATACGCCAATGGATTTGCCTTTAACTGGGGTGCCTTCAAGTGAGCAGGAAAATTTGGTGCCTTTATATTTGCCGGCAACGATCTTGCCAGGACCTTTCCATGTCCCTTCCACAGAACCAAAGAATTTTCTGTCATTTGCAGCATTTGCTACGCTCACAGTACAAGCTGCAGCGATTACGAGACCAATGACGACGACCAAGCGGTTCAAAAATTTAGACATAGAAACACCAAACACGGTTAACACTTCCTTGAATTTGCCTTGGAATGGTTAATGCATGGTAAGCAAAGTGTCAAAAATCGACAAGCTTTGATCACGAAATGCTACAGAAAGCAGCATATTTCTTAATTTTTATGATTTTAGCACATTTAATTCGTTCAAAAAGTCACCCAAGCTGGGGCGTTTTCGAGCTCGGAAGGGCATGGGGCGCGATACTTCCATGGCCACAATGCCAAATCTTGTGGTCATCAAACCATTGACAAAACCCTCTCCGAAGCGGGCTGAGATCTTTGCCGCAACACCTTCACCAATCATTTGTTGCACCACGCTATCGCCCAACGAGACTGCGCCGGTCACGGCAAGATGCATGGCAATGGATTTGATCAATTTAAAGGTGCCGAAAAAGCCGGGTCTTACGCCATAAAGCTGAGAGATACGTCGCGCCAGGCGCACCATCTCAAAAAGTACATAACCTGTGTCAATCAGCGCGCGTGGGCTGATGGCGGTCACAACAGATACCCGTTTTGCTGATGCAGTGATCAGTTGGGTTGCTTGTTGATCAAGCGTATTAAAGAGCTCTTTTTCGGTAAACTCAATCAAATTGACGCTGTCGATGACCTCGTTTTCAAGGTCCTTGATGGCTTGCCGACCTTGTGAGGTCATTGGGTTGTCAGATACAGCTTTTGTGATCCGATTGACCAATTTCCATGCTGAACGAATAGGTGTGGAATTGTCTACTTTGCCCGTTTGTTCGCGCAAATCGCCAACAGAATTGAGCTTCATAAAGCAGGAGACTTCCTGCCATATGAGACCGATCAGTCCCAATACCATTATGGCGGTTAGACCAAGGCCGGCCCATCCAAGCCAAGTGGATTGTGCAAATAAATCAGCGATTAAATTATCAACCCATAGTCCAATCGCAAGACCGATCAAAATGGTCAGGCCAGATAGGAAAAGTTTGACGAAGGAGAAGGATTTCTTGGTCGGTGCCGCCTCAATTGTTGAGATGTTTTCTTCATCAATGGGAAGCGCTTCAAGCGCAAAAATGTCTTCTGTTTCTGGTGTTAATTCGATCTTTTTCTCATCCAGATCAACCGATTTGGCAGCGCGTTTTGTTGGCTTGGTTTGATCCGTTTTTTTCTCAGGTTTAGGCTCATCAACAGAAAAAGATGCTGGGCGACGGCTTGGTTTTTTACTCATAGCAAACGATCTCCGATCAAAAACTCAAGTGCGCGGTCAAGTCGAATATGGGGTATGTCAATTTCATTTTTGGGGGCGTTGGCATTCAATGCAGGTGGTCGGAATCTGACAAAATTGAGATGTTTTAAATCGTCAAATTCTTCTTCATGATCTGAATCAACCACCTTAAAAATTGAATCCGAATTCTCGGGTAAGTCACCGGGAAATATAGCTTTTTGAGTTTTGCCGTCAAATGTCTCATCACCCAATTGTTCGCCTTCGCGTGGCGTGCCGACAATCAATTGGAATTCATCGTCACCATCTTTATGGGTTGCTTCTTTGGTCGCGCGGATCGCAGCCATGGCCAACACATCAACTTCTGCGCCGGTTGCATCAATTTTTACAAGCGCACGATTGACCAGTCTTTGGACGATTGCTTGCAAGTGATCATGGCTTTCGTGATGAAGGTGATCAGCCTTTGTTGCAGCCACAAGAATTTTATCAATACGCCGTGTAAACAGATTAGAGGGAAAGCTGTTTTTACCTGTGTTGAAGCTCAGTAATATATCGCCAAGGGCGCGCTCTAAATCGACCACAGCTTCGCGTCCTGCATTAAGCGCCTGAAGCGCATCGATCAAAATGACTTGCCGATCGAGCCGTGCAAAGTGGTTTTGATAAAAAGGGCGAATGACTTTTGATTTATAGCTTTCAAAACGGCGTTCCATAATCGCCAGCATGCTATTTGGTTTTGCGGTCATGCCTTCGATGTTTAAAAGCGGCGCGAAGGTCACGGCGGGCGAACCTTCTAAATCACCTGGCAACAAAAAGCGCCCAGGTGGCAAGGTTGAAAAAGCGCGCTTATCGTGTTTGCAATCTTTCAGATAAGTGGAGAAGGCTTCGGCAAGCTCGATGATGGGGGGATCTTCAAAATCTGCATCAGGGTCGATTTGACCCGCTAAGTCGAGCCATTTTCCAGACAGCTCTGAGCGTGGATAAGACTTTGCCATTTCAACAGCGTTTTTGGAAAATGTTGCAAAATCTTGTGAAAGCAATGGCAAGTCCAACAGCCATTCGCCGGGGTAGTCAATAATATCCAGGTTGAGCTTGCCTGGCGAAAACATCTTTCCCCAGGAATTGGTTGTCTCATATTCAATGGTCAAGCGTAATTGCGATATCGATCGCGTAGATTCCGGCCACAACCTTTCGTCAGTTAAACTTTTAAGGTGTCCCTCATAGGCAAAACGTGGCACGTCATCGTCAGGCTGCGGTTGTAAATAGACCTTGGAGATTCGGCCAGAATATTTCGCATTGAAGAAGGGAAGCCGCTTTCCATGGATTAAATTGTGGATAAGTGATGTGATGAAAACCGTTTTTCCAGCGCGCGATAAGCCCGTTACGCCGAGGCGGACTGTCGGTTGAAAAATCTCTTTAGCACGGGAGGTTGCGGTGTCGAAAACACCATAAGCCTCTTCAGCTAAACGTGATACTGCCGAATATTCAGACAAAACTACTCCAGTATATTCAATCCGCAAAAATTAATCTCAAATTATTATCAAATCTGTGAATAATATCGAAATCAGAATTAATCTTTAACCACTATATAGTGTGTTAAATGAGTGATTTAAGAGATTTCATGCAGGTTTTATCATTTAACTGTCACAGAAAATCACTACATAGCAGCGCGTCAGACCATCGTGATCAACTTTTTACTACTTGTAAGCTGGTCCGACACTGGTTATACAGCGCTCAATAAGGCGTTAAGTTTAGGGAAACAGATCATGAGTGACGGTTCAAAATTGGAATCTTATGTGCCATCTGACGACGAGGAGTTCATGAACCCACGTCAATCTGCCTATTTCAGGAAAAAGCTTGTCGATTGGAAGAATGAAATCCTGCAAGGCGCACGCGAAACTATGGGGAATTTGGCGGAACAGAGTTCAAATCACCCAGATGTTGCAGATCGAGCATCATCGGAATCAGATCGAGCGATTGAGCTCCGTGCCCGTGATCGCCAGCGCAAATTAATCGCAAAAATTGATGCAGCTCTTCGTCGAATTGATGAGGGTGAATATGGATATTGCGAAGATACTGGCGAGCCTATTAGCCTCAAACGTCTTGATGCGCGTCCAATTGCGACTTTGTCAATTGAAGCGCAAGAGCGTCATGAGCGTCGCGAAAAAGTTTATCGCGACGAATAAAGTCGAGCTTTTTTGGAATTTAGCTTTTGTTGAGGCGCGATTTTTGCGCTTCATCTAATAGTGCTTTTAGTTTATTTACCCGCTCTTCAGCCGTTTCGGGTATTGGTTCTAATGGTTGTGCACGCTGGCTATTTTGCTGAGACTGCAAAACCGCTTGAAAATCATCCGTATCATCACGCATTAAAGGTTTTGCAGGTTTTGGTTCAGCAGGTGCTTGTGTCTCTTGTTGAGCAAAGATGCGATCTCGTGCTTTGTCAAAGAAATCAATAGCTTCTTCTTCTGTTGTTGGGGCAGGGGCTGGTGCAGCTACAGCGCTTGGCGCCTGCACTGGAACGTCAGCCTGGCTTTGTGGAAGATTTGACGCTTGGCTGGTTTCAATAACCAGGTCTGTTGGTCCACCCACTAAAACAAGGTGTTCAGTACCATCTTTTTGTATGAGAACGAGCTTACGCTTTTGATCAACGGCGATGGTTTCAACAACCGAAAGTCTTGAGCCTGCGTTTAATTTTTGGCCAAGCGCTGCCAAATTGAACTTCTTTTTGAAGAAGAATGCGATCACTGCAAAAAGACCGATGGCAACCCCGACAATGATCAATGCAAATACCAGACTGCCAATTGGATCGCTTGTTGTCTCAGTCATGGTGCACCTAAATTTTACGCGTATCATCTACGCAATGTTGAGTATAAGATCGTATGGGAATGGAGTTATAGCTGATTCTTGGCAAAAAATCGCGAAAGGCGTGGGGATATCTTATTAATGCCCTTCCGATGTGGAAAAATTAGCTTACATATTGAAATGAGAGGTGGATTTTGCCTGCCATCTTTGTTTGAGCTATCCGAGGGGGTAGACGTGATTAACAACTGATCTGCGTCGGAATAAAATATGGATCACCAGACAAAATCTAAATCCGCTATGAAACTCATCATCGTTGCACTTGCAATGATAGCATTTTCAGTCTTCTTTTTTCTTTATCGGGATCAAATCGATGGCGGTGTGTTGCTGGTTGGGCTCGGGCTCCTTGGCATTTTAGGGATCTTTTTTCTTGTTTCGTTGATCACGGGACTGATTGGATTTGCACCCAAACCCAAAACAGATCCTTTTGCGTTTGAAATTTTAGATAGTCAGCCGCAGGGAATTTTGATCTCGGATCAAAAAGATCGTGTGATTTATGGAAATAGTGCCTATCGCGAACTTGTGGGAGCTCGAAGCGATCAGGAACTTAAATCCATCAGCGCTTTACTTGGGCATGATCCGGCTGCCACAGAAGCGGTCTATCGTTTAACCAGCGGAATTCGCGAGGGCCAATCCAAGCAAGAAGAGTTTAGGCTAACAGCGGCTTTAGATGCGTCGATTGAAGATTCTGATCCGCATTGGTATCGCCTGTCGGCTAGACCATTTTCAAACGAAGATAAACATGACTTTATTGCCTGGGAATTGAGCGATATTACCGGTGATCGATCCGATCAAGAGCGCGTCTTTAAAGAATTGCAATATGCGATTGATTATCTTGATCATGCACCAGTGGGCTTTTTCTCAGCCGATCATGACGGGAATATTTTATATATCAATGCAACGCTTGCTGATTGGCTGGCGATTGATTTGACCAGCTTTGTGTCTGGTTCCATCGCAATTCCTGAAATCGTTGCTGGAGAGGGCATTGCACTTATCAATTCCGTTCAGGCAGAACCTGGGCTCAATCGAACAGCCCAACTTGATTTGGATTTATTGAAAAAGAATGGTCAAAGCCTTCCGGTAAAATTGGTTCACAAGGTTTCCACCACGCGCGATGGCGCACCTGGTGAAAGTCGTACCATTGTTGTTAAGCGTGAGGACGAACCGGGTGCAAATACGTCGCCTGCGGCAGCTGAAATGCGTTTTACGCGGTTCTTTAACAACACACCTATGGCCATTTCTTCGATTGATGCGAAGGGTAAAATCTTACGAACCAATGCGCCGTTTTTAAAGATGTTTGATGGCATTATCAGTCGTCTTGATATCGAAAAAGGTGTTCGACTAGAAACGCTCTTTCGCGATGATGATGTGCAATCTTACAAAGATTGTCTTGAAAAAGCTGCTGATAAACAAGGCAATATTCCTCCCTTTGATGCGCGCCACCCGAAAGATGATGAGCGGTATTTTAGGTTCTATGTGAATGCTGTGATTGAACAGGGTGACGAGAACGCTCGCGATAAAGCGATAATCTATGTTGTTGAAACAACAGAGCAAAAAGCTTTTGAAACACAAATGGCGCAAACGCAAAAGATGAATGCTGTTGGCACATTGGCAGGCGGCATTGCGCATGATTTTAACAATGTTTTGACCGCTATCTTGCTGTCGTCAGATCATTTGTTGTTGTCATCGCGTCCGGCGGATAGTGATTTTGCGGATCTGATGGAAATTAAGCGCAATGCAAATCGCGCTGCCGTATTGGTCCGTCAGCTCTTGGCCTTCTCGCGGAAACAAACGATGCGCCCATCGGTATTATCTATGACTGATGTTGTGGGCGATTTACGCATGTTGGTGGATCGGTTAACCGGCACCAATGTGAAGCTGGATGTTGAGTTTGGCAAAGACGTCTGGCCTGTGAAAACAGATCTGGGGCAATTTGAGCAAGTTCTCGTCAATTTGGCTGTTAATGCGCGCGATGCCATGCCTGATGGCGGTACCGTTACTATTCGGACTTCCAATGTTGAGGAAGCTCAAATCAAAGAGCTGAATTATCGCGGCATGAGCGAGGGGGATTTTGTCCTCGTCGAAGTTGAAGACCAAGGAACCGGTATTGAACCTGAAGTTCTTGAGCAAATCTTTGAACCCTTCTTCACCACTAAGGATGTGGGTAAAGGCACAGGTCTTGGCCTGTCGATGGTGTATGGCATTGTCAAACAGTCCGGCGGTTTCATTTATACTGAATCTGAAGTTGGTAAGGGCACGACATTTAAAATATTCCTTCCGCGCCACATAGAAGAAGTGGATGAAAGTGAAGATCAGGCTGCGCCTTCGGCTGCAAATGATGGTTCAAAGGCAGATGCAAACACTGGTAAGAAAACGTCTGAGTCCGCTGATCTAACTGGCGATTCAGCCGTTGTATTGCTGGTTGAGGATGAAGAGGCGGTTCGTCGCGGCGGGAAACGTATGTTGGAAACACGCGGCTATGAAGTGCACGAGGCTGGATCTGGGGTTGAAGCGCTTGAGATTTTGGAAGAACTCAACGGTGAAATCGATATTGTGGTATCTGATGTTGTGATGCCTGAAATGGATGGGCCGACATTATTGCGTGAATTGCGTAAGGATTATCCTGATATTAAATTCATCTTCGTATCTGGTTATGCGGAAGATGCATTTGCGAAAAACCTACCTGAAGGGGCGAAATTTGGCTTCTTGCCGAAGCCGTTTTCTCTCAAACAGCTGGCCACAGCCGTTCGTGATATGCTTGATAATTAAAATTGTATCTGTTTCAATGCGTTCATAAAGAATTAGTTCATCTTAATGCCTTATTTGAAGAGGATAGGTGATCCAAACAAATTCTATGAAGGGGAATTTTAATGAAAGCCCAGATTATTTCGGCTCTAGTTGCAGGCGCAGTTCTTGCTTCCTGTACTTCAATTGACCCATTTACGGGTCAGCAAAAAGTCAACAATACAACAAAGGGCGCAGCCCTTGGTGCGGCAGCTGGTGCTGGTCTTGGCCTTCTCGCTGGTGGTGATGATCGTAAAAACGCATTGATTGGTGCAGGTGTCGGCTTGCTGGCAGGCGGCGCGATTGGTGCTTATATGGACCAACAAGAAGCTGAGCTTCGTGCGCAACTTCAAGGAACAGGTGTTACCGTTACACGTAATGGCAACCAAATTATCTTGAACATGCCATCAAATATTACATTTGATGTTGGCAAATCAGCGATCAAGCCACAATTCGTAAACACGCTGAATGGTGTTGCGATTGTGGTGACTAAGTTTAACAAAACTCTGGTTGACGTTTATGGTCACACAGATTCAACAGGCGAAGACGCGTTTAACCTAACGCTATCGACACAACGTGCTCAATCTGTTGCTGGTTATCTGTCTCAGTCAGGTGTGGATGCTCGTCGCTTCCGTACACTAGGCTTTGGTGAAACTCGCCCGATTGCTGACAATAGCACCGACGCTGGCCGCGCTGCGAACCGTCGCGTAGAAATTCAGCTGTCACCGCTTTCATAATCGGTCAAAAATTTCTTATTATCAAAACCCCGGTGGTCGAAGGATCGTCGGGGTTTTTCTTTGCGTGTAATGGTTAGAGCGCACAAGCAATTTGGGCTGCGACTTTTGCATTATTGCGCACAAGTGCGATATTGGTTTCTAAGCTTTTGCCATTTGTAAGTTCGAATATACGGGCGAGCAAAAACGGTGTTACATCTTTGCCCTTTATGTTTTGATCATCTGCATCAGATAGTGCTTGCTCGATAAAATCGCTCATTTCATCCTGCGGGATCTCGGCGTCTTTTGGAACGGGATTGCCTACAAGCATACCGCCATGGTCTTGGAATTGGCGTCTTGCATGCTCAAATCCTGCGATATCTTCAACATTATCAACGCGCAATGGCGATGTGTGGTCAGATTTTGATGACCAAAAAGCTGGGAATTCATCTTGACCGAGTGTGACAACAGGCACCCCATTGGTTTCCAATACTTCAAGCGTTTTCGGCACATCCAAGATAGCTTTTGCGCCTGCCGCAACAACAATGACAGGTGTTCTTGAAAGTTCTTGTAGATCAGCTGAAATATCAAAGCTGTCACTGGCGCCGCGATGAACCCCGCCAATGCCGCCTGTCGCAAAAACAGAGATGCCAGCTTGATGAGCTGCCATCATGGTGGCGGCAACGGTGGTAGCGCCGGTTTTCCCTTGCGAAATGGCAAATGCAAAATCGGCTCTTGAGAGCTTCATCGCATCGGGTGTTTTTGCCAATTGTTCAATAGCTTCACGTTCTAACCCAACATGTAATTTGCCATCTAAAACCGCAATTGTCGCAGGCGTAGCGCCATGATCTCGTATGAGCTGTTCGACACCAGTTGCCATTTCAAAATTGCCTGGCCAAGGCATGCCGTGGGTTATGATGGTGGATTCAAGCGCAACGATAGGTGCGTTTTTATCAAGCGCTTCTGCGACTTCGGCGCTAAAAATAATGTCCAGTTGAGTTTGCATTTGATTACCTTGTTATTGGGATTGTTCAAGTTCTTGTTGAACAAGGTCATGAGTAAGAGAGGGGTGTTGTGCACCCTTTATGCCGATTGTCAACCGCGCGGCTGCCATTCCAAACTCCAATGCATCTTTTATTGTATGATCTTTCTCAATCATGGTCACAAATCCGGAAAGTGTCGCATCACCTGCGCCTGTGACATCTAATATGCCGGCTGCCGGGGAGGGTGTTAATGTGATTGGCGCATGACCTTTTAGGAAGCCAATAATATCTTTTGCGCCTTGGGTGATTATTGCGCCCTGTAATCCCAATTGCTTGAGCGCTTGGGGTGTATCTCCGATGTCAGATGTCTTTGTGATGGCCTTTGCTTCATTAGCGTTCATGGCCAGGCAGTTCATTCGCTTCAGCACGGGCAGATATCTCACCACTTTGGCAGGGGAGACCGCAATCGCATACCAATTGCAATCATCGGGAATATGATTGGCAATCTCGATCAGCAATTCTGCGGGTAAATTGGCGTCAGTGATTAGAATTTCGCATTTCTTAAGTTCATCTTTAACCTGCGCGGTTAGAAATGCCTCGTGCGTTAAACCATCATAAAGCTTCATATCTGCAAGGGCTGCAATCAGTTCGCCGTGGCGATCTAAAAGTGCCGTATAGCTTGGCGTATTGCCCGAGCAGATCACCGGCTGATCTTTGATATCAAGGGGTTTGATTGTCTCAGCTACATAAGCTGCATTTGCATCCTTCGCTCTTGGCGAGATAAAAGTTACGTCAAATCCCAATCGTGACAAATTCGCTGCCACATTAAACGCGCCACCGCCAACGGCCTCCTCGATTGTGCCAGGGATGCTTGCGCCTTCGATATAGTCTTCCTCCATAGCGCCTTTTCGATCAATATGTGCGCCACCAATGACTAAAACAGGATTCAAAACTACATACCTTTCACGAATCGTATATCATCACCTATACGAGTTTAATGTAGATGGGTTTGAATGAGAAGTTTTACAAAAAGCCCGTGTACAAAAAAAGAACAAAAGTAATTTTATTATTATAAATCAGTATCTTAAATGGGTATTGTCAAATGAGAACAAATAGAGTACATTTAAGTTAAGTTGGCGCTTGGATAAAGCGGTTGGTTTTAAACTTAGAGGTATCAGATCATGGGACAGAACTCCTTACGACTAGTAGAGGAAAAATCGGTGGATAAAAGTAAAGCGCTGGATGCAGCACTTTCACAAATTGAGCGCTCATATGGCAAGGGTTCAATTATGAAGCTTGGATCGAATGAGAATGTTGTTGAGATCGAGAAAGTCTCAACTGGTTCACTCGGTCTTGATATTGCGCTTGGTATCGGGGGATTACCTAAGGGCAGAATTATTGAAATTTATGGTCCTGAGAGTTCTGGTAAAACAACGCTTGCGCTGCAAACAATTGCAGAAGCACAGAAAGATGGTGGCATTTGTGGCTTTATCGATGCGGAACATGCGCTTGATCCAGTTTATGCCCGTAAGCTTGGTGTTGATCTTGAAGATTTGTTGATCTCTCAGCCTGATACAGGTGAGCAAGCTCTTGAAATCACCGATACGCTTGTGCGCTCTGGTGCGCTTGATGTTTTGGTTATTGACTCTGTTGCGGCATTAACACCGCGTGCTGAGATTGAAGGTGAGATGGGTGACAGCCTGCCAGGTCTTCAAGCGCGTCTTATGAGCCAGGCCTTGCGTAAATTGACGGCTTCTATTGCAAAATCAAACTGCATGGTGATCTTCATCAACCAGATCCGTATGAAAATCGGTGTGATGTTCGGCTCACCTGAAACGACAACAGGTGGTAATGCGCTGAAGTTTTATGCATCTGTTCGCCTTGATATTCGCCGCATTGGTGCTGTGAAGGATCGCGATGAAATTGTGGGTAACCAAACCCGCGTTAAAGTCGTTAAAAACAAAATGGCGCCTCCGTTTAAACAAGTTGAATTTGATATCATGTATGGCTCAGGTTCATCTAAGACCGGTGAATTGATCGATCTTGGCGTGAAAGCCGGTATTGTTGAAAAGTCAGGTTCTTGGTTCTCTTATAACAGCCAACGTTTGGGACAGGGTCGCGAGAATGCGAAACAGTTCCTGGCTGATAATCGCGAGATCGCCGATGAGATTGAATTGTCTTTGCGCCAGAATGCGGGTCTCATTGCTGAGCAATTGTTGGATGATCCTGCAGGTGGTCAGGAAGATGATGCTGCAGCGGGTGGTGAGAAATAGTTTCGATCCGCTCACAGTCTAAGTCATAAAGCTTGAAAGCCACCTAAATTGGGTGGCTTTTTTAGTTTTTGAGACAAGACATCAAACCGGACACCTAAAAATATATGATTTTCTCTTAGAATAGTTCTCTAGCGCCATTATATGGTTGATATAATTGGTTTTCGAATTTAAGAAAAATCCACGATTGATCAGCATGGGGTGCATATTAAACGCACACTCGTAGCGAGCGGAGTTTAAGACGGATATGAGTAGCGTAAACGATATTAGATCGGTATTCTTGGATTACTTTAAAGGGCAGGGGCATGAGATCGTGTCTTCGAGTTCTTTGGTACCTCAAAATGACCCAACATTGATGTTTACCAATGCCGGTATGGTGCAGTTCAAAAACGTCTTCACTGGCCTTGAACAACGTCCATATAAAACAGCTGCGACATCGCAAAAATGCGTACGCGCTGGTGGTAAGCACAATGATTTGGATAATGTGGGTTATACCGCACGCCACCATACTTTCTTTGAAATGCTTGGAAATTTCTCCTTCGGCGATTATTTCAAAGAACAGGCAATTACCCATGCTTGGGATCTAATCACCAAAGAATATGGTCTTCCAAAAGACAAGCTGCTCGTGACTGTTTTTTCAGAAGATGAAGAAGCTGCCAGTTTGTGGAAGAAAGTTGCTGGTTTTGGCGATGATAAGATTATCCGCATTTCAACAAGCGATAACTTCTGGTCTATGGGCGATGTTGGCCCTTGTGGTCCATGTTCTGAAATTTTCTATGATCATGGCGATCACATTTGGGGTGGCCCTCCCGGTTCACCTGAAGAAGATGGCGATCGCTTTATCGAGATTTGGAACCTCGTCTTCATGCAGTTTGAGCAAGTGACGAAGGAAGAGCGTCAGAGCTTGCCGAAACCTTCAATTGATACCGGTATGGGTCTTGAACGTATTGCAGCTGTCTTACAAGGCAAGCACAATAACTATGAGATTGACCTGTTTGAAAAGTTGATCAATGCATCGGTTGAAGCAACAGGTGTTAAAGCTGAAGGCGATCAATTGCCAAGCCATCGCGTGATTGCAGATCACTTGCGCGCGTGTAGTTTCTTAGTTGCTGATGGTGTTTTACCTTCCAATGAAGGTCGCGGTTATGTCTTGCGCCGGATCATGCGTCGTGCCATGCGCCATGCCAACCTTTTGGGTGCAAAAGAGCCATTAATGCATAAGCTTGTTCCAAGTTTGGTGCTTGAAATGGGTGATGCATTCCCTGAATTGCGCCAAACTGAAGATCTCATCAAAGAAACATTTGAGATCGAAGAAGTGCGCTTCCAACGTACGCTTGGTCGCGGGCTTCAACTGCTTAATGAAGCGACTGATGGCATGTCTGAAGGTGATGAACTTAAGGGCGATGTCGCATTTAAGCTTTATGACACTTATGGCTTCCCGCTTGATTTAACGCAGGATGCATTGCGTGCACGCTCAATTGAGATCGATGTTGAAGGCTTTAACGCCTCCATGGAAAAACAAAAAGCCGAAGCCCGCGCTAATTGGTCAGGTTCCGGCGATGCTGCATCTGAAGCGGTGTGGTTCTCAGTCTTTGACCGCGTGGGTACAACCGAATTCTTGGGCTATGATAAACTCCTTGCTGAAGGCGTTGTGCAGGCGATTGCCATGGATGGTGCAGAGGTTGGAGAAGCCAGCAAAGGTCAGAAGGTTGATCTCGTTTTTAATCAGTCGCCGTTTTATGCTGAAATGGGTGGTCAGATTGGCGATAGCGGCCAAGTCGTATTTGAAAATGGGGCGGTTGCTCAGGTTTCTTCGGTGTCAAAAAAGGCAGATGGTCTGTTTGTTCATCATGCAGAACTTAAAGAAGGTGCGATCAAAACCGGTGATGCAGGTCGTTTAGAGGTAGATGCTGAACGCCGCGCTGATATTTGCCGCAATCACTCTGCCACGCACCTGCTGCACGAAAGCTTGCGTCAGGTTCTGGGTGAGCATGTTGCGCAAAAAGGTTCGCTTGTATCTGAAAATCGTCTGCGTTTTGACTTCTCGCATCAAAAGCCAATTGGCGATGATGAATTACAAGCCATTGAAAGCATGACAAATGAAGTGGTGCTGCAAAGCAATCCAGTTACCACCCGCGTAATGGGTGTTGATGATGCGAAAGAAGCGGGTGCTCGTGCGCTATTTGGCGAAAAATATGGCGATGAAGTTCGCGTGGTCACAATGGGTGAGCAAGTTGAAGGTTCAAACCATGAAGGCCAATTCTCTGTTGAACTTTGTGGTGGCACACATGTCGCCAATACAGGCGAGATTGGTGTTGTAACTGTTGTCAGCGAAAGCGCAGTATCTGCAGGTGTCCGCCGTATTGAAGCGCTCACTGGTGATGCAGCACGCGAATACTTTAGAACTCAGGAACAAAACCTAAAAGCAGCAGCGGCTGCATTGAAGGTGACACCATCAGATGTGGCGACACGTGTTGCGCAATTGCTGGAAGAGCGTAAACAGCTTGAGAAAGAGCTATCCGATGCCAAACGTCAATTGGCGATGGGCGGTGGTTCAAAAGGCGATCAGCCCGATGAGGTCAATGGTGTTAAATTCCTTGGCAAAGTAGTTGAGGGCATTGGTGGCCGCGAATTAAAAGCACTTGCCGATGACGGAAAGAACTCACTTGGGTCGGGTGTTGTGGTCTTTGTTGGCCTTGATAACGGCAAAGCTGGCGTTGTTGTGGGTGTCACAGATGACCTGACGGATAAATTCAGTGCTGTAGATTTGGTCAGAGCCGCTTCTGAAGCTGTTGGCGGCAAAGGTGGCGGCGGTAGACCTGATATGGCGCAAGCCGGTGGTCCTGACGCATCAAAAGCAGATGCGGCCGTTGAAGCTGTAAAAGCTCTTCTTTAGAAAAAATCAAATTTAAATACTAAAAAGGCCCGCATAGTAAACTTTGCGGGCCTTTTTGAATCAATTTCTTAGCTTTTTGATTTAAGCCATTGCTTTTTGC
>JAHDFS010000196.1 GCA_020628035.1 Rhizobiaceae bacterium
CTTCTGCATCAACGCCAGGCAATGAAACTTCAATTGCGGCTGTGATGCCAAAGCCACCAGCATCTCGTGGACCGATGCCAACCGAAGTTGAAACTTTTGCGTCCTCAGGCACGCTGAGATGCTTGTTTTGTGACGCGAAGAATTTCATTGCACCTAAGAAACAAGCTGAATATCCAGCCGCAAAGATCTGCTCTGGATTATTGCCATTGCCGTCGCCACCAAGTTCTGTTGGCGTTGCAAGCTTGACCTTAAAACTTCCATCTTCTGTTTGCGCATATCCATCGCGTCCACCAGTGGCAAAGGCTTTGGCTGTGTAGAGTACATTGACTGACATTTCGATCATCCTTGTTGAGACATGCTATAATACTTATCGCGATAAGTGTTATGTGATTGACAATAGCCTGTCAAGATAATAATTATCGCAATAAGTATTTTATATGGGTAAGTTTCATGACCGAGATCAACATCTATTCGGCGCCACCAAGCCTTGATGATCACATCTGTTTGGGGATTTATACGGCGAGTTTGGCCATCCAGCGGACCTATAAACCGCTGCTCGATAAGATGGGTATCACCTATCCGCAATATCTGGTTTTAAATCTTCTATGGAAGGAAGATGGACAAACTGTTGGTTCAATCGCACGTGATCTCAGCCTTGAACTCAGCACAATTACACCTGTGCTCAAACGTCTTGAAGCATCCGGTTTTGTGAGGCGTCAACGCAATCCAGAAAATGAACGAGAAGTGATCACGTCCCTCACCTCAAAAGGCAAAGACTTGCAGTTTGATGCTGGCTGTATTGCCAGTGAGCTGTTAGCGAAATCCGACTTAAGCCCTGAAAAGATTGCAGAAATCAACAAAGCGGTTCGAATTTTGCGGGATAATCTTTATATGAATCTGGGTGATCCAAAACTGTAACATCCGGCCAATTAGCCCATATTACCCAGGATTCCCTTGGTCTGGGCAACGACGTCTTCAATGATCTCAGCGGTGGATTTTGTTTGATTTAAACCCACAGCTTGTCCTGCCCATAGCGCCATAGCATCTGGTGATCCAACATCAGATGATGCTTTGCGCAAAGGTTTGCTGAGCGTATTACCAATCGGGAAATCTGGCCAATCTTTCACATCTGCAAATTCTAGCGCATATCTATTGACGATTGTTCGCGCTTTGCGGCCTGAAAATGCAGTTGAATGCACTGTATCATCGCCAGAGGCATTGCTCGCTGCGTTTTTATGAACATCGCTTACCAGGCTTTCGGGCGCGGAAATAAATGCCGTTCCCATTTGAACACCTGATGCACCCAGGACGAGGGCGGCTGCCACCCCTCTCCCATCCATAATGCCACCTGCGGCAATCACCGGTACCGATACCGCATCGACTATGCGCGGCACCAATGCGAACATGCCGGTCAAATCCGCGCCATTGCGGTCCATAAACCAACCCGAATGCCCACCAGCTTCAAAGCCTTGCGCGATAATGGCATCAACGCCATTTTGCTCAAGCCAAACGGCTTCTTGTACAGATGTCGCGCTGCAGAGAATTTTAATGCCTTCCGCTTTAATCTGCGCGACAAGTTCCGCATCTGGCAGGCCAAAATGAAAGCTCACAACAGCAGGTTTTAACGCGCATATACAATCACATATTTCTTTATTAAAAGAACGGCTTGAAGGGATTGCTTCAGGTACTTTCTCAAAACTATATTCATCATACCATGGTGCTAGACGCTTGCGGGCAGCCGCACCTTTCTCCGCATCTATATCTGGCTCATCGTGGGTGAAGAAATTTGCATTAAATGGGGCGTTCGTGTTGGCACGAATATATGCAAATTCTGCTTCTAATTTCTCAGATGTATATTCTGCGCTGCCGAGTGAACCCAATGCACCGGCATTACAGGCGGCAACCACCATTTCTTGGCTTGTTGCACCGGCCATTGGTGCTTGAATAATAGGATGCTCAATACCGAGCAATTCGCATAATCGATTATTACGCCAATCCAAAACGCGCCCTCCGCAGAAACTAGCTTTCTTCTAATTCTTCAGGCTTGTTGATATGCGGAATGGCCGCTTTTAGCAAATCATGAAATTTGTCGGTTGATTGGTCGGCGAGTGCAAAAAATTGACGTCGCATACGTGGTTCCCAAAACTTGTTGATATGTTCCGCAACGTCCTCGCCACCCGTATCGCTCGCTTGTGAAGAGAAAAACGTTGCGATTTGATTGCCCATGCGAATGAGTTTCGCATCGTTTTTAGCGCGAATTTGAGCTGCATCTAAATCATGCGACATCAGCATTTTCCTCTTTTTTATTCTGCGGCAATCGCACTCGATCCGGCCGCGTATATATTTCAAAACTATCTTTTCGCGCGAGCGCTATCAGCGTTAAACCGGCATCTTCTGCGGTGCGAATGGCAAGCGCTGTTGGTGTCGATACAGCAATCAAAATTGGTGCACCGGAAACCACGACCTTTTGGATCAAATCAACCGATACTCGGCTTGTGATAACAATCGCACCGGAAAACGCGTCTAATTCCTCGCGCGCAATCGATCCGATGACCTTATCAAGCGCGTTGTGACGGCCCACATCTTCGCGTAAAGCTTTGATATCACCATCTGCATTGATAAAGGCTGCGGCATGGACCGCACCGGTTTCAGCCCGCATTTCCTGTTTATCATTGAGCTGATCAATCGCCCTTGCAATGCTTGAATGTTCAAGATAAAAATCATTGTCTGCGCGCGCGGGCAATTCACGCATCACGTCTTCAATGGATTCAATCCCGCATAATCCGCATCCCACAGGACCTGCCATGGCACGTCGCTTTGCGGCAAATTCAGATTGCAGATCAGGCTTAAGCTGCATTTGAATATCAAGCCCCTCGCCCACATCAACAATATCCATGGAAGTAATATCATCTTTGTGGCTGATAATGCGCTCAGAGAGTGAAAATCCAATGGCAAAATCTTCCAAGTCAGATGGAGATGACATCATCACAGCATGAGTTGTGCCACCAAAGGTCAGCGCCACAGGCACTTCTTCTGGTACTGCGCGCGAAGCTGCCACAGTTTTCCCATCCCGCTCAATGGTGCGCGAGACATGCGCAAATGTCATACGACGCGGCGCATTATCGGAAATATGTGGCTTCTTTTCGCTCATGATTCTGCAGATTCTACTCAGCAGGCTCAACTGAAGCAATACGACGCGATTGCGTTGCTTGCTCATTATAGCCGATTTGCCATTCTGATGGTCCGTTTGATGGGCTCACTTGCACGGCGGTGACTTTATATTCTGGACAGTTGGTCGCCCAGTCAGAGAAGTCGGTGGTGATCACATTGGCTTGTGTATCAGGATGGTGGAATGTGGTGTACACCACACCCGTTGCCACACGATCTGTGATCGTTGCGCGCAATGTTGTTTCGCCTGAACGTGAAGCAAGACGGACGAAATCACCTTCTTTAATACCGCGTTGTTCAGCGTCATGCGGATGAATTTCAAGGAGATCTTCTTCGTGCCATTGTGAGTTTTCAGTCCGGCGTGTTTGCGCCCCCACATTATACTGCGACAGGATCCGACCCGTTGTCAGAAGAAGCGGGAAGCGCGGACCAGTTTTCTCATCCGTTGCCACATATTCGGTCAAGATGAACCGCCCTTTACCACGCACAAAGCCATCCAAATGCATGATTGGTGTGCCTTCTGGCGCTTTTTCATTACATGGCCATTGAACAGAACCTTTTTCTTCCAAGAGGTCATAAGACACATTGGCAAAGCTTGGTGTGGTTGCCGCAATTTCATCCATGATTTCAGATGGATGGCTGTAATTCCAATCCGCATCCATGGCTTGCGCCAACTTTTGTGTGACTTCCCAGTCAGCCAAACCATTTTTCGGGCTCATGACTTTGCGCACACGGTTGATGCGGCGTTCTGCATTGGTGAAGGTGCCGTCTTTCTCCAAGAATGTTGAACCTGGCAAGAAGACGTGCGCGTAGTTGGCTGTTTCATTCAGGAAAAGATCATGCACGACCACACATTCCATCGCCGCAAGACCAGCTTGAACGTGCTTTGTGTCAGGATCTGATTGCAAGATATCTTCACCTTGGATGTAAATCCCGCGGAAAGACCCATCGACCGCAGCATCCAACATATTTGGAATACGAAGACCTGGTTCTTTATTAAGTTCCACACCCCAGAGCTTTTCAAAGATGTCGCGTGTTGCTTCGCCAGAAATATGGCGATAGCCCGGCAATTCGTGTGGGAAGGAACCCATATCACAAGCGCCCTGCACGTTGTTTTGACCACGCAG
>JAHDFS010000035.1 GCA_020628035.1 Rhizobiaceae bacterium
AATGAGCATCGTATTCGTCAGGCTGCGCGCAATATCAAGAAGTTCTTTGCGGAAGTCGACGCGAGTGGTGATGAAGCTGAGAACGTGATTGATCTCAACTCCCGACGCTAGGTCTCAATATTCCACAAAATGAAGATTGACCATTGCCCTGAGGCGCATTAAACCTTCCGGCAAAGTCAATCTTTCTTTTCAAAACACATTAAATACATCGCATATTGAACGGATATCTCATGTCAAATGGTCTAAAAATTGGTATTGCTGGTCTGGGCACTGTTGGCTCGTCGCTTGGGCAATTGTTGGAGACCAAAGCGCAAACTTTGACTAAGAGTTGCGGCAAAGATTTGACAGTGACGGCAGTCAGCGCTGCCAATAAAGATAAAGACCGCGGTTTTGATTTATCCAAAGCAGCCTGGTTTGATAATGCGGTGGAACTTGCCGAGAAAGCAGATATCAACGTTCTTGTTGAATTGATCGGCGGCGAAGATGGTGTGGCTTACGAGGCTGTAAAGGCGGCGCTTTTGCGCGGATGCCATGTTGTGACTGCCAATAAAGCGCTTCTTGCTAAGCATGGTATGGAGTTTGCTGAGATCGCCGAAGAAAAAGGCGTCATCTTAAATTATGAGGCTGCGATTGCCGGTGGCATTCCAATTGTCAAAGCCATGCGTGAAGCACTTTCTGGTAACAAAATTTCGCGTGTTTATGGCATTATGAACGGGACTTGTAACTATATCCTAACCCGCATGTTGGCCGACAATATGAGCTTTGAGGATTGTTTGGCAGATGCGCAAAGACTGGGGTATGCCGAAGCAGATCCGGCTTTTGATATTGAAGGCAATGACACAGCACATAAGCTGGCATTGCTTACAAGTCTTGCTTTTGGCACACAATTGGCCGCCGATGAGATTTATCTTGAAGGCATTACCAATATCACCATTGATGATATTCATGCCGCGGATGAATTGGGTTATCGCATCAAATTGCTTGGTGTGGCTCAAAAAACCGATACTGGCATTGAACAACGTGTTCACCCAACCATGGTGCCGACACATAGCCTTGTGGCGCAAGTAGATAGTGTTACCAATGCTGTTGCAGTTGAAACAGACCTTTTAGGTGAACTCGTCATGTCTGGTCCTGGGGCAGGTGGTATGGCCACAGCCTCTGCCGTTATTGGTGATTTGGCTGATATTGCGAAAAGTCGCGAGGGTGCGCAGCACGCGCCTGTATTTGGCAATCCTGTTAATGAACTGATCGAATATAAACGGGCGAAAATGCGTGAGCATAAGGGCGGCTATTTTATCCGTCTTTCGGTTGAAGATAAGGCTGGCGTGATTGCAAATATCGCAACGCATATGGCTGATCAGTCGATTTCACTAAAATCGATTGTGCAACGTGCACAAAATGGTGGCTCAAGCTCGCATAACCAAACCGTCATTCTCGTCACTCATGCGACAACAGAACAAGCAGTACGCGATACAGTCGAATTTATTGAAAAAGAAGGCTATCTCACAGCTGCGCCGCAGGTCATTCGAATTGAAGACCCTGACAAAGCTTAGATTTTCATAATCTGACTATTTCAATATTTTTTGAGCGAACAGCAATACTTGCTGTTCGATGCTTCGCCATTGCGCAATCTTTGCTTCGGAAAAGCGATAGGTGAGGCGTAGGCCTTGACCGAAATTTATGTCTCGTTGACAGCCTGCAGATGTTTCGCTGAGGCCTGGTTTGTTTTGCAGGCATTTTATAACAAAAGGGCGCTCACGGGTGATGCTTTGTGTATAAAGGATCTCGCCGCTATAAGAAGATTGAGCGCTCATTTTGTAATAAACCAATCCGTCTGGACCCGGATTGGGCGCACCTTCGATAAAGTTACGGTATATCGGCTCAAATCTGGACGACATATCAACTTGGTTGTTTGAAAAACCTATATCGATAAAAATCAGTGACGAGTTCGCACCAATATCGTTGAATTTATGTTTGGTTTTATCGGTATATCCAGCCATTTCAGGCCAGGAGAGATATAGTTTTATCCCGTCCGCAACACCATTTCGCCTTTGGCTGCTAAATCTGATGGAATTGGCAGAAATATTGAGCGTGTTTTGCCCCATGACAACAGAATATTGCTGCGTATCGTCGGTGTGGCCAGCCTTGATAATGGAGCTGCTGAAATATTTTCCGGCTAAATGAATGATCAGAGTAATGGCAAGCAATGCTGCAACCACATATGCCACACGCCAAGCAAATTTGGGGGTGATCAAAGGTTTGTGCGCGGGATTGTTTGGATTATTCATGAGCTAGCATTCAGCACCGGTCGAACATCGACTTTTAGAGTTTATAGTTGGATTGTGACCAGAATCATCATTATGATCGGCAGATTATTAAATTTGCTCGTGTTGGGCAATAATAACACAAAACCCTCTTGGGTGACGAGACAGATGGGAGATTAGCTTTGCCAATATATAGTTTAGACGGGATTGAGCCGAACCTTCCGCAAGAGGGATCGTATTGGATTGCAGACAATGCGCAAGTGATGGGTAAGGTCACACTATCTGAAGGGGTTGGAATTTGGTTTGGCGCTGTTCTTCGTGGTGATAACGAGATGATCAGCCTCGGCGAGGGCACGAATGTTCAGGAAAACTGTACCCTTCATACGGATATGGGATTTCCGCTTGTTGTTGGTAAGGGGTGCACAATAGGCCATAACGCAATTTTGCACGGGTGTCAGCTTGGTGACAACACGCTTGTCGGCATGGGCGCGACCGTGTTGAACGGCGCTCAAATTGGCAAAAACTGTATTATTGGTGCTGGGGCTCTCATTACTGAAAACAAAGTGATTGCAGATAATTCACTGGTTGTAGGTTCGCCAGGTAAAGTCATCAGGCAAATTGATGAAAAGACAGAGGAAGCCTTGCGCGCGGGTGCGCAAAATTATGTAGACAATGCAATGAGATTTGCAAAAGGTCTAAAGCGTATCGATTAAATGCGTTGAAATAAAAGTGCTGGTCCGCATGGGACAGACGCGGACCAGCAATAACCTGAGCCTTTATAGGGGGGACGAGGATAAGGTCAGGCTCAGGAAACTGAACTTATCAAAAATCTATCTGTCTAAATTTGTCCCCTGCATTGGAAAGACAGACATGTAATCTAGTTTGTGGTACCAACAGCTCCACTATTGCCGCCGCCAAGTTTCATCCATGCACCAGCATGTTCTGATGATTGACGCTTGATAAAGCGGTAGCCTGTTTCGTGCCACAGTCGTACGTCATTGCGCAGATTGTCGAGCACATAGTCACCGTAATCCGTGCGCACCGTTAAGACAGCGTGTCCAGAGCCGTCTGGTTGGAGCACAACCGTGATTAAAAGATCCGCAGGCGAGAAACCTGCTTTCATAAGACTTGCGCGTTTGAGCAGAACATAGTCTTCGCAATCACCAACTGTGCGCGGGTAAGACCAGACTTCTTCAACGCCGTGAATTTGCATGTCAGTCAAAGGTTTGATTTTCCGGTTCACTGCAGTGTTGATTTTAAGCATCTTGTCCCATGCTTTTCTCGTTAGCTGCATTGGTCCCTGGTCCCGACCGATGACACCACATTCATGTGGATTGGCTTTACAAAACTCGTAATGCCCAATGGGTGGGTTTGTTTGACTGATTGGACTTAAATAATCATGCGCTGCATGCGCGTTTCCTAAAGACGCAACTCCAAGTCCTAATAAGAGCGCACCTGTTTTTATTGTGCTTTTGATTTGAACCATTTTCGTTCTCCCCGTTATGGGAAGGAATATGGCAGCACGTTTTTTAAATTGGCCAAATTTCGGCGCTAAAATTCGATGCTAAATATCTGAAAAATATAGATAAATTTGTGATTGTTTCAATTCAAATGCAATCTTAATTTAGTTTAAAATAGAGGTGTATTTTCAGAAAAATTAGCTAAATTTGTAGCTAATTTGGCGCAACATCCTGTGTCGTAAGGGATAGAGCCATCTCTGTAATTCGTTGGTTACATAGACAGACCGGAGATTGAAACGACGTGAAATTACGGTGTTTTGCCAGATGGCGCTGAGAGAACGGGGAAAATCTTGGGATTTAGGGCAATAAAAAAAATCAAAAAAAATGATATTTTTTTGTTTTTTTGACCGCTTGCGCTGTTTTAGGCAAAAAAAATCGCGGTAAAAACCGCGATATGTATGGCAATATTAATGCCGATTGAGAGCTTTAAAGACGGTTTTCAAGCTCTTCAATGGGTTGAATATTGAGAAATTCCATTGAAATACCGGTCTCAAAATGGCGGATTACGCGACCCTGCATCGAACCAAGCCAGATTAACGATCCAACCTCAGGCTTCACATCAATTTCAAACGCGGCCCCTGATACTGATAGGTCGATAATTCTAACTGGATAAGTGCGACCATCCTCAAGCCTGATTTCAGAGTTCATCTTACGTGGCGTTGTCCGCTCGTGTCGACGATCTTCTTCCATGCCCAGTTCATGCTTGTTGGCAAGCCAGGTCAATTGAGCCGCTAATTTGTTTTGTTTGCGAGGCGTGGCATTGATTGAAACTTCAAAGCCATCCTTGGAGACTTTAATCACATGGCCTTCAAGACGACCGATCTGTTCGATATATGCAATTATGCGTTCGCCATGCTCGGGCAGGTGGGTCGCTTCGACAAATGCGACGGCTGGGGACATTTGGCTGATGAAGCATTTTTGTTCGGTGTAATCTTCGCGCATCATGCGACCCTGAAGCTCTACGCTCACACTATAAAAAGTATTCGCTTCTTCGTTTTCAGTGCCAATGTCTCTGCGTGCTGCCGATAGCATCTATCTTTCCCAAGCTCTTAAATTTGATTTTTAAACTAAAAGACTATGGTTAATAATGTGTAAGTTTTACGCGTAACGATTGATATAATTGCACCAAAATTGGAATTAGTTTTTTACACCGCCATCGATGACAAAAAGATGTCCAATCTGTTTCGCGTCTTCTGCAATTTTCCCACCAGATTTAATCGCGACAGCGCTACCTAACGCATTGAAATCAACAGGTATTGTATCTTTATCAATTTGTCTGATGGCTGTGAGTGACATGCCGATAATATGTTTATTCGATGCCGGGAAGCCCTGGTTCATGAGCGAAAGCGAACCGATTACGCGATCAAACTTACCGTCTTCACTGACAAGAGGGAGCAGAATCATTTCTAACTTGTTTACTGTTCCGTGTGTTGAAAGGCCGTCAGCGGCAATCACAAATGGTTTTTGTTCTGTAGCGCATTGGGTAATAATAGTGCTTGGTTTGCGTTCAACACCATTTAACCAAAGGCTAGAAAATGACTTTCCGCTCAGATCTTCACCAAAGATTGCGCACATATCACCGCCAGCCAAATTCAGCGAGGCGATGTCGCCGATCAGCTCAAGCATAAATACAGATGGCAAAATATTGCCGATATAGGCAGGTTCAAACACATGCCGAGACGGGGCGGGGTCTTCACCTCGCAACAAATTCCAATACTGGAAAAGCTCTCTACTTGTTTGATGTCGCATGACTATTTTACTCAATACACAAAAATGTCTTTGTTTAATCTTAGCATATATTGCAATCTATTCGTTCAATATTGCCTAATACGGTGAAAATCATGTGCGTTAAGGTTAATAAATGGTTTCGCTTGCGAGGATGGCGATGCCGTGGCAATGTGTGTTCAGGCTTCCATATGGAAATACTAGCACCCCTAAATTGACCAATATAACGGTCGCGGGCCACGTGAGCTTCTTTTTAGAATTGCTCCGTGGCCTTTTTTTTATCGTAAATCTGAGATAGATAGGGCTATTACCTATCCAGTTGAAATATCGGAATATTTAATGAATCAAGTGAATGAACACAATCAAGATGACGTGCAGCCAAATCCTCCGATATTTAATCTTCCAAATGTAATCTTGTTGTTTTTGTTGGTCATGGTCGTCGTGCAGGTTGTGCGCGATGTTTTGCTAAATGATCAGCAAAATATAACTTTGATTATCAATGGTGCCTTCATCACACAAAGATATCTATTTTCGTTTTCTGAGCAGAATTTGGCCTATTTTACGAGCCCAGTAACTTATTCCTTTATTCATGGAGGTTACGGTCATCTTGCGGTGAATAGTCTTTGGTTAGCCGCGTTTGGTGCGGTTGTGGCAAGACGTTTGGGTGCCTTTCGTTTTGTGATCTTCTGGGTGTTATCGGCGATTGCCTCGGTTGCATTTTTTGCGGCTTTGAATTGGGGGGAGGCCATTCCTGTTGTGGGAGCATCGGGCGTTGTATCTGCGCTTATGGGCGCCGCAGCTCGGTTTGCGTTTCCCTTAGGTGGCCGATTTGTCAGAGAAAAGGCACATTTTCTACCCTGCCAAAGTTTTGCGGATGTTTTGCAAAATAGGACCGTGCTGGTCTATTTAGGATTTTGGTTTGGTATCAGCTTATTACCTGCACTTGGCTTTGGCACATCAGGCGATGCAAGCTCCGTTGCCTGGGAAGCGCATATAGGTGGCTTTTTGTTTGGTTTCCTTTTCTTTAACCTATTTGACCACAAAGACTGGTAAAAGTTGCAAGTTTGTCAAAAATGGCGGTACACTGTGAGTCTATCGGAAAGGGTGGTTTTCCGAGTTAAGGCATTTCCCTTTTCGTAATGTCGCTGTTTATCAGCGAGACTTAAATTTGGTCAAAATTATGAGGAGGAAGCAATGACTGTTAAACAGATCCTGGACGAGAAGGGCTATAGTGTTTCAACTATGGCAGCGACCGAAACAATTGCTGAAGCTATTGATTTTCTAGCTGGTAATAAATTTGGTGCGGTTGTTGTGTCTTCTAAAGGTCAAGAAGTTGCTGGAATTCTCTCCGAGCGAGATATTGTCCGCACGATTTCCGAAAATGGTAAAGATGCCATCGATTACCCGATTTCCAAGGTCATGACCAAGAATGTAAAAACCTGTTCGGCGACAACGAGCGTGATGGAGGTTATGGAAATCATGACGAAAGGTGGGTTCCGTCACATTCCCATTGTCGATGATGGCAAGCTAAGCGGGATTATTTCCATCCGCGATGTGATTAAATATCGCATGAGTGAAGTGGAGCGCGAAGCGGAAGAAATTAAAGCCTATATTGGTGCAGGCTAAAATCTATTCAGCAAAAACCAGCTTCGGGTCATCTGATCCAATGCCTTCAACACTTCTATAAAAACAAGATTTTCGCCCTGTGTGGCAGGCGACTTTATCGCCTGTCATTTCCACTTCGATGATAACCGCATCTTGGTCGCAATCTGTATACATGGCTTTTACATTTTGCAGATTGCCGGATGTTTCGCCTTTTTTCCACAATGCCTGCCGAGAGCGCGAATAATAATGTGCGATACCTGTTTCAATGGTGAGTGCCAAAGCTTCGGCGTTCATGTGGGCAAGCATGACAATCTGGCCATCGCTTTCATCTGTAACGATAGCTGTCACAAGACCTTTCTCATCAAATTTAGGTGTGAAGGGACCTTCTGCTTCGAGAACTTTTTTATCGCTCGAAGGCGATTGAAAACTGATGGTCATAATGTTTAGCTTTTGCCGATCGACGCCATGAATTTCAATTGTTCGTCTGTATTGTTTTCGTATTCACCGGTAAAGGATGAAGTCACAGTAACAGAGCCGTGTTTTTTAATGCCACGCATTGACATGCACATATGTTCAGCTTCGATCACAACAGCAACGCCTTTGGGTTGAAGTGCTTCTGTGATCGAATTCGATACCTGTGCAGTCATAGATTCCTGCGTTTGCAAACGTTTTGCAAAGATATCAACTACACGTGCAATTTTTGACAAGCCGACAACTTTTCCGTCAGGCAAATAAGACACATGTGCTTTGCCGATGATTGGCACCATATGGTGTTCACAATGCGAAAAGAATGGAATATCGCGAATGGTAACTGCACCAGAATAACCTGATACCTGTTCGAATGTGCGACATAGCTCCTCATCGGGATCCATTTCATAGCCAGCGTAAAGTTCTTCATAGGCCTTAACGACCCGTTTTGGCGTGTCGAGCAAACCTTCGCGCGCGGGATCTTCACCGATCCAGCGAAGTAGAGTTTCAACCGCCGCTTCAGCTTCTTCGCGAGAAGGTTTTTCAACTTCACCAAGCTCAGTGCTGTTGGCTAATATGTTTTTAACAATGGCGTCCATCTTCAACTCCGAAACCCTGATATTCGACTTTTGAGTGTTTCCTTCAGGGAACAAATTTAAAATATCAATTTGGTCTTTATGTGTTTTGTCTTTCCGACACAAGTCATTATATAGTAATTATAACTTGAAATTCGAGTGAATATTTTGGAAATGATATGATAGATAAAGTCTATAATGCTAAGATATTGGAATTTGCGGGAAATATATCCCATATCGGCGCCCTAGAAGACGCGGATGCTGAAGCGATTGCGCACTCAAAATTGTGCGGTTCCAAAGTAAAAATCTGGCTCAAAGTTTCCAATGGTTTGGTCACAAATTTTGGTCACGACGTAAAAGCTTGTGCCCTTGGGCAGGCGACATCATCGATTATGGCAAAGCATATTATTGGTGCAACACCTGATGAGTTGCGCAAAGTCCGCGATCAAATGTGGGCGATGTTAAAAGAAAACGGCGCGCCACCTGAAGGTCGTTTTGAGGATTTGAAATATCTTGAGCCAGTGCGAGAATATCGCGCGCGCCATGCTTCAACCATGCTGACTTTTGATGCGGTTGTGGATGCTTTAGACCAGATCGAGCATGCAAAAGTCGCTGTTTAGTCTTGGACATGGATAAGCCCCTTGAAAAACGCTCATTGTCGAGAAATTGGCAAGGAAGCTGGCCAAAAACTCCTGGACGATTGCTGGGTGTTGGTTTTATCCGTCTTTATCAGCTGACTTTATCAGGATTTATCGGCAATTCTTGCCGGCATTTGCCCACTTGTTCTGAATATGGATATGAGGCGATTGCGCGGCATGGCTTGTGGACGGGCGGCTGGTTGGCAGCTATTCGCGTTGTTAAATGCGGACCCTTTGGCACGCATGGACATGATCCAGTTCCCGAAGAGCTATCATCGCAACACCGTTGGTGGCTGCCTTGGCGTAAATGACCTTGGGGGCGGAAATAAATATGGGCGGCGAGAAATAGCGGCAGGCGAGAGCTGGGCGCAAGGAAGCTTTGGTATCTGTTTGCTCGCAATGAAGTTTAGGCTTTACCTTGTAACGTCCTCACGTTAAAAGCGGCCAGCTTTCAAAGCTGAATAATATCAACCACCCGCATTTGTAGGCGGGACTGGATAAAGGAGCATACCCCATGGCAGACGCCATTACTCTCTCATTCCCTGATGGTTCTGAACGACAATACGATGCTGGTACAACCGGCCGTGATGTTGCAGAATCGATCTCAAAATCACTTTCAAAAAAATCTGTCGCGATCGCTATTGATGGCGTTATGCAGGATTTGACTGATCCAATAACCAATGGCACCGTTGAGATCATCACCCGCACTAATGATCGTGCGCTTGAACTTATTCGTCACGATGCTGCCCATGTGATGGCTGAAGCTGTGCAGGAATTATATCCTGGCACGCAAGTCACCATCGGCCCGGTTATTGAAAACGGATTTTTCTACGATTTTGCCAAAGATACGCCGTTCACACCGGAAGATCTGCCGAAAATCGAGAAAAAAATGCGCGAAATTATTGCGCGTAACGACAAGTTCACCAAAGAAATCTGGTCGCGTGAAGAAGCAAAACGCGTGTTTAAGGAAAAAGGTGAAGATTATAAAATCGAACTGATCGATGCGATCCCCGGTGACGAGGATCTAAAGATTTATTTCCAGGGCGATTGGTTTGATCTGTGTCGTGGACCGCACATGGCATCGACCGGGCAAATCGGTAATGCATTTAAATTGATGAAGGTTGCTGGTGCTTATTGGCGTGGCGATTCTGAAAATGAAATGCTGACCCGAATTTACGGTACTGCATGGGCTGATCAGAAGCAGCTGGATGCGCATCTTCATATGATTGAAGAAGCGGAAAAGCGCGATCACCGCAAACTTGGCCGTGAAATGGATCTGTTTCACTTTCAAGAAGAGGGGCCCGGCGTTGTTTTCTGGCATGCAAAAGGCTGGCGTATGTTCCAGACTTTGGTCAATTATATGCGTCGCCGTCTGGATGAGCATGGCTATGATGAGGTTAATGCTCCGCAAATCTTGGATAAGGCTTTGTGGGAAACCTCTGGTCACTGGGGTTGGTATCGCGAAAATATGTTTGCGACCCAAACCGAAGATGACCGTGTCTTTGCGATTAAGCCGATGAACTGCCCAGGGCACGTTCAAATCTTTAAGCATGGGCTTAAATCTTACCGCGAATTGCCAATTAAAATGGCTGAGTTTGGTAATGTGCACCGCTATGAGCCATCAGGCGCGCTGCATGGTTTGATGCGTGTTCGTGGCTTTACTCAGGATGACGCGCATGTGTTCTGTACTGAAGAGCAAATGACAGCTGAATGTCTTCGCATTAATGATTTGATCTTGTCGACTTATGCTGATTTCGGGTTTGAGGAAATCACTGTTAAACTTTCAACTCGTCCTGAAAAGCGGGTGGGTAGTGACGAATCTTGGGATCGTGCTGAAGAGATCATGACCGCGGTTTTGCAAACCATTGAAGAAAATTCAGGTGGTAAGATCAAAACCGGTATTCTTGAAGGAGAGGGCGCGTTTTACGGTCCGAAATTTGAGTATACTTTGCGCGATGCGATCGGTCGTGAATGGCAGTGTGGTACAACGCAGGTTGATTTCAATCTGCCTGAGCGTTTTGGCGCATTCTATATCGATAGCGATTCTGAAAAACGCCAGCCTGTGATGATCCACCGCGCGATTTGCGGATCGATGGAACGTTTCTTGGGCATTCTGATTGAGAGTTTTGCCGGACACATGCCGCTTTGGTTTGCACCTTTGCAGGTGGTTGTTGCAACGATCACCTCAGAAGCAGAAGAATATGCTTTGGAAGTTGCGAAGGAATTAAAAGCGGCTGGTCTGCATGTTGATACTGATTTCAGAAATGAAAAAATCAACTATAAGGTTCGCGAACATTCGGTGACAAAGGTTCCGGTGATTATTGTTTGTGGCCGACGCGAAGCAGAAGAGCGCACTGTAAATATTCGCCGCTTGGGCAGTCGTGATCAGACACCTATGTCTTTGGAAGAAGCTGTAAGTTCGTTAAAGCTGGAGGCGACACCGCCTGATTTGCTGAGAAAAATGGCTGACTAACTGAGTTTTAAAAAAATAAGATCCCGCTTGAAACGCATAACCGTTCAGGCGGGATTTTTAATTGGTTAGAAGAACTTCTACGTCAGAGTTTTTCCCTGGAGATACGTGAAAGTCCAAGGGGTATTCATTCTCCTGATGAAGCGCAATCACGGTGTAATCACCCTCTGAGAGAACCAATCTGGGAAACGCGCCTACCATTTCACCGATGATATCTCCGGATGAGGAGTAAACGGACCATGCTGTATCAGCGATACCTTCACCACCTTCTTTAGAAACAAGCTTAAATGTCACTTCGGCAGCTCGGTGGTTCATCAAAACTTCGGTGAGCTTACCTTTTTCCACACGAACGTCAGCGCGTGTTACCGCATTCACATCGCCATATTTGGACACAATGTGATAGGTGCCTTCATTTAATCTGACAATGAGGTTTGGTTTGACGAATTCTAAGATCAATTGCCGATCCGTGTCTGCAACAGCATCTTGTTCACCGCTATAAATGGAAAAGTTCAACAGTGAAGGGGATAGACGCGTATTGTCACCAGAAGCGGCTTTTAAGATAACACCGCCGGCATCAAGTATAAATCTTTGCGGCGGAATTTCTGCGTCCGGAGAAACGGAAAGTTTCTTTGTAACACTGGCGCGGCCAAATGCGACATGCACAAAGTAATCACCAGGTTCAAAATCGATCGAAGTTGAACCGCCTTCTGCAGCGGCAATTAGTCTGAGCTTTCCTTCTTCATCTGGCGTTGGATCAAAGACCCGCCATATGAGCCCGGTTTGGATTGGTGCGCCTTCTTCCTGCAACACGGCTTCAAGTGCGACAGTGATCGCAGTTGCTGAATTTTGTGCTGGGTTCTCAGTTGGTGAAAAATCTTGCAAGCCCGGCAATTGGATATTGGGCTGTTGTTCAACCGTGAAGTTATTTTGAGCATAGGCATTGGCCGTTAGCGCAACGGATAATAATGCCATCGATAACAATGCTTTAAGTCTGAAAAACATGAACCACACACATCTTGAACATTTGATTGTTCTTTTAACACCAGAATCTCGTCTTGGGAAATTATATAATTATCAAAAAGTGGCTGGAATTGGGTGCATGAGTTGATTATGTCTGCAGGCAAGATTGCACGTCACCAATGGGAATAAAGAATTGTTTTATAACACGACTGAAAATAAACATGGCCTTGCGCATGATCCATTTAAGGCAATTGTTGCGCCCAGACCAATTGGTTGGATTGGCAGTAAAAGCGCTAATGGCAGCCTGAATTTAGCGCCATATTCATTCTTTAATGCCATCGCCGATGATCCCAAATTGGTTATGTTCGCATCAGGCGGTAGAAAAGACAGTGTTCGAAACTGCGAAGAAACCGGCGAATTTAGCGTCAATATGGTTGGATATTCTCAAATTGAAGCGATGAACCAAAGTTCTGCACCTTATGACCATGGTGTTGATGAATTTGAAAAGTCAGGCCTCTCATCGCACCAATGTGAGCTTATTGATGCGCCGCGCGTGGTTGGCGCATTTGCTGTTTTGGAATGCAAAGTCACAGATATAATCAGACCAAAGACCGCGGATGGCATGCATCCTGGCGCATTTCTGGTCACAGGACAGGTGATGGGCATTCATATTGAAGATGATGTCATTATCGATGGTCGCGTAAGTGTTGATAAGACACAAACAGTTTCCCGCCTTGGATATATGGATTATGCGGTTGTTAAAGATGTATTTGAAATCAAGCGGCCCAAAATCTAATTCTGAATAAAAATCAGATCTTGCATAAATATCCCATCCTGCACAAAATTCACCGCGAGCAAAGATTAATAAACATGATGAACGGATCGTAAACCTTTTGGCGATAGGCTCTATCCAAATTGGATTAATCGGATTGGATTGAGTCGTAAATAATGATCATCAAAGAGTTTTTACAATGGACAGCAAATTCTGATACGAAATCCCGCGTTATGGCGGTTAGAGCGCTGTGTGAAGCCTATATATCTGGTCATTTTACCACTGAAGAAATGAAAGCTGCTGAAGGTTCTATGGCTTTGCTGCTCGAGGACTTGTCACCTGCAGTTCGTAAAGAAATGGCAAGTGTTTTAGCCCATTCTGTTAACGTTCCCACCATGATCATCAAAGCATTGGCGCAGGATCAAATTGAAGTGAGTGCGCCGATATTAGCGTTTTCACCATTATTGAGCGACAACAGTTTGGTGGATCTGATTGCCAAGGGGGAATTTTCTCAGCAATTCATCATCGCAAAGCGAGATTATTTAAGTGCTTCGGTTTGCGCAGCTCTTGTTGAGGTGGGTGATAAAGAAGCTGTTCTGGCGCTATTAGATAATCCGAATGCACATATTGCCAGACTTTCGATCTCAAGACTTGCAGAACGCTTTGGATATTATGGACCAATCCGCAGCCAGCTTTTGGAACGGTGTGATCTCCCATCTGATACGCGTCATAAGCTTGTCGAGGAATTGTCCAACACATTTGCTAATTCTCCGCTCGTCGGCGCGTTGATGGGTAAAGATAGGTTGGAGAATGTCACCAAAGACGCATGTTTTCACGCAACAATTTCACTTGCTGAAACAACGCAAGGCGATGATATGTTGGCTCTTGTTGAGCATTTGCGTATTTCAGGAAAGCTCACACCAGCATTTTTGATGCATGTTTTAACCATTGGAAATGTCGATTTCTTTGCGACAATCATTGAAAAACTATCCGGCAAATCAACCTCGCGAATTCGCGCAATTTTGGGCGATGGACACACATCTGTTGTCAACGCTCTTTACACGTCAGCGGGCTTGAAAGCCGATATTTGCCCCGCTTTTGTGAGTGCAACTTTATTGTGGCGCAAGGCATCGTCGAAAAATCACCATATGTCAGCAGATCAGATCACTGAATATTTGATGGAAGAATTCTACGGGGAATTACATCAAGATACAGCGATTGCCGAGCTTTTGATGATGCTTGAAAATATTCAATTTACACAGCGCCGCAAAATGGCCAAGCAATTTGCATTGTCACTTACTTCGGAAGCGGCTTAAGCGGTTAGATATCTAAATTATCGACAAATTCTGCGTTGTCTTGAATAAATCTGAAACGCGCTTCAGGCTTCGTACCCATCAGATCATCAACGGCTTTATTGGTGTTTTCAATAATCACGTCGTCGATTTCGACCTTCAGTAATGTTCGCTTGCCCGGCAACATGGTTGTTTCTTTCAGCTGTGCTGGCAGCATTTCACCCAGACCCTTAAAGCGTCCGATTTCAACCTTGCCACGTCCTTTAAATTCGGTCTCTAACAGTTCGGCTCTGTGCGCATCATCCCGAGCGTAAAGTGTTTTTCCACCTTGGGAAATCCGATAAAGTGGGGGAACTGCAAGATATAAATGTCCTTCACGAATGAGTTCGGGCATTTCTTGGTAGAAAAACGTGATAAGCAATGACGCGATATGCGCGCCGTCGACATCAGCATCAGTCATGATGATAATGCGCTCATATCGTAGGTCATTTTCATGATATTTTGTACGCGTACCGCAGCCCAGTGCTTGAATAAGATCAGCGAGCTGTTGGTTGGCGGTTATTTTTTCGCGTCCTGCGCTGGCAACGTTCAGGATTTTACCACGCAAGGGCAAAATGGCCTGATTTTTTCGATTTCGCGCTTGTTTTGCCGATCCACCCGCTGAATCACCCTCCACGATGAAGAGTTCAGCACCTTCGGATGTGTTTTGGCTGCAATCAGCCAATTTGCCGGGGAGGCGGAGTTTTCGAACAGCGGATTTGCGATTGACTTCTTTTTCCTTGCGGCGGCGTAAACGTTCCTCAGAGCGTTCCACCACCCATTCAAGTAGTTTTGCGGCCTCTTGCGGCGAATCTGCCAAGAAATGATCAAATGCATCGCGCAATCCATTTTCGACAATGCGCTGTGCTTCAACCGTTGCAAGCTTATCTTTGGTCTGGCCAACAAATTCAGGCTCGCGGATATAGACCGATAACATGCCAATCGCTGAAATCATCACGTCATCAGTGGTGATTTGTGCTGCTTTCTTGTTGCCTGTGAGTTCGCCATAAGCCTTCAATCCACGGGTGAGGGCAATTCGAAAGCCTGCTTCATGGGTGCCGCCATTGCGGGTCGGGATGGTGTTACAGTAAGATTCAACGGAGCTATCACCTGCGTGCCAGGCAACTGCCCATTCCATCGAACCGTGGCCACCGGTACGCTCACTTTTGCCAGAGAATATGTCTCTACAAACACGGTGGTTTTTGCCCAAAGTGTGCTCAAGATAATCTTTCAAACCACCTGGGTAGTGGAACTTGTCCTTTGCAGGAATAGGTCCGTTTTCTTTCAGAAGAGATGGTGCGCAGATCCAGCGAACCTCAACGCCGCCAAACAGATAGGCTTTGGATTGAGCCATTTTGTATAATCGCGCAGGATCAAATTTTACATCATCACCAAAGATTTGCGCGTCAGCGTGGAAACAAACCTTTGTGCCGCGACGATTGTGAACTTCGCCCAGTTCTTCCAGCCCACCTTGTGGCAAGCCGCGCGAGAAACGCTGACGATAAAGGCGCTTGTCACGCGCAACTTCGACATACATGTCGTCAGACAGCGCGTTCACAACAGAAATACCCACGCCGTGGAGACCGCCGGATGTTTCATAAACAGAACTGTTGAACTTACCACCAGCGTGAAGCTTGGTTAGAACCACTTCAAGTGTTGAAAGACCTTCATCTGCATATTGTGGATGGATATCAACGGGAATACCGCGTCCGTTATCAGTGACGGAAATATAGCCGTTTTCATCCAGTTCGATTTCAATGAAGCTGGCATGTCCAGCAACGGCTTCGTCCATTGAGTTGTCGATAATTTCGGCAAACAGGTGATGCAAAGCATTAACATCTGTACCGCCGATATACATGCCGGGGCGAAGGCGAACGGGTTCTAAACCTTCCAAAACCTCAATGGCATTGGCGCCATATTCGCCATCGCCCTCTGGCTTTGGAGCTGGTTTCTTGGCTGCCGGCTTGGGAGTTGAAGGCGAACTTGCTGCAGGTTTTACCGGTGCGGTTGGCGCACTTGATTCCAAATTTGAAACTTTGTTGGTATCTCTGGGTTCTGGTGCTGGTGTAGAGCTTCCAAATCCAGAAAATAGGTCATTTGAATCATCCATAAAATCTTGCCGCAATTAACCTGTTCGAATCACTTGTTTATCGTCATAATGTAGCGAAATTAGGGAGCCTTGTCCGCGTGAACTCAACATTTACAGCTTGTTATAGGCATTTTTTCTTGTGCGGAGCATTATTATGCATCGCTCTGGGTTCACTCTTTGTCCCATCGGGTGCTCAAGCACTCGAGATTAAACCGTTTAAGGACAAATTATTCGCTTATCCGCAAATTTTAGAATCGCGCGATAATGGCGATTATCTGTTGGTCAAATATGACAAAGAAGTTGATTTGCATGGGCGAGATCAAATCCCCATTCGTCGTGTGAAAAATAAATATGTGAAAGGTGGGCTTCGGCGCCACACCACATCGCAGGAGTTTGAATTTGAGGGGCGTGACATAGAGATCAGCTTTGTTGCAAGAAAAGGTGCTCCTAAATTCACGGTCATCTTTATTCATGGCGCTAAAGGCGATCGCCGTCTTGGGATGAAAGATTATACATTTGGTGGCAATTTTAACCGTCTTAAGAATATCGCCATACAAAACAAAGGCCTTTATCTTACTCAGACGGTTAGAGATTTTTCAAAAGAAGGTGTGGCGGATGCACGCGCACTTGTGAGATATCTGCATGATGTGAAGAAAGCACCAAATATCATCATGGTATGTGCATCGATGGGTGGACAGATTTGCAATAAAATGGCGCATAATCACAATGATGTCGCGCGATTGAGCGGAATTGTTTTACTCGGCGCTATCCCAGATCGCAATTTACTTAAATCCCACGCGATAACTGTTGGATTGCCGATTGTGATCGCGCATGGCAATGATGACAGTGTTTATCCATGGGCTATTCAAAACGAAGTTTACAATTCGATTAAGCGTCGCGAGCCACGTTATCCAATACAGCTCGTTTTGTTTGATACTGGGCGCCATGGAACGCCAATTCGCATGATTGACTGGCGAAAGACCTTAAATTGGATATTTCGACGCTCATAAAATGCGAAGAATTGACTTAAGAGCTTCTTAACTAAGAAGCGCAAAATCCATTAGATTTGGTGTTTCAGTAACAAAATTTCATCGCACAAATGGTAGGTTTTCAGTGGGGTTAACTGAGGACTATCATCATGGACGCAAAATCCAATATCAAACATACACCACTTTGTGTGGACTTGGATGGAAGCCTGATTGCGACTGATACGCTTTGGGAAGGTTTGGTCGCATTGTTGATGCGCAAGCCTTTGATGATTTTTCAAGTCATAACTTGGTTGCTCGCTGGAAAAGCGATTTTGAAGAAGAATGTCGCCGAGCACACCGAACGTTCGGGCGAAGATTGGCCGGTTCGCAATGAGGTGGTTGAATATATCAATCTCGCCAAAGCTGAGGGTCGTAAAGTCTATTTGGTGACTGGCGCTGCGGAGAAAACGGCACTTTCGCTATCAAAACATCTGGGGCTTTTTGACGGGGTCTATCACAGTGATGATGAGGTTAACCTCACATCAAAGCGCAAGCGCGATAAGCTTGTCGATGAATTTGGTGACGGCGGATTTGATTATATTGGCAATAGTGCTGACGATATTGCAGTGTTTGAAAGCGCTCGAAAAGGGATTGTGGTTGCGCCGGATCGCGCTGCAAGAAATTGGCAAAAGCAAAATCAATCCGAAGAGGTCCACACAAAACCAACAGGAATTAAGACGGTACTCAAAGCTATCCGGGTCCACCAATGGCTTAAAAATGTACTGATTGCAGTGCCGTTATTTTTAAATCACACTGTGTTTGATATGGATGCTGTCTTGGCAGCTATTATCGCATTCTTTTCTTTCAGTTTCTTTGCTTCGTCGGTTTATATCGTCAATGATTTGTCTGATCTTAAAGCTGATCGTGCACATCCGAAAAAACAGAAGAGACCGCTTGCAAGTGGGGCGATATCAATACCGCAAGCAGCCATGCTTTGGGTCGTATTATTCTCAACGTCGGCATTTTTGGCGTCGCTTCTACCCATTGGTTTCTTTTATGTCATGGTTGTTTATGCAGCGGTTACGACGGCTTACACTTTCGTTCTTAAGCGAAAATTATTGGTGGATGTTTTCACGCTTGCAGGGCTTTACACAATCCGGATCATTGCGGGAGCGTTTGCAACACATAGCGGATTATCATTCTGGCTCTTGGCGTTTTCAATCTTCTTCTTCCTCTCACTCGCGTTGGTAAAACGCTATGTCGAATTGGCAGAAGGTGATCAGGATGATGATGCGAAACTTTTAGGTCGTGGTTATTTTGGCTTGGATACAGCCATGTTGGCACAAGGTGGAGTTTCTTCGGCGTTTACTTCAGCTATGGTTCTTGCGCTCTACATCAACAGCCCACAATTTAGTGAAATGTACGATAATCCTTGGGTATTATGGCCACTTGTGCCGTTGATTTTATATATGCTTTTACGCATTTGGATTTTGGCGGGTCGCGGCCAGGTCCATGAAGATCCTGTTGTGTTTATCATGCGCGATTGGCGCAGCCAATTGACCATGCTTGCGGGTGGTTTTCTTGTGGTAGGGGCCATGTTGTAACATGCTTGTGCAAGACCATGACAACGCGCTTCAAAGTTGGGGACGGATTGATCGTGTAAAGCGAAGGATTATCCACCGCGACGCATGGGGAGAAACAAATAGCCAAGTTTTGCCCTTTGGTAATGGGCGTTCTTATGGCGATTCCTGTCATAGTGACGATGGGGTTTTGATCAACACGCGACTAAATGCGCAGATCCATAATTTTGATCCTGAAACAGGAATTTTGGATGCTGATGCCGGGGTGCTGCTCGTTGATGTTCTCCATCATGTTATTCCGCATGGATATTTCTTAGAAGTCACGCCAGGTACGTCTTATATCACCCTGGGCGGCGCGATCGCCAATGATGTGCATGGCAAGAACCATCATGTCAAAGGCACATTTGGTCATTGTGTTCAATCATTTACGCTTGTCCGATCAGATTCTGATTCAGTTTTGACATGTTCGCGTGACGAGAATGCAAAATTATTCGCAGCTACAATCGGCGGTATGGGTCTAACCGGTATTATTTTAAATGTTCGCGTTCAACTGATGAAAGTGTCATCTCCGGATATTTGGCAAAAGTCGATTCGATTCAATCATTTGGATCAGTATTTTGATATCTGTGATGAGATGGATCAGCGCCACGAATATTCCGTCGCCTGGATTGATCAACTCACATCTGGCAAAAATTTTGGCCGTGGTGTTTTAATGGCTGGTGATCATGCCGACCAAAGTGAGGGTGGTCGCACATTGCCAAAACCTGCAAAACTATCTGTGCCCTTCGCACCGCCGATAAATCTTATCAATAAATATAGTCTTTCAGCGTTTAATGCTGCTTATTTTCATAAGGCTAAAGCTGGAACGCATGAAAGCATTGCGCCTTGGCAGGGGTATTTTTATCCACTGGATGCGATAAAAGGCTGGAACAAGCTTTATGGCCCCAAGGGGCTATTTCAACATCAATCTGTTTATCCGTTGGCACATGGACGTGAGACGACAATCAGATTGCTTGAATGTGCCAAACGTCATGATCATGCATCATTTCTCACGGTGTTGAAGAGATTTGGCGCCAAAAACTCTGTTGGCCTGTTTTCCTTTCCGCGAGAAGGTTTTACCCTTACTTTGGATTTTGCCAATCAGGGTGCACGCACGCTTAAGTTCTTGCGTGAATTAGATGAAATTACCATAGAAGCGGGTGGGGCGGTTAATCCTTACAAGGATCAACGCATGGCAGCAGATGTTTTTAAAGCATCATTTCCAGATTGGGAACGCCTAGAAAATCACCGTGATCCGAAATTCATGTCTAATTTCTGGCAACGAACTGCCATGCAATTGAATGTAAGTGTACCAGCATGAAACTAGATACAATTTTAGACAAATTGTACTGCGCTGTTGAACGTGAATTTCATTTATTCTTGCTAAACAAGGTCTGGAACGAAAATTCTGGGACGAAAAAATGAAGTTTATTTGGTTTATCTTGTTTACGGTACTCACCAATGCGGCTGCGCAACTGATGTTGAAGCAGGGCATGACGATGGTTGGGCCGCTCAACATCACAGCAGAAAACGCGATCATCCGCGTCTTTCAAATCCTATTTCAGCCATGGGTATTTGCCGGACTAGTTGTCTTTGTCATCTCAATGGTGTCGCATTTATTTGTGCTGACCAAAGTTGAACTATCATTTGCTTATCCATTTATTTCACTGGCTTTTGTGACGGTTACAGTATTCGCTGTTGTGTTCTTCGGGGAAGAAATCAACCAATGGCGAATCCTTGGTATTGCGCTCATCTGTTTGGGGACGTTTTTCGTCGCAAAGTCAGACACATCTGAAAAACAAACCCTCGCTCAAGAGGTGATTGAAGAACAACAAATCGGGTTGAAACCTGATACTGCAGGAAGGTCGTAATTATGAAGCATATTATCTTTGGTGGGGATGGCTTTGTTGGTTCGCATTTAGCGCCAAAACTATTGGATGACGGACAAGAAGTCGTTGTTGTTGATATCAAAAACAGTGGCCATAAGCATTATAAGGACGTGCAGTTTGTTGAATTAGATATCACACAGGCTGATCAATTTTCGAAAGTCGATATTGCTGCAGATGATGTGGTCTATAATATGGCAGCGACGATGTTGTCGCCTTTGCAGATCCGCTCAAAACGCTATGACTTTTTCTGGCCGGTGAACTTTCACGGTGCTGGAAACATTATGAAATCAATGGATAAAGCTGGCGCGTCTAAGCTGGTTCAATTCACCACAGACATGGTTTATGGCCACACGGTTGTGAGCCCTCAAACTGAAGATCACCCAATTGCACCACTTGGTGAATATGGTGCATCCAAATGGGCAACAGAGCAGGCTTGTCATGATTGGCGTGAGAAGGGCATGGATATTTCCATTTTCCGCCCGCGTTTGATTATTGGACCCGGCCGTCTGGGTATCTTGGAAAAGCTCTTCAAACTTATTGATTTGAATTTGCCGGTTCCGATGATTGGTTCAGGTAAAGCGCCTTATCAGTTTATCTCGGTTTATGATTGCGCCGAAGCTGCACGCTTGGCATGGAAGGCCGATTTCCCAAATGACGCTTATAATCTGGGGTCTTCAAATCCCCCATCTGTGCGTCAGTTATTGGGCGGTTTGATTAAGCACGCTAATTCAAAATCATTCTTGCTGCCAACGCCTGGTTTTGCGGTGAAAAAGACACTTGCCGTGCTTGATTTGATGAACATGCCAATCATGGATCCAGAGCAATATTTGATCGCTGATGAGATGTGCGTTCGAGAAACGGGTCGCGCGAAAGAAGCCATGGGCTTTGTGCCGCAATATAATGATATGGACATGCTGATCGCAGCTTATGACGAATATCGCGGCAATATCGCGCAAAATGCCTCTCAAAAATTAAATGCAGTTCCTGCTGAATAATAGCCAGCTGAAAATTAGATTGGAAACGAGTATGTTAAACGCAGTTAAAGAAGAAATTTCAGCAGATGTGGAATTTGCACCCGTGGATGTGAAAGTTAAACGCCCGAATTTGTTGACGGTTGATGATGCCAAACAAATGGATCTTGCCGATATGACGGAGTTTTTCAAAGACCATGTCAATCCGGGCCAATTGCACTTCATGAAGTTGCTTGGCTTCCATAAGATCAAGATCGAAAGTGCAGAGGGCATGGTTTATCGCGATCAAAATGGTCGTGAAATTCTCGATTTCTTTGGTGGTTTTGGCTCGCTTGCCTTTGGTCACAACCATCCCCGCATTTTAGATGCGCGTAAGAAGTTTCAGGATGAGAAACGTCATGAAATCGCCATGGCATTTTTGTCCCAATATAATGCAGCTCTGGCTAAGAATTTGGCTGAAATCGCACCGGGCGATTTGAATATGGTGTTTTTGGGTTCTTCAGGCTCTGAAGCCATGGAGGCTGCGGTTAAAGTTGCTGAACGTGCAGCTGGTCCTAAAAAATCGAAGATTGTTTATGCGGAAAATTCATTCCACGGCAAAACCAAAGGCGTATTATCCGTCACAGATTCACCGCTTTATAAAGGTGAGTTCAAGCTGGTCGAAAACACAGTGCGCGTGCCATTTGCAGATATTGATGCCATTCGAAATGCATTTGAAAGTGATCCGGAAATTGGCGTTATTGTGCTTGAAACCATTCAAGGTGGTGGCGGCATTATCAAAGCTGAACCTGAATTCTGGCAAGAACTTCGCGCTTTGTGTGATAAACATGATGTCTTGTGGGTGGCAGATGAGGTGCAATGCGGAATGGGCCGTTCAGGACAATTCTTTGCCTTTGAATATGCCAATGTTGTTCCAGATGTTACAGCACTTGCAAAATCGCTGGGCGGCGGTAAATGCGCCATGGCAGCGATGATTGCAACAACAGATGTTTATATGAAGGCCTATGGTACGCCAAAGACGGCTCTCATCCACGGTCAGGCGACATTTGGCGGTATTGGTGAAGCTTGCGTCACCTCCATTGAAGGTTTGAATATCTTATATGATGAGAACTTGATCGAGAATGCCGCTCAAACAGGTGCATATCTATTGCAGCGTCTGGAAAAGCTGCAGGAGAAATATCCAAAGCTGATCAAAGAAGTGCGCGGCCAGGGGCTGATGGTGGGACTTGAATTCCATGACTTTAGCCAGACTTTGCCGATGGTTCTGCGTCCTGTCGTTTCGGTTCTTGATGAGAAGCTGAAAGGTTCGCTCTCTGGATTTATCGGTTCACTTATGCTGCGTGATTACGATGTTTTGGTAGCATTTACAGAATATAACCGAAACGTCATTCGTCTCGAGCCACCATTGATTTGTGAGCAGCGCCATGTGGACCAGTTTATCTCAGCGCTTGATGATCTTTTAGGACGCGGTATTGTCCGCATTGTGAAAGATTTTGTTGCCAGTCAGGTGAAATAAGCTTTTTTGGTTTAAAACTTAAGAATTATCAGATGGAGCGCTCTCGGTATTTACGACCGGGGGCGCTTTTTTAATATAGGCATTGTAGCAATCATTAAGGCGAATGCGCTTATGATTGACATCAATGGCTGGTTTATAAATCTGATAAATTTCTTCTACCGAAAATAAAATAGGGCATGTCGGCCGCAAGATGATGTCAGCGCTTTGGACAGAATTTGAAACGTCTTCACTCATCTCACTCAAAGTGCGACCAGAATCAGCACCTATTTGCACATGTTTTGGCGCGTTTCGGTTCATTAAAAATGGGAATGGATTTGTGAAATCAATGGTCAAAATCGTATCGAATTTGACATTGTTTTCCGCTTCGTAGTCATAGATGGATTGGATGGCTTCATCCATGAGATGGTACCAAAGGATTTGGAAATCCGGCTCTGAGAATATGATTGAACCTGGGAATACTTCGTGTTCAGAAAGTTTACCCAATTGCCATTTGCTTTTCGTGTAGTACTCTTTCATGGGCTCAACGCGCTCCAGAAATACATTCTTGGCAGACACATTGCCCAAAATTCCCAAATGTTTGTGTTCCAAACTGTCATAGGTTGGGGCAACAGCAATTGTTCGCAAGGCTTTATGGGTGACTTTGGTAAAGGTTGGCAATACGGTTGCCATGGCCAATACGAGGACGAATAGGTTTGGCAATCGTTCAGGTGTTGAGCGGAAATATAAGATCATCAAGATGACCGGCCACAACATGATAAAGGCTTGTGACCCTGTATTTTGTGTTTCGTAAAAAATCCCGGCTAACAACACGAACCCTAATGCAAAATAATCATGGCTGACGAGGTCGGTGAATTTATGCCAATAGGGTTTGAAAACAGGTGTTGGTTCTGGTCGATCACGGTCACCAAAAGCATCGGAGAAGAACAAAGCTAAAATCAAAAGACCCGCCGCAAACACCACATCTAAGCGCTGCGAAAATACGGTCAGAAATTTGGGCAATAAACTTGCTTGATTTGATTGTGCGAGTTCCAATATGCTTGTCAGGTAGCTTGTGATTATCCCTGTTTGAAACTCCAGCCCAACCAGTGCAGCCCCAAATAGGACCAACGCAAGAAGGATCGCAAATGGCGCAACTAGCCCGGCAAGAAAGCCAAATCCCACAATAATCAGTGCTGCTGCAAAGGCTGTGATCTTACCCAGGATGAGCGCTATACCGCATAGTGCAAGCAAAAGAGCCTGTACAAAGGGGTTGCGAATAAAAAACACGGAGGCGGTGGTGACATAAAGTAGTAGGGCGCCATGGCGATTATAATGTCCAAATCCATCAATGCCCGGGAAGGGAAAGAAATCAACAGTGCCAAATGGTGCTGCTGCGAACACTAAAAATGGCAGAAGCAGACCAAGCGCCAGTTTTAAAGATCGACGTGAGACCATCCAGCTTATGATCAGCATGAGCGGTGCAGTTATAAGCAATTGCGACCAATGAATAACCAATACCGGGTGCCCGGTGGGGAAATGATTATGAACGAGCGTTGCGAGCCAATAATTGAGCGGACCAACCGGCGTGTTGAAATCAACTGAAGGAAGTTGGCCTAGGTTTATGCGGTGAATGGCGTCGAAATAGATATTGGTATCCCAATACATGGGGCCAATCGGCACCGAAAATTCGAGCATTAACACATAGATCATCGCAGCTAATGGAGCTGCTATGATGATCAATATGATTAGCATATTGAGCATGAGAGGCGCTTTTGATCGCACGGGATCAAACGATTCATTTGCCGTTAAAAGTTTCAAATCCTAGTCCCCGTGTCACAATCTGACCTATTTATTGAAAGTACCGCCGAGGAGAGATTAAGCGATTTGTAACGAAAGAAAAACCCCTGCATAAAAAAACCCCGGTCTGGTGACCGGGGTTCTTATGATTAGCAGTAAAGCTAAATTATGCAGAATAGTACATATCGAACTCAACTGGGTGAGGTGTGTGCTCAAGACGGATAACTTCTTCCATCTTCAACTCGATATATGCATCGATTTGATCATCATCAAACACGCCGCCAGCTGTTAGGAACTTACGATCTTTGTTAAGGGCTTCAAGAGCTTCACGCAATGAACCACAAACAGTTGGGATCTTTTTAAGTTCTTTAGCAGGAAGATCGTAAAGATCTTTATCCATTGCTTTACCTGGGTGAAGTTTGTTTTTGATGCCGTCAAGACCAGCCATAAGCATTGCAGCAAATGCAAGATAT
>JAHDFS010000197.1 GCA_020628035.1 Rhizobiaceae bacterium
GCGATCGCTGACAGAGATAAGCTTTGATCTGCAAGCAAGGCCATTACCCGTTTTTTGCGCTCTTCATCCTTAAGCTCAGTCAGATTAAGGCCAGCATCTTTCATCCGGCGATGCAAAGTTGATCTCGACATGCCCAATTCTGCCGCCAAAGCCTTGCTATCGGGCCAATTGGCCAATGGGCGATTCAAGCATTTTTGAACAATATTAAATCGCAGACCATCCGCGTCATTATAACCTCTTAGAAAGGCTTCAGGCAAAGTTCTGAGAAACTTCTTCAAATCATCTTCTGAGTGACGAACCTTCCTGCTAAGAAATTTTTGATCCATAACAATCCGGCTTGAAGGTGCTTCGAAGGAAACTGGGATGCCAAAAAAATGACTGTAATCATTAATCTGTCTTGGCTCTTTGCATCTAAATGACACTTCTTTGAGGGGAATGCGTTCCCTTGCTGCCCAGCAATTAAATCCATGAATGATTAGGAATAACGCGCGATAGGCAAAGGCTGAATTGGGTGCGCCGGTTTCATGAAGCGTGATGATACAATTATTGCTGTCCTGGCTAATGGTTCCATAGGGCTCTTCGATGGTGACTTTGAAAGATCTAAGCAATCGATTGAGATAGATTTCAAATGTTGTGGCACTTGCGACAGCATGGCCGAGCAAAGTTGTGCTTCCGGGTCGCAATGCCCGCTTTCCAAGTCCAAAAAATTCGTCTTGCATTTGATATGATAGCTCTAGCCATATCTTGCCAAATTCAATTGTATTGAGATGCTCAAGATCATCCGGATTAATCTCAAGCTTTAAAAGCATCGCCTCAATATCAATATTGGCCTTTTTAGCGCAGCCTAAGGCTTCGTCGACAAAGATCTTCGCAACGGGAATAGGGGGTATATTTTTATCATTTTGTGTCAGCATTTTGAAATTTTATGACACTAGATACACATATTCGCAAGTGATATTATATCGCTTGAGGAGAATTTTTTAAATGATAAATGGTTCTGTTTTAGTAACTGGTGGCGCGTCGGGTCTGGGAGCAGCGGTCGTGGCAAAGCTTAGCCAACTCGGCCGAAAGGTTGCCTCTGTTGATTTGGCTGCGAATTCTGATCTTGCCGGTAAAGATGGCTGCGCGTCTTATATTTGCGATGTCACGGATGCTGAGAAAGTCACCGAGCTTTGCGCACAAATCTCAATCGAACTCGGCCCCATCGGCGCTGTGATTTGCTGTGCAGGCATCGCGCCAAGTTCTAAAATTCATGGCCGAAATGGCCCGCATGATGTTGCACTTTTTGAAAAAGTACTCTCCGTTAATGTGGTTGGCACATTTAATCTCATTCGTGCCGCAGCGCCTTTGATGAAAGATAATCAGCCGGATGAAAATGGTCAGCGTGGGGTGTTTATTACCACAGCCTCTGTGGCTGCATTTGAAGGACAAATCGGCCAGATTGCTTATGCAGCGTCTAAAGGCGCAATCGCATCGATGACCTTGCCGATTGCTCGCGAGCTTGCCCGTGATGGCATACGCTGTGTCTCGATCGCGCCTGGCGTTTTTGATACGCCGATGATGCAAGGCATGCCCGAAGAGGTGCGCCAATCAATCGCCGAGACCATTCCATTTCCAGCAAAACTTGCTGATCCGGATGATTATGCTGGTCTGGTGTCACATATTTTGGAAAATAAAACGCTTAATGGCGAAGTTATTCGCTTAGATGGTGCATTACGCATGGCCGGTAAATAATGAAATTTACCGCAATCATTTGCACGTGGAAGAATTCATAGGAGGATTAAATGGAAGATCCAATCGTAATAGTCGCAGCAAAACGGACACCCATGGGTGGACTTGCTGGCGAATTAAGTCCCCTTTCTGCTTCGCAATTGGGCGCGGTGTCCACGCGTGCTGCATTGGAAGAAGCTGGCGTGGATAAAGACGATGTAGATGAAGTTCTCTTTGGTAATGTGCTTGGTGCCGGGCAAGGCCAAGCACCTGCAAGACAAGTGGCGCTCGGCGCGGGCCTTCCTGAAAAAACCATGGCAACCACGCTTAATAAAATGTGCGGCTCTGGCATGAAAGCGGTGATGTTAGGTCATGATATGTTATCGATGGGCTCTGCCGACATGGTGGTGGCAGGTGGCATTGAGAGCATGTCCAACGCGCCGTATTTATTACCGCGTGTGCGTGATGGATTGCGAATGGGCCATTCAGAGGTTAAAGACCACATGTTCTTTGATGGTCTTGAAGATGTCTATGAAAAAGGCACTTTAATGGGTGTGTTCGCTGAGCGCACAGTGACGAAATATCAGTTCTCGCGGGAAGATCAGGATAGCTATGCGATTGAATCGCTTAATCGCGCACTTAAAGCGCAGGCCAATGGATATTTTGAACATGAGATTGCTGCGACTGAGGTCAAAACGCGAAAACAGTCTTATATAGTTGATCGCGATGAACAGCCTGCAAAAGCTAAGCCAGAAAAGATCCCAAATCTTAAACCAGCATTTGCCAAAGATGGCACAGTCACGGCTGCAAATGCGTCTTCTATTTCAGATGGTGCTGCAACACTTATTCTCACAAGATTATCAAACGCAGAAGCAAAAGGGCTCACGCCTTTGGCGAAGATTAATGGGCATGCGACCCACGCCATGGCGCCGGAAGATTTCCCGATAGCGCCAATTGGTGCAGTCGAGAAATTGCTGGAAAAGACCGGTACACAGCGGTCTGATTATGGATTGTTTGAAATCAATGAGGCCTTTGCGGCAGTAACCATGGCAGCAATGAAAAGCCTCGATTTGCCCCATGATATTGTCAATGTCCATGGCGGTGCCTGTGCGCTTGGGCATCCCGTTGGCGCATCCGGCGCGCGCATTTTGGTCACGCTTTATCACGCCATGAAAACGCATAATGTCGATAAGGGTATGGCGGCGATTTGTTTAGCTGGTGGCGAAGCAACAGCCATGTCTTTAGAAATGATGGAGTAGTTTATGATCTTAAATGAAACACAGGCTGCGATAAAAGACATGGCACAGCAATTTGCCACTGAGGTTTTATGGCCAGGTGCTGAAGAGCGTGACAGAGAATCACGTTTTCCCAAAGAAGAGCTCAGCCAAATGGGTGAGCTTGGCTTTATGGGCATGAAAGTTGCCGAACAATATGGTGGTTTGGGTGGTGATTTTGCCAGCTATGCCATCGCGGTTGAAGAAATTGCGGCCGGTGATGGCGCCTGTTCAACCATCATGTCCGTTCATAGTTTGACCTGCGAAGTATTTGAAAAATACGGAACAGATGCGCAAAAAGATAAATATCTGCCAAAGCTTGCAAGCGGCGAATGGATTGGCGGCTTTGCTTTAACCGAACCTCAGGCCGGATCTGATGCGTCAAACTTGAAAACCAGCGCCGTGCGTGATGGGGATCATTATGTCATTAATGGCACCAAGCAATTCATCACCAACGGCAATAACGGCAATGTCATTGTTTTGTTTGCGGTCACCGATAAAGATGCGGGACGTAAAGGCATCAGCGCCTTTATTGTCGAGCGTGACACGCAAGGATATGAGGTTGTCAGCGTTGAGAAAAAACTTGGCATTACCTCATCCGACACCTGTCATTTAGCTTTTGATAACATGCGTATTCCGGCGGAAAATCTACTAGGTGAAGAAGGCGAAGGCTATAAAATTGCATTGGCCAATCTGGAAAGCGGACGCATTGGAATTGCTGCACAAGCCGTCGGCATGGCGCGCAGCGCATTTGATTATGCGCGGCAATATGCCAAAGAACGGCAGGCATTTGGCAAACCAATTACCGAGCAGCAAGCAGTTGCTTTTACTCTAGCCGATATGGACACTCAAATTGAAGCCGCACGCCAAATGGTTATGCATGCGTGTTCACGCAAAGATGCGAACGAGCCCTGTATTCGCGAAGCTTCGATGGCGAAACTCTTTTCATCTGAGATTGGCGAGAAAGTCTGCTCAAAGGCCATTCAGCTCTTAGGTGGATATGGTTATCTTTGCGACTATCCAGTAGAACGGATTTATCGTGATATTCGCATTTGCCAAATCTATGAAGGTACGAGCGAAATCCAACGTTTGGTCATCAGTCGCGATGCGATTAAGAGAGATTAAATTACAGCCCTCTCCCACATATAAAATCTAATTGGAGCTGAAGTTTCTTTAAGCTCCAAAGCAATCCATATTATTGAAAGGCAGATAAAATGAAGGTTCTCGTACCCGTTAAGCGGGTTGTTGACTACAACGTTAAGATACG
>JAHDFS010000036.1:0-1919 GCA_020628035.1 Rhizobiaceae bacterium
CGGGCGCATAGACACCTGAGACAATTCCAAGCGCGGCATATTTCGCTTCTTCTTCACCTGTGAGCACATTGAGTTCACATCCCAATGCAGCTTCAGCACGCTCGATGAATTCAGGGCCGTTTTTTGCATCGCGTGCCGCAGCGGTCGCAAGGACGTAAACATCTTTTGCGCCTGCTTGATCGGCAAGTCTACGATAACGGTGCAACACCTTAATCGCGCGTTCAACACCTTCTGGATCCATCTGCCCGGTGGTTGCTAGACCACGACCAAGACCGCAAAGCGCTTTTTCGTTAAATAAAATAGTAGGCGAACGCATGAGGCCTTCATAGACCACCAAACGTACAGAGTTTGAGCCAATATCAATCACCGCAACAGGTCTTATGCCCTGCAACCGGCCTTGTGCATCACTTTCAACAACAGACATTAAATTGTCATCAAGCCTTGTTATTGCGTTCAGCTAATAGCCCAGCAATACGCTTTGGTGCGCTCGACCCCAGCGCTTCCCCACGACCCGACAAGCTCGGATTGGTCATAAAATACTCCTGCGCGTTAAATGGCTCCTCACCTTTACGAACTTTCATTCGCTTAGATGTCCCATCGGAGAGAATTTCATAACTCTGCTGGTTGTCAATCAAATTTGCCAACATGATCTGCGAAAGCACCTGCTCATGCACAGTTTCGTTGGTTATTGAGACAAATGTCTCAACCCGCCGGTCCAGATTGCGCGGCATAAAGTCTGCAGACCCGAAATAAATAATCGAATCGCTGGATGGCATTTTCTTGCCATTTGCAAAGCAAATAATGCGGCTATGCTCTAAAAAGCGCCCGACAATTGACTTAACGCGGATGCGATCAGAGAGCCCCTTGATTTGTGGACGCAGGCAACAAATGCCTCGGACAACGAGGTCAATTTCAACACCTTGTTGGCTGGCGCGATAAAACGCATCAATAATATCAGGATCAACGAGCGAATTCATTTTTGCCCAAATGGCCGCCGGTTTACCGGCATGTGCATTTTCGATTTCCCGATCAATGTGGCGCAGGATCGTTGGGCGCATTGTGCGCGGGCTCACTGCGAGTGTGGTCACGCCCTCGGGCTCACCATAACCGGTGATATAGTTGAAGACCTGACCGACATCAGCGGCAATTTTTGGATCGCAGGTAAAATAAGATAGATCGGTATAAATCTTCGCCGTCACCGAGTGGTAATTGCCAGTGCCCAGATGGCAATATGAGACAAGTTTACCCTCTTCACGACGCACCACCAATGACATTTTGGCGTGCGTTTTCAGTTCCACAAAGCCAAAGACAACCTGCACACCAGCGCGCTCTAGATCTCGCGCCCAGCGAATATTAGCTTCTTCGTCAAAACGCGCCTTAAGTTCAACGAGCGCAGTAACTGATTTACCAAGTTCCGCTGCATCCATTAAAGCTCGAACAATGGGGCTGTTATTGGATGTGCGATAAAGCGTTTGTTTAATCGCCAAAACATCGGGGTCAACAGCAGCCTGACGCAGGAACTGCACCACAACATCAAAACTCTCATAAGGGTGGTGAATGATGAGATCTTTTTCGTGAATGGCAGCAAAGCAATCGCCACCATGTTCACGCACACGCTCCGGAAAGCGAGCATTATAATCGGGGAACAAAAGGTCATTGCGATTAAGCTTGGTCAATTCAGAGATTGTATTGAGCGCCAGCAATCCGCCCAAAATTGCCACACGATCTTCGGGCACATCGAGCTCGTGAATAACAAATTCACGTAAATATTCGGGTATCTCATCATCAAATTCAACGCGGATCACTGATCCTCGCCGTCTGCGTTTAAGCGCGCTCTCAAAGTAGCGCACCAAATCTTCCGCTTCTTCTTCGATCTCAATATCGCTGTCGCGAATGATACGGAAAGTACCAGAACCATG
>JAHDFS010000036.1:2019-25251 GCA_020628035.1 Rhizobiaceae bacterium
CTTCTTCGATCTCAATATCGCTGTCGCGAATGATACGGAAAGTACCAGAACCATGAACGTCATAGCCGGGGAACAAGCGTGTGATAAACTGACTGATCACATCTTCAATAGTGATGAAACGCGTTTGCCCATCTGGGCTCGGCAAAAGAATAAATCGCTTGATTGCTGTTGGAATGCGCAAAAGCGCGATCAGCTGCTCTTGGTCGGATTTGCGGATAAGACGCAAACACATCGAAAAGCCAAGATTTGGGATAAATGGGAATGGGTGAGCTGGATCAATCGCAAGCGGTGTTAGAACCGGAAAGATAGTTTCCAAAAATTCCTGCTCGAGCCAATCGTGGTCATCTTTGCTCAGTTTATTGGGACGAATGATCGAAATGCCCTCTTCTTCGAGCAATCCACGAAGCTCTGTCAAAGAAGCATGTTGGCTATTTTGCAGCTCACATGTGACAGAAAACACTTTGTCCAATTGCTCTTGAGCCGTCAAACCATCAGGTGACGGCACATGAATTCCTTCACGCACCTGCCCTTCCAAGCCAGCCACACGAACCATAAAAAACTCGTCCAAGTTTGCAGCCGATATTGATAAAAAACGCAATCTTTCCAACAATCTATGCGCTGGATTATTGGATTCTTCTAAAACGCGATGATTAAACTGAAGCCAAGAAAACTCCCGGTTTATGAAGCGTGATGGATCTTCAAACCAATCGTGCTTAGGCGTTTTGATTTCTGTTTTATCAATGTCGGTGAAATTGTGTTTTTTATTCATGCGCTTATCATAAACCTATCAGACCAATCATGCCAGTGGGAGACGGGTTATTGGTTAACCGTATGCCATGACGCTTTTGTGACAAATTGACGAACCAATGTGAACTTCAATCTAGCATAATCTCACAGCAGAGCTGCAACTTTGCTTGGTTTTTAATGGCTATTTTCAAATTTAGCCAGAACTTCTGCAGCAATTGAGCGGCTGACCGGCGTTTTTTTCGACAATGCCAATTCATCCATAGCTTCGACTATATTGCTGGCAACAGCCAATGAGCGCTCCATACGCATGACCAGATAATTGACGGTTTTCTCATCGATCTCAACCTGACGATCAGCAAACAATTTGAAAATTACTTGAGTTAGTAAATTTTCATCCGGCTCGCTAATTTCAACAATGGTTGCGGCTTTGATACGAGACGCCAAATCGGGCAATCCAACTTGCCAGGAAGCAGGCCATGATCGCGCAGTCATCAAAACAAAGGATCCCGCCTCTTTGGCCGCATTTAACAAGTGAAAGAGCTGTGTTTCATCCGCTTGAGACGATGCCAATAGCTGATCGATATTTTCGATTAAAACGGGCGTAGTCTTCACTAAGTCAACCAAATCTCCGGTATTATTATGCAGGGCAACTAATTTCGCGTCAGATTTTTGCTGCCAGATATGCGCGATATGCGACTTACCTGATCCAGTTGGTCCGGCCAATACCACAAGATGCGAAGGCCAATTTGGCCATTGGTCAATCATAGTGATTGCACCTTGCACCGATTGCGAGACGATAAGATCATCTCGGCCTTTTGACGGAGTTATTTCAAAGCTCAGTGGGATCTGACTTGGTTTGTTATTTTGTTCTGCGCCCACGAATAGTTAGCCTTTTTCAGTCTTCTCAGCGGTCTCATCAGCACCATTATCACTATGACCAATATACAGATCGCTATCGAGATAACGCTCAATGGCAAACCGCACAAGCACAGCAACAGCCGCCGCAGCTGGCACAGCGATCAACATGCCGACAAATCCGAATAAAGCTGCAAATGCTAAAAGCGAGAACATGAGCCAAACCGGATGCAAACCGATGCGTGAACCAACAAGCTTTGGCTGCAAAATGTTACCTTCAAGGAATTGCCCTGCTGCAAAAATCACAACAACCAGCGCAATCATACCATATTCAGGCCAGAACTGAACAATGGCAACACCCACAGACAATACCAGACCAACAAGCGAACCCACATAAGGGATGAAACTAATCAAGCCTGCAAAAATTCCGATCAACAGACCAAAATTTAGCCCAACCAGGGAAAGCCCGATAGCGTAGAACACCCCAAGGATCACACATAAAGAGCCCTGCCCGCGGACAAATCCAGCAATTGCATAGTCAATCTTTTTGGTCAGATCCCGAACTGTTTCAACGTGATCGCGCGGGATCCAGCTGTCCACTTTTGCCACCATATCGTCCCAGTCCAGCAACAGATAGAAGGCAACCACCGGTGTAATCACAAATAGTGACGCAATATCGACAAGCGCTTTGCCGGAATTCCAAATCTGCTGGAAGAGCTTGCTTAAAAAGCCAGCGCCTTCTGCCAATGCCCCAGAAAAACCTTCTTTAATCGCTGCGATTTGCGCGTTCATCCAATCTGGCAGGATCGTGCTTTCAGCGGTTAACAGCTCTTGCAGCTGAGTGACATAATTGGGCAATCGCTCAATAAAATCTGATGCTTGTGAGACCAGCACAGGAACGATGATCATTAATGCTAAAATGAAGATCAATATGAAGATGATTAAGATGACAACGGTCGCCCAGAGCCGCGACAACCCAATATTTTCAAGCTTATCTGCCACGGGATCGAGGAAATAAGCCAGCGCCATAGCCACAACAAATGGAAGCAAAATTGAGCTGAAAATAATTAAAAATCCAGCAAATAGGACAAGCGTTATGCCCCAAAAAATGGCCTGACGGCGGATGGTTTTCGCAGAAATATGCGTGCTCATTTCGAGCCTCCTGGTTTGGCGACCAATATTGCAATTGAGGAAGATATAATGAACTCGGCACGAAGTTGAAAGGCATTAATTACCACAAAAGCCAGATGAAATGGTCTTCCGTAAAGGGAAAGACCTCACAAACGAGTGGTAAAGGTAAAATTATGAAACTAGTGACGGCGGACGCGCGACGCCTGTTCGATAAATTTGTGATAGTGCTCGTTGGTGAACACTTCGTAGCGATTTCGACCATTTTCTTTGGCCAAATAAAGCGCGACATCCGCATTTGTTAAAATTTGGCTCACGCAGTTCTCGCCAACTTTTTCTTTCGGACAGAATACATCAATACCTATGCTGGCGCCGACCAATAATTCTTCATTGTTATACATCAATGGTTTTTCAAAGGCGGCTAAGATACGCGATGCAATGTCTTCTGCCGATCTGCGGCTGATCTTGTTATCTGAAACGATCACAAACTCATCACCTCCAACGCGCGAAATAAAGTCCGTTGACCGTGCATTATCGCGGAAGATTTGCGCTGATTGTTCCAGGACAAAATCACCCGCTGCGTGGCCGAGTGTATCGTTCACAAGCTTAAAGTTATCCAGATCAATGTGAAGCACTGCCATGGTGCCATTATCTTTGGCATAACGTTTTAATCGTTCGTCCAGCTCTTGCTCAAGATAACGTCTATTGGCAAGCCCCGTTAGAGCATCATGAAGCGCTGCGCGTTCCATCTGATCATAAGATTCATTGAGTTCATCGTTTTTCGCAGCCAATGCACTCCTGGCACTACGCAAAGATTTACGGTGACGCTCAAGACGTCTGATCGCACGCAATACAGAATGCTGTGAAGGTAAGAAGATGACAAAGAATTCAACCACGAGAAGCGCAGCAGCGGCAAGCAGAGACAATCTTTGGTTAAACACCAACGCATCTACGTCATTCTTGGCATCTAATTCCAGTTGTTTCACAGCACGGTTTAATTTGCCAAGCAAAAAGATCGGCGCTGAATTGCGAATATAGTTATAAGCATCTTCACTCTTTTGACTGCCAATCCGCCCTGTTAAAATAATATAGACTTTTGCAACAAATTTGCGTGCATCCGCATCCAACCGATTTGAAGCGTCCACATCGAAATACAGCGTCCTAAGTTCATCAGACATGTTTTCCAGGCTGGTTAATTCTTTATGAACCTCAAAAAACCGATTTACGAAATCTGACAGGATTATGTGATCTTCAGGCGTTGGATTTTCATAATATCTTTCCGCCAAAATAAATATTTGCTGGCTCAATGTGCGTTGCTGACCGCCCATATTGATCAATTGAGCATGCTCTTTACCAGCGCTGATAACGGATAATGAATTGTTGTGACTTACGACCAAAACCGCGAAAATAAGTGATAAACCAAGTAGATAACGCACCCAGAGTTTACTGGGTGTTGCACGCGTTTTAACGCGCAGTCTCGCAATTTTCCACTTCAAACTTCTCACTGAGCAGACAATCCAAACTTGTAAATGCTATGGAAAATATACTGGGTAGTTTTTATTAAATTTCGATGAAATATGAGCCAAAAAAGTCATAGGAACAAATATGGGTTTGTCACAAAACTAAAAGAATTCTGAATTATCCACCAAATGCCTTGCACCTTGGGCGCTGACATGCGATTTGACCCCGTAAAGTGACAACCCTTCGGCAAATTTGGAGATATCTGACGTGACAGACGGGAAAAATGGCCTAACTTATTCAGATGCAGGCGTGGATATCGATGCCGGTAACGAACTGGTCAATCAAATCAAACCGTTGGTAAAATCAACTCGCCGCCCAGGTGCGGATAGTGAAATCGGTGGATTTGGTGGCATTTTTGATCTCAAAGCAGCTGGATTTAAGGATCCATTGCTGATCGCGGCAAATGATGGGGTTGGCACGAAACTTCGTGTTGCGATTGAAGCCGGTGTTCATGACACAGTTGGCATTGATCTGGTTGCAATGTGCGTTAATGATTTGGTCGTTCAAGGCGCTGAGCCGCTCTTCTTCCTCGATTATTTTGCAACAGGTAAACTTGATACAGCGCAAGGTGTTGATATTGTGAAAGGCATCGCAGAAGGCTGCAAGCTTTCTGGCTGCGCACTCATCGGCGGGGAAACCGCTGAAATGCCCGGCATGTATCATGGAGATGATTATGATTTGGCAGGATTTGCAGTTGGCGCATGCGAACGCGACAAGCTATTGCCAAGCGAAGAACTTACAGAAGGCGATGTACTGCTTGGCCTTACATCTTCAGGTGTTCATTCCAATGGTTTTTCTCTTGTTCGCAAAATTGTCGAGCTTAGTGGGCTATCCTATCAGGAGCCGGCACCGTTTAAGAGTGCTTCTAGCGGCGAAACTTTGGGGCAAAATCTGCTCGAACCAACGCGCATCTATGTAAAGTCTTTATTATATGCGATCCGGGAAACCGATGCGGTCAAAGCCATGGCTCACATTACAGGTGGTGGTTTTCCCGAAAATATCCCACGCGTTTTACCAGATCATCTTTCTGCAGAAGTTGACCTTTCAGCAATCGAAGTTCCGGAAGTATTCTCATGGTTATCTAAAACCGGGGGTGTTGAACCAAACGAGATGCTGCGAACGTTTAACTGCGGCGTGGGAATGATCGTTGCAACGGGTTCAGACAATGCGCAGGCAGTGACCGATGCACTCGCAGAGGCTGGCGAAACGGTGATACCTTTGGGTCGCGTCATCACAAGAGGAGATGATGCAGGCGTTGTTTACAAAGGACAATTGTCGATATGAACAAGGTCGAACATCCTGGCAAAAAACGCGTTGGTGTTTTAATCTCAGGTACCGGTTCCAACATGAAAATGTTGGCTCAAGCCGGTCAGGAAGATGATTATCCTGCAGAGGTTTGTCTGGTTATTTCTGATAAGCGGGATGTAAAAGGCCTTCAAACAGCGCAAGACATGGGAATTAAAGCGCTGGCCATTCCCAAAAAAGACTATGCCTCAAAAGCCGATCACGAGAGCGCAATCTTAGCTGCGCTGGATGAAGCAAATCTTGATTATGTTTGCCTTGCGGGTTTCATGCGCATTCTTTCTGGTGATTTTATCAAGAAATGGTCGGGCAAATTAATCAATATTCATCCCTCATTACTGCCATTATTTCCCGGACTTCACACACATGACCGAGCCATTGAAGCGGGCTGCAAAGTCCATGGATGTTCTGTGCATTTTGTCACTGAAGGTATGGATGAAGGCCCAATCATTGCGCAAGCTGTTGTTCCCGTATTGCCTGGAGACGACGCGGATAGCTTGGCAGGCAGGGTTTTAAAAACCGAGCACATCTTATATCCGCAAGTTTTAAAGCAACTTGCCAGCGGCCACGTGCGTATGACCGAAGATGAAAAAGCTGAATTTTCCGAAGATCTGATTGGCGAGGACAAGCCAGATCAAAGTCGATATCTTATTAGCTAAGCGCACCCTCGCCTTAACGAGGATGCGCCAATTGCTTTGTACTTAAGCTGCTAATTTCAGATGAGGTTGGCCATCTGATGTTTTATCATCGCTCACGCCGTTTTTGTTAACGACAATATTGATGCGAGAACGAAAGTTGCTCATTCCATCAAATTTGACCACGTCCACCGGAACATCAAATTTAATGGTCACACCAAAACGTTGTTTATTGGGAACTTTACGCAGCCCAATAATTTCGCCTTCAAATGGTTGACCAAGATAGGTCCCACGCACAGCTTCGCCCAGTGCATACGAAAACGCATTGTTATTGCCAACAATGGCAGACAATGTATTCCAATCTCTGTAGCCTAATTGCTTGGCCAATACTTCCAAAGATTTGCTATGAGACATCACATGGCCATCTTGTGCCATTGATTGCCGCAATGCTTTTGCTTGAGTTTTCAACTCGTCAATAGATAAATGCTGAATATGCATCATAACGCCTTTCAATATAAAGCGGACTTTAAGTTGTTGGGGTTCGCATTGCCAACGGACCCCGCGTTTAAAACGAAAGTCGGTTGTTACATAAACTGAGCTTCACCATGGAAAATCCAGCGAACGGCAGGTGTCAGCGACCTTAGACGCTAAATAGTAATGCTTGTAACCAGTGTCAAGGGTGCGGAGGAATCCGGCATTTCCATGTAAAGCGTAGAATAAAATTCCTCAAAACTCGCTAATACTTGAAAGTATTTCTAGTTACTATTTGCTTACGGTAAGTATGAACGATTTTTTAATATCTTGTTCACCATATTTATTTAGTTTTGAACGACCAATCGCACGTTCAGATTGTCTGATTTTTGTGCACAGATAATTATTATAAATGGTCGAGTAACCTAGATGCATGCGCTTAAAGAAGAATTCATAGACGAAGATACCGCTTTTGAAGAGGAAACTCATCACCCGGTTGAAGAGGATGCAAACCAAGCTGAACAATTGGAAACACTGTCCTCAGCTTTTGCACATATCTCGGAACGAATTACAACACTCGCCGTTAATATTGCCGATACATCAGGCACGGTCGGTGATGTCACATCAAAATTAACGGACCAAGTGAAATCGCTCACGCAATTATTGGATTCCGTTGAAGCACTTGAAGATCGAAACCAAACCATCAGCACGGTTGCAAGCGAAACGATCGAACGCGCCAGCCATGTTCATGAAGGATTGGCAACTGCTACCAATGCAATCGAACACATTTTTACTGTTTCATCAGAAGACATTAAAAGCATGTCCACTTCCACCACGGAAACGATTGAGGCATTTGGTGATATTAAGTCTGAGCTCTCACAAGTTCATTCTTATTCAGAATCCATTCAGAAAATCTCCACTCAAACACGCATGCTTGCGATCAATGCCGGTGTGATGGCGGCCCATGCGGGCGCTGCGGGCAAAGGATTTGGAGTTGTTGCGGAATCAGTCAGTGAATTATCTGACGAAACTGCGTCAGTATCTGCCAATATTATTAAGCGCCTCAGCAGTCTTGAGAAAACGATCAACCGATTACTTGAGCATAGCCAAAAGAGCTATGATGTTGCGACAGAAGCTCTTGGCCGCGCTGAAAGCACCAATGAGGAATTCCGCAAATTCCGTGAGTTTGGCGAAGAAGTTGATAACTTGGTTTCTTCCATATCGAATATGGCAGATCCATTGGCTGCGAATAACGAAGCCTGTGTGCGTGTGTTAAATGATCTACGGATAATTGATAAATCTTCGAATGAGAACTTTGATCAGCTCAAAGCAACATCCGGGAAATTCGATGATCTGGTTTCCTTCACCGAAGACATGGTTCTGTTGCTTGAAGAAAGCGGCATTGAAACAGACGATACGCCAATTATTCGCGATTGCATTGAAAATGCCAAGCTTGTCATGCAGATCTTTGAAAGTGCTGTCGATTCCGGCCGATTAAGCATGCATGATTTGTTTGATCAGGAATATGTGCCGATTGCTGGTACTAATCCCGAACAGGTCATGACTCGTTTTACTGAATTTACCGATGAAAATCTTGTCGAAATTCAAGAAGCATTTAAAAACAAGCATGAGCGCGTTGCATTCTGTGCTGCGGTCGATCGCAACGGATATTTGCCAACGCATAACTTAATCTACTCGCAGCCACAAAGCGACGATCCGACTTGGAATGCAGGCAACTGTCGCAATCGCCGTATCTTCAACGACAGAACTGGCTTGGCGGCAGGTCGAAACACCAACCCGTTTATTATGCAGACTTATCGCCGTGATATGGGTGGTGGTAATTTTGTGATGATGAAAGATTTATCGGTTCCGATCTTTGTGCATGGCAAACATTGGGGCGGCTTAAGAGCTGGTGTCAGTGTAAGCTAGGTTTTATCGGTTTTTATGATCAGATCCCTTTGCGGAAATCCGCAGAGGGATTTTTTGTATCTGGGCCTGATATGCGTCTCAGACTTTACAACGCCTGTGCATGTGTGCTGATTATCAATCAATTACGTAAAGCTTGGGCCGATAAATTTGAATATTCAAAAACCAAAGATTGATGGTAAGGGGAACGCACAAGCGCAGCCGAAACCCCTGCCCGATATTGATACGATTGATCTTGCGCGTCCGCAGCGCAAGCGTGTGACGGCGATTTTGGTTATTGTGACCATTGCTATGATTGTGTCTTTGTTCTTTGCCGCTACGTCTTATTTCCGATCTGAAGAAACAACTGAAGCTGCCAATCGGCTTTCGCTCTATACACGTTCGTTAAATGATACGCTTGAACGCTTTCAATATTTGCCTTTTGTGCTTTCGCAAGATCCGCTTGTGGTGTCTGGGGTGACTGTGGGCGCGCAAGGAGAGAAACCTTCTGAACTCAATACGCGCCTCGCTGAATTTGCAAATGTATCAAATTTGGAAGCGATATATTTGATGAATTTAAGTGGCAGCGTGATTGCATCTTCAAACTATAATCTGCCGCAGAGTTTTATGGGACAGAACTATGCTTTCCGTCCTTACTTTCAAAATGCTCTGAGCGGTAATCGTGGTGAGTTTTTTGGGGTTGGTGCAACGACAGGTCGACCGGGTTATTTCGTCTCAGAACCCGTATTTCAAAATGATAAAATCATCGGTGTGATTGCTATTAAAATCGATATGAGCGAATTGCAATTGCTATGGGAACAAGGGGGTGAAAATGTCTTTGTGTCCAATGGTGACGGGATCGTTGTTTTATCCTCCACCCCATCCTGGCTCTATCGAACTTTGCAACCCTTATCCCAAGAAGAAATTGCGGCAATTGCCATCAACCGTCAATTTATCGGCAAAGAGCTTGTGAGTTTGGATTGGGCAACGAAAGGTGATGATGTTGCTTCGCTCGATGGTGCGAATTTTGTTTACGCTAAAGAAGCGATCAATCGGTTGGATTGGACCGTGCATTACCTTTTGAACGAAACGCGCATTTATGAGCGGGCGGCGCTCACAACGGTCATTTTTGGCAGCGTTTTGGCGGTATTTTTGGTCTTTGCTACCTTTATGCGTTCGGCACGTATCCGCAGTGCCCTATCGATCTCTCAATCGGATCGGGCGCAGCTGTTAAAAGCCAATCATGAACTTAAAACCACACAGGAACAATTATCTCGAACCAGTAAGTTGGCCGCGCTGGGACAATTATCGGCATCGGTAACGCATGAATTAGGGCAACCAATTTCTGCTCTTCGCAATCATTTAACCGCAGCTGAAATCAGCGGGGAACTCAAACCCGGGCATACGCTTGAAAAACTTACCCGTGTCATTGACCGCATGGATAACATCACCAAACAATTGCGTTTTTTCACGCGCCCAATTTCTACCCAGCGCCAAGAAGATCAAATGCAGAATATTGATCTGCGAGATGTAATCAAAGGTGCTTTAGATCTGGTTGAACATACATTGAAATCGGCATGTGTTGTGGTTGATTATCCTGCAAATGAAACGCCTGTATATGTGACAGGTAACCGGTTGCGGTTGGAGCAAGTTGTGGTCAACCTTTTGACCAATAGTGTTACTGCAATGGAAGATAGCCCCGCTAAAAAGCTTGAAATATCGCTGGTCGAACACGGCAACAAAGTTGACATTCTTGTGCGTGACAGCGGCAGCGGCTTTGGTGATCGCAATATCGCTAAACTTCAAGAACCCTTCCACACCACCCGCGCTTCTGGCAATGGCATGGGATTGGGATTGTCCATTGCGACCGAAATTATCCGAGAGCATAATGGCGCAATAACTGCACAAAATCTCAATGAAGGCGGGGCAGAATTTATCATTTCATTGCCGCTTTTAAACGTGCAAAACTTTGACAAGGCAGATCATGAGTAACCCAACCAAAATACTTGTCATTGATGATGACCGCGAAATGCGAGATTCGCTTAAGCACTTGCTCGAAAGCGCACATTTTGAGGTGCACACTCTTTCGCGCGCCGAGCAGGTTTTGTCCCAATTAGAAAACAGCGCTTACGACGTTATTTTATCCGATGTCCGCATGCCCGGAATGACAGGTGTTGAGCTTTTGCAAAGCCTTAAATCTGCCCCGGGTCCATTTTCACTCATTCCACTTGTCTTGATGTCCGCCCATGGCGATATTCAAATGGCGGTCGAAGCGATCCAATCCGGCGCCTATAGTTTTTTAGAAAAACCTTTTGATCCGCGGCGATTGATCAGATTGCTGGAAAATGCCGCGCGCATGAACCAGCTCACACAAAATGAAGCAAGATTAAAGGCGCGATTGTCTGACTTATCAGGCTTAGATCGCATCCTCATTGGCCAAACTGCGCAAATATCCTCGCTACGCGAAGACATTCTTGATCTAGCAGATAGCGATGTGAATGTGATGATCTTGGGTGAAACGGGCACGGGCAAAGAGCTGGTGGCTCGGGCATTGCATGATCTGGGCTCACGCGCATCTGCACCCTTTGTCGCGATCAATTGCGCCGCCATTCCACTTAATCAATTTGAAGAAACACTCTTTGGCAATGCCAACGGTTCGGCGGGCTATCTACAACAAGCTGACGGCGGCACCTTATTCATCGATGAATTGGGGGCTATTCCACCAGAAGTTCAAGCTAAGCTATTGCGGGTTATTGATAAAAAAGAATTCGCCCCGGTTGGCTCTGCGGACATTAAACAGTCAGATTTTCGAATTATCTCAGCCGGCAATGAAGCATTTGAGGCTCAAATTGAAGACAAGGAATTCAGGGAAGATTTATATTTTCGCCTAAATTCTGTGGTGCTGAAACTCCCTGCATTGCGGGAAAGGCGCGATGATATCCCGCTGCTTTTTTCACATTTCGCAGCACAATTTGCTCAAACTTATGAGATTGAATCTCCTCGTGCCAATCCTGATGATATTGCAGCATTGCTGGCGCATGATTGGCCAGGCAATGTGCGCGAATTGCGCAGCGTGGCCGAACGGCGCGTATTATCAGCTCGCAGAGGGGTTGGTTCGGTTGCCAGCGCATTATCGCGAGAGAACACTCAAGAAGACATTCCAGATACTTTACGCGAGGCTGTGGCCGCTTTTGAACGACAGCTCATCGCCAAAGCTTTGGCAACGCATCAAGGTCGTATGGATGCTGTGGCAGAGAGCCTTGGGATTGGTCGCAGAACGCTCAATGAGAAGATCGTTAAGCTTGGCCTCAACAAAGAAGATGTTTTAAATAATTAGACTGCTTTTCGCAGCTCTGCGGAAATCCGCAGGGCAATGAAACTTATTCAGGCAGTTTTCTTCATTGCGAATCCTCACCAAGTTCTTTTTATTGCACATCAAGAATACCCATGAGGAGAGAATTGGGTGTTTTATAAATGCTATCATCAGCATGAACTCGGAGGAATATGATGAAAACTATTACAGCTCTGGCTGCAGGTGCAATTTTTGCCCTTTCAACAAATCTATCATTCGCAGAATCAAAAGACTATGTTTTGAACACAGCTTCAACGGGCGGCACATACCACCCAGTTGGCACAGCGATTTCGACATTGTCTAAAGTGAAGCTGCTTCCAAAACAAAAATTCAGCCTAACAGCTGTGAACTCAGCGGGTTCTGGTGCAAATGTGCAAGCACTTGGTGCAGGCACTGCTGACTTTGCAATTTTGCAGGGTCTGTTTGGCTCATATGCTGTCACAGGCACAGGCCCAGTGACTGAGCCACAAACAAATCTTCGCTCAGTGACCATGCTTTGGCAAAATGTTGAGCAATTCGTTGTTGCAGCTGACAAAGCCACAACAGGTACTGTGGACGATCTTAAGGCTCTTAAAGGTATGCCAATGGGCATGGGTAGCAAAAACTCTGGTACAATCGGCTCCAATAAAGTTCTGTTATCGGGACTAGGCGTTGATATTGAATCAGATTATGAGCTTGTTTATGCAGGTTACGGCCCTACAGCTGATGCCATGGCCAATGGTCAGGCTGTCGGTGCAGGTATTCCTGCGGGTCCTCCAACTGGTGCGATTACAAAATTGATGGCTTCTAACGAAGGTAAATTCTCAATTCTAAACGTAACAGACGAGCAGCTTGATGCGATGGATGGTGGCAGAAACCTTTGGGTTCCTTACACAATTTCAGCTGGCACATATCCTGGTCAATCAGCTGACATTAACACAATTGCGCAGCCAAACTTCTTGGCAGTGAATGCAAGTGTGGATGAAGAGCATGTCTATCTTTTGACAAAAACAATGTATGAAAACCTTGGTTTCTTGCAAGCTATACACCCAGCGACAAAAGCAATGGCAATCGAAAAAGCAATGGCAGGTCTTCCTGCTCCGCTACACCCAGGTGCAGCGCGCTATTACAAAGAAATGGGCTTGGAAATTCCAGCCAATCTAATGGCTCAGTAATCTTCACGGAATGAGTTATATAAATTTGGGCAGCTTGGTATTCTGAGCTGCCCTTTTTATTATAAAATTAAAAATAAAACTTGGAAAGCAAGTCCCATGGCTGAGGCAATCAACACATCCAGTCCCACCGAAAAGGCGCATATTGCCGATCGGTATTCATGGCTCACACTTGAAGGTGCTAAACAGAGTAAAACGGCGACACTCGTTGCAGCATTTTCAGTGTTATTTGGTATCTGGCACATTCTCACAAATGTGTGGTTTGTCGAACCGGGCATGTGGCAAAATGCGATCCACTTTGCAGGTTTTGCGTTTCTTGCCAGCGTGTTTCACAGCCCCTTTGGCGACAAAGCGGGGGAAAAATATGCGCTATTGTTTGACCTCGCCTATGGATTGATCGTTGCTGCTGCAGCGCTATGGATTGCAGGTTCTGAGGATGGCATGTATGAGCGCACCCTCGCTGTGACTGGCCAAGCCTGGCAATTTAGACTGATTGATTGGACAGCTGGTTTTATTCTTGTTTTTGCAGGTATTGATCTTGCACGCCGAGTCTCCGGTTGGGTGATCCCCGTGCTTGTGATCATATCGCTTTCTTATATTCTATTCTTAGGCTCTCATTTGCCGGGTGTGTTCCGCGCTGCATCATTGCCGCTTAATGACGTGATGTTCAGAACGCTCTTTAACGATGAAGGCATGTTCGGCATTCTCGCTAGCATCTCATCGACCAATATTACGTTATTTATGATCTTTGGTGGGTTTTTGGTGGCGTCCGGCGCCAGTGATTTTGTGATCGAATTATCCAAACTTGTGGCCGGTCGGATTAGAGGTGGTGCAGCTTTTGTGGCAGTGATTTCATCCGCACTCACAGGTACGATTTCAGGTTCAGCCATCGCCAATACGGCGTCAACGGGTGTCATCACCATTCCATTGATGAAATCCAATGGCTTCCGTGCAAAATTTGCAGGTGGTGTTGAAGCAGCCGCTTCCACTGGTGGACAGCTCATGCCACCGATCATGGGCGCGGGTGCCTTTGTGATGGCAAGTTATACATCGATCCCCTACTCCACGATTGTGGCGGTGTCTGTCGTGCCTGCCTTTTTATATTTCCTATCAGTGGCCTTTATCGTGCGCATTGAAGCGGTGAAATATAATGTCGGTGATGAGATCGACATGACCATTGATTATGGCAAGCTGATCTCTGGTGGTTTGACCTTTATCATCCCACTCACCGTGATGATAGCCTTGCTCTTATCAGGCGTGACGCCAAGCTATGCCGCGTCTTGGGCTATCGGTGCCCTTGTGCTTGTGTCCTGGGGCACATGGATTGTGTCTAAGATTATCAATCATGCAAACTTCAAACCCATTCTGATGGATCACAAGCTGATCACGCAAGCCTTTATGATCGGCATCAAATCTTCGATCATGACCGGTATCTTGTTGGTGGTGATTGGCATTATGAACAATGCGATCGTGACATCAGGGGTTGGTAATGGCTTCTCATTGATGATTGCACAATGGTCGCAAGGATCGCTTGTGATCGCAATCCTCTTGATCGCACTTGCGTCCCTTGTATTGGGCATGGGATTACCGGTGACTGCGGCTTACATCATCCTTGCCATTCTCACCGCCCCTGCCCTTGCTGGTATCATGGCGGATGGCCTGATCATTGAGCAATTGGTCGAGGGCATTACGGATCCAACCAAAATCGCAATGTTTGCCTTGGTGGATAGCCCGCATATCGCCAATATCGCGACCGGGTTGACCCGTGCGGACGCCGCTGAGTTGATGAGCACAATCCCATTTGAAATAGCGATTACCTTGCGACCTCTGTTGATTGAGCCTGAAGTGCAAACCGTCTTCTTGCTCACAGCGCATCTGATTATCTTCTGGTTGAGCCAGGATAGTAATGTCACGCCTCCTGTTTGTTTGGCCGCCTTTGCTGCGGCTGGGATTGCTGGCTCTAAACCTATGGCGACCGGGTTTGAATCCTGGAAGATTGCAAAAGGGCTTTATATCGTGCCGCTAATGTTTGCTTATACACCGCTGATTTCTGGCAACTTTGTCGAAGTGATGCAGATCGGGATATTTGCGCTGTTTGGTATTTACGCCTTCAACGCTCTTGTGCAAAATTACGCCGAAGGGCCGATGAAAATCTGGTTCATTCCAATCTTGGTTTTGGGTGCTGTTGGCGCATTTTGGCCGTTAAATCTGATGGCAAATATCGGTGGTGCAATCCTTGTGATCGGTGTGATCATGATGTCCAAACGTCATGGTTCTGCTGATATGAAGGGCGAAGCAATCGCACAAAGCTAACGCAAGCAGGATGCATAATTGTTTCAAATTTTGCATCAATTTGTGTTGAATTAGCTATCTTGTCCGATCTAATCCCTCCAATTATGTTCAATATCAAGACGAACGTAATTGGAGCGAGATTATGGATATCAAACGCGAAGATACAGATACCAAAGGCCGCTATGTTTTAAACCAAGACGGTAGCGATGCACATGCCGAGCTAACATTTTCAAAAGTTGGCAAGAGCATGATCATCATTGATCACACAGAAGTACCAGAAGCATTTCGTGGCACAGGCGCTGGTTTGAAACTTGTTGAACGCGCTGTTGAAGATGCACGCGAGATGAGCATAAAAATTATGCCGCTTTGCCCCTTTGCGGCTGCACAGTTTAAACGTCATCCGGAATGGGCAGATACCCTTAAACAAAAGGGAGTGCCTTCATCATGAGTTGGAACCCAAGTTTAGAACCGCATTGCCCAAACGCTGATGAAGCAGACGCCATTGAAACACTGATTGTGCCGCGCTCACGCGATATCGGGGCGTTTGAAGTGCGAAGAGCACTGCCCGCAGCCGGGCGGCGCATGGTCGGGCCATTTGTGTTTTTTGATCAGATGGGACCGGCGGAGTTCCTTACCAATGAAGGCATTGATGTGCGCCCTCACCCACATATCGGTCTGGCGACGGTAACATATCTATTTGATGGCGAATTTCAGCATCGCGATAGCCTTGGCACCAATCAAATGATTTATCCTGGCGAGGTCAATTGGATGGTTGCCGGCAATGGCGTAACCCATTCTGAACGCACTAGCGAAGAAACCCGCAAAGGAACATCAAACCTCTTTGGCATTCAAACCTGGGTCGCACTGCCAGAAAAACATGAGGATGATGATGCAAGCTTTGAGCATCAACCTGAATCAGCGCTTCCATTTTTGGAAGGCGAAGGCAAGGAGGTACGTCTTATTTTGGGCAATGCCTATGGTGAAAAAGCGCCTGTGACGACATTTTCAGAGATGTTCTATGCTGATGCAGTGCTAGAAGCGCATGCTAAATTACCGATGCCTGACAATCACGAGGATAGAGGTGTCTATATCGTGCAAGGTTCTATCAATGTTGCCGGGCAAGAATTTCAAAGCGGGCAAATGATGGTGTTCCGTCCGGGAGATCACATGACACTTGAAGCGGGCCCTGTTGGTGCGCGTCTCATCTTGCTTGGTGGTGAAACTTTAAATGGCCCTCGCCATATCTGGTGGAATTTTGTATCATCATCTAAAGATAAGATTGAAGCTGCAAAACAAGCTTGGATTGAGGGCGATTGGGACCATGGACGCTTTAAGCTGCCACCAGGTGATGATCAGGAATTCATTCCGATTGTTGAAAAATAGAAATGAGCGTGGATGACGATTATTCAGGAAGAAACCGGCAGCAATAAAGGCCGCTATGTGAAGACAATGGGCGATGGTTCAGAAGCTCAATTGACCTTCATCAACGCTGGTGAAGATATCATGGTCATCGATCATGTGGGCGTGCCACCACAATTTCGTGGTGGCGGTATTGCCGCCCAGCTCGTGCAGCATGCTGCCCATGAAGCACGGGCGGCGGGCAAAAAAATTACCCCGATTTGCCCCTATGCTGCCATGTGGTTCAAACGCCATCCCGAATGGAGTGATTTACTGACGTAAATCAAGCAGTGAGAACACTCTTGCCAATGGCCGTCCCGCTGGCTTGATAGATCAACGCTTTATTCAGGTTTTCAGCATTCATTTCACCAAAGTCTTTTGTCATAGTTGACTGCAAGATGCCGTCGTCCAACATTTTGCTGACAGCATCAAGCAAGTTTGCCTGCTCGACCATGTCATCGGTTTCAAACATAGCTCTGGTGAACATAAACTCCCAATGAAACGAGATGGATTTGGGTTTCATAAGCGAAACATCAAGCGGGCCTGGATCATCAATAACGCCAATCTTGCCACCAGGTTTCAGTAGGTCAATCATCGCTGCGAAATGCAAATCTGTGCGTGTGAGGCCTGCGGCATAATCGATGTGATCAATGCCCAATGCTTTTATCTGATCCACCAAATTTTCCCGGTGAGATATGACATGCGTGGCCCCCATTTTTTGACACCATTCCACGGTATCTTCACGAGATGCTGTGGCAATTACGGTTAGACCTGTCATTTTGCTGGCGAGCTGGATCATCATTGAGCCCACACCGCCTGCGCCACCGATGACGAGGAGAACACCGCTCGCATCTTTCGATTTTTTAATGCCAAATCGTTCGAATAAGAGTTCCCATGCTGTAATTGAGGTCAAAGGCATGGCAGCACTTTGCGCATATGACAATGATTTGGGTTTCAAACCAACAATGCGTTCATCAACCAATTGATTTTCCGAAAAAGACCCAGCGCGACTAACTAGCCCTGCATAGAAAACTTCATCTCCGACGTTAAAGCGAGAAGCTTTGTCTCCTACCGCTTTGACGATGCCAGCAGCGTCATAACCCAAGATAACCGGCGCATCTGGACTGGCTGCAGCTCGCTCGCGCACTTTGGTGTCGACGGGGTTTATTCCAACAGCCTTTACCTCAACTAAAATATCGTGCCCTTTTGGCGTCGGCGTAGCAATATCCAACTGCTCTACATAATTTTGTTCTTCTTTTGAAAATGGACCAGTGAATCCGAAAGCTTTCATGACTAACCTCGTGCTTGATTTCGATCAGGTTGATTTACAATCAGCCATCAGTTAGGCATATTTAGCTTTTATGACAAGTACGTACATTTTAGGCCTATAGGTACATTTTGTATACTGTAAGGAGAACTCAATTGCGACACAAAAACTATGATTTCTCTCAGGCGTGCCCTGTTGAAGCTGCGCTTGAAGTGATTGGCGGCAAATGGAAAGGCATAATCCTTTACCACCTCCTAGATGGCGAGGTCCGATTTTCAGAGCTTAAGCGGAAAGTGGGCTCGGTCACACAACGCATGCTCACCAAACAACTGCGGGAATTAGAAAATGACGGTCTCATTGCGCGTAAAGTCTATGCGGTTGTGCCGCCAAAGGTCGAATATAGCTTAACCGAAAAAGGGCATACGCTTGATCCCATCTTAATTGCGTTGCGCGATTGGGGCCGCGAGCATGTCAAAACCAGCAAGAACTAACACGCCGCCTGCAACGAGGCGATCTGCTTAGGCAAGTTATTGATGCATCTTTGCGCCTTTGGTAATTTTATCAACCACCTTTCTATCTGCGCGCATGGCAATACCAACAAGTTTTAGATCTTCCGTCGGACATTTTGCTATGGTCGCCCGATTAGCCGCGTCATGTCCGGTTACAAACATCTCTTCAACGTAAATACCCATTTCTACATCACGGCCAATCGCACGGTTGTGAATTTTGGCCATACCTTTGTCATCGGTTGTTAAAACAATGATGGGTTGGATGATCAACGAACTATAGCTCTGCCCACTTCCATCTTGATATCGCTCACCCAGCAGATCAGGATTTTGCCCAACCAAACCGCCAGATAAAAACGCTGTGACATTTAGCTTCTGCCATGACATGAGATCTTCACGCACGATGATTGCGATTTTGGTATCGAACATATTGGATATTCCATTCTAACTATTCAGTGATTTATTCTTTTCTTAGAATATTATTTGGTATATCTATTTTCAAACGAATGATTTACGGAATTTTTCGCAAATGTCTGAACTTGACCGAATTGATCTGCGCATTTTGACACTTTTGTCGAATAATGCTCGGATCAGCAATAAAGAGATCGCAGCTGATGTAAATTTAGCGCCTTCAAGTGTTCATGAGCGCGTCAAGCGGCTCTATGAAAGTGGTGTGTTGCAGGGCAGTTATTCTGATATTGATCTTGATAAGATTGGCCTGCCGATCAAAGCACTTTTATTCATTCAATTGGCTGAACATCGCAAAAGCGACTTGGAAGAATTTTTAAACCGGCTGCTTGATATTGCCGAGGTTAAAGGCGGCTGGATGGTCACCGGAAAGTTTGATGCGATTGTGGAAATTGTCGCGCGCGATACCAATCATGTACATCGCGTTGTGATCGAGAAATTCTCATCTCGAGAAGAGATCCAACGCATTGAGACATCCATCATCTTTGAGCGTGTCATCCAGCGGGATATGACCAAGACGCTCAACTTGGTTGAAAATACCTAAAACGTCGGCAAGCTCCCATTTGCCGACGTTTTGGTCGCAATCGATGCTAGGTTTTATCCAGCATCTCTGCGATATGGTCTTTGAGCATGACGCGTTGTTTGCGAAGGCTCGTTTCGTGTATTTCAGACGCCGCTTCAATTCCCGTTTCAATACGATGAATCTCGCGGTTCACATCGTGATAAAGCTCAGCCAATTTGACAAAATGCGCGTTGTTCATTTTTAAATCATGCAATTGCTCAATATGATTTGGAAATTCTTCGGCCAATTCATGCGGTGTGTGTGACATTGATATTCCCCAATTTATTTTTTGTATTCAATAAGTTATCCATCAGCGCTTTTGCTCTGGATGTAATGTTTTGCCTAAAATATGTTCCGATCGTCCGATGACGTCACTGCTTGATCCAACAATGAGTGGGTCGGGCTTTCCGACGATCTTTTCATTTTTATTTGGATAAGGAATGGAAGCTAAAAAATGCCGCATGCAATTAAGACGCGCGCGCTTTTTATCGTTGGATTTGACCACGGTCCAAGGCGCATCGGCTGTATCTGTGTAGAAGAACATGGCTTCTTTTGCTTCGGTATAATCATCCCATTTATCCAATGACAGACGATCAATGGGCGATAGTTTCCACGCTTTTAAAGGTTCTAATTCGCGCGATTTGAACCTGCGAATTTGCTCGTCTTGCGTAACGGAAAACCAATATTTGAAAAGCAAAATGCCGGAGCGCGTGAGCATGCGCTCAAAATCTGGCGCCTGGCGCATAAATTCAAGATATTCATTTGGAGAGCAAAAGTTCATCACCCGCTCTACACCACCGCGATTATACCATGACCGGTCAAAGAGAACCATTTCACCTGCAGCCGGCAGATGCTGGACATAGCGCTGAAAATACCATTGTGATTTTTCGCGCTCGGAAGGTTTATCTAGCGCAATGACGCGTGCGCCACGCGGGTTGAGATGTTCCATAAAACGTTTGATCGTGCCACCTTTTCCGGCTGCATCCCGACCTTCGAACAACAAGACGACTTTTTGCCCAGATGATTTAATCCAATCTTGCGCCTTAAGAAGTTCAACCTGAAGCTCAGCTTTTTTACGCTCATAAACCAGCTTTTTCATCTTCCGCGCATAAGGATATTCACCATTTTCAAAGATGCGCCTTATATCGTCCGCAGAACGGGGTTTTTCATTATGGTTATGAGGACTGGAGTTGTGCGGCATTTCTATATGGTGTTCAGAGGGCGCTTCGTGATCGCCGACCAATTGTCTGACATTATCCGCTTGCTCAACCATTTTATTCTCCCCATGTCTGATCACATGAAGAGACTATCGCTATCGATTGATGCCTTCTTTGACTCAGATCAATTTTTAGCAGCGTTTTTTATTCCATATTCGTTTTAGCTTGGTGATGAGGAGGTTGCCGAGCGCGCGTTGAATAAAGATATATTTGAGGAGAATGTCATGACGCCAAATCCAGGCTCCCAACCTTTAAGCATGTTGCAGGCTCTTAAGGTGCGCCCAGCATCTTTTGACGATATCAAAGCTGCGTTTTCTTCTGGCTTAAAGGATTTTTCTCGCAGACCGCTATTGTCGATGTTTTTTGGCTTGGTCTATGGCGCGTTTGGTGTGATCCTCTTACTTGGATTTTTGGTATTTGACAGCATTTGGATGACGCTCCCCGCAGCGGTTGGATTTCCGCTTGTGGCACCTTTTGTTGCCGTTGGACTTTATGAAATGTCGCGGCGAATGAAAGAGGGAGAAGATTTTAGCTGGAAGGATATATTTCTGGTCATCTTCCGTCAGCAGCAGCGTGAATTTGGCTGGATGTCCTTTGTTGTGCTCTTTGTGTTCTGGATTTGGATTTATCAGGCACGATTGTTGTTGGCACTGTTTCTGCAATGGCAGAGCTTTTCGTCGCTTGATAATTTCATTGATGTCATCACCACAACGCAAAATGGCATTCTGTTCATTTGCATCGGAACGATGGTTGGCGCGGTTTTGGCAACTGTGTTGTTTAGCCTCACCGTGATCTCAATGCCGCTCCTTTTGGACAAAGATATCGATTTTATCTCCGCCATGATCTTAAGTGTCAAAACGGTTCATACAAGCCCGTTTGTTATGCTCTCATGGGGCGCGATGATCGCAATCATGGTGTTTTTAGCGCTTGCACCCGCCTTTATCGGCATCATATTCGTCTTACCCATTTTGGGTCATGTGACATGGCATCTATATCAACGCTTGATCGACGATAGCGCACTTGCCGAAATCAAAAACTAACCCGCTTTAAGCCACACCTTGTTGTCGTGGAACGCAACCCCGCCAAAGGGTGCAATGCTATCAGCGCTGGTGAGCGTATTAATCCCCTCACCTTTGGCAAAGCTCGAATTCGGCCAGAGACCTTCTTGAATGAGCACTCCGCGACGCATGCCGTCAAAGAACCTTGCATGCACGGACACTTCACCGCGATCATTGCCGATTGTGACCAGATCACCCTCTGATATATCGAGCTCACTCGCATCATCAGTGTGAATGAGAATTTCAGGCCGCCCGCCCTCTTGTTTGATCGAACTTGGCGTTTCAGCAAAGGTTGAATTTAAAAATGCACGTGCCGGCGATGTTGCAAAACGAAATTTGTGTTTATCGTCAACAATTTCAGGAGAAGGCAGGTAATCTGGAAACTCTGGCAGCACCTCTATATCACCCATCCGCCCAAGACGCTTTGGCGGCAAGTTGATGGTTTCCGTTTCCTTCCAATTGGGTTTGAAGTGAAACTTGCCATCTTCATGCGCAAAACCATTTAAGAAATGCGATGTTTCAAAATCAGGCTGCTCATCAACCCATTTATCGGCTTTAAAAGCATCATATTCGCCATAGCCGGAATCGGCCAAAATACGATCAAGATGTTGGCGCGCCGTCATGTTAAACTCGTCTCGATCACCAAGTCCTAATCGTTTGGCAAGGCCATCGATCACATAAAGATTTTCACGCGGACCACCCATTTCATTTGTGGGCGCGTCGACCGCTTTGGGACCCAGAATAACATGCTGGTGACCGCCACCTTTATAGATGTCATCATGCTCTAAGAACATTGTGGCTGGCAGCACCACATCGGCAAGCTTTGCCGTATCTGTCATGAATTGTTCGTGCACCGCGGTGAAGAGATCTTCGCGCATAAAACCATCGCGCACGCGCCGTTGTTCAGGCGCAATATTCATCGGGTTGGTGTTTTGAATAAGCATGGCATGCACACCTGAACCACCCAGCAATGCGTCGCTATCACCTGTTAGTACACGACCGATTTTTGATTGATCCATCACACGTACATCATGATCGAGCATTTGTGTTCCGGTGACATAAGAGGCGTTGAGCGCGGTGATTTCGGCATTGTTATGGAAAGCGCCACCGCCCTCATATTGCCAAGCGCCTAAAACCGTTGCGATTGAAAGTGCTGCATGCATGTTGACCGCACCATTTTGCTGACGCGCAAAACCATAACCAAGCCGCAAATAGGTGCGTTTCGTGTTGCCCATCAACTTCGCCAGCGCTTCAATGTCTTCAACCGGCAAGCCGGTGATATCAGATGCCCATTGCGGTGTTTTTTTGCGCATATGCGCTTCTAAACCCTTTGGATCATCGCTGAATTTGTTGAGATAATCCCAATCTGCCAATCCATCGCGGAAGAGGATATGCAT
>JAHDFS010000037.1:0-17779 GCA_020628035.1 Rhizobiaceae bacterium
TGGCTTTGATCTTGTTCTTTGTCTACGGGTTCATTTTCTTCACTGTGTATTTAAGTTTCACAGACAGTCGGATTTTACCAAGCTTTGGCTGGGTTGGTTTTGAAAATTATGAAAAATTATTCCGCTTAAGACATTGGGATATCGCGGTTAGCAATCTTATCGTCTTTTCTGGTCTCTATATATTTTTCTGCACGATCATCGGTTTAATGCTGGCAATTTTCCTTGATCAGAAGATCAGAGGTGAAAGCGTGTTGCGCCCGATCTATCTCTATCCAATGGCGCTGAGCTTCATCGTTACGGGTACAGCGTGGAAATGGTTTTTGGATCCCGGCATCGGCCTTGAGCACACTATGCATTTATGGGGCTGGGAGAGCTTTGAGTTTAATTGGATCAAAGATCGAAACTTTGCGATTTACACCGTTGTCTTAGCTGCTGTGTGGCAATCGAGCGGATTTGTGATGGCAATGTTCTTGGCGGGTTTGCGCGGCATTGATAATGAAATGCTCAAAGCGGCACAAATGGATGGCGCAAGCAATTTTAGTCTTTACCGACGTATCATCATCCCGCAATTGCGCCCTGCCTTTTTGTCTGCCTTTGTGATCCTAAGTCACCTTGCCATTAAGTCTTATGATCTTGTGGTTGCTCTTACAGGTGGCGGACCGGGCCGCGCAACAGAAGTGCCGGCGACATTTATGTATTCCTACACATTTACACGCAACCAAATGGGGATCGGCGCATCTTCTGCGGTGATCATGTTGCTCACAATCGTCGCGATCATGGTGCCTTATCTTTATTCAGAATTGCGGGAGAAAAAATAATGGCTATTGCAAGTTCTGATACCGCTATTCGCACCGGACGCGTCGCACGGTTTTTTCTCTACCTCGTGTTGATCCTTTTCGCGCTGTTTTACCTTTTGCCTTTTGGCGTGATGTTGGTGAATTCTGTCAAACCATTGGCTGAAATTACTGGCGGCAACATGTTGTCTCTACCGGATGTCTGGACATTAGAACCATGGTTTAAAGCCTGGTCATCTGCGCAGATTGGTGTTGAGGCAACAGGTTTAAGTCCATATTTTTGGAATTCCATCAAGATGGTGGTTCCTGCCGTTGCGATCTCCACCATTTTGGGTGCGCTTAATGGTTATGTATTGACCAAGTGGCGATTTAAATACGACACATTGATCTTTGGTATGATGCTCTTTGCTTGCTTCATTCCGTTCCAGATTGTTCTCATTCCGATGGCACGAATTTTGGGGCTCACTGGTTTAGCAGGCTCAACACCTGGACTGGTTTTGGTTCATGTGGTTTTTGGTCTTGGTTTTACGACTTTATACTTCAAAAACTACTATCAGGTGTTTCCAACCGAGCTCATTCGTGCTGCACAAATTGATGGGGCTGGTTTCTTCCGGATCTTTCAGCGCATCTTATTGCCAAGCTCAGGTCCGATCATCGTTGTAAGCGTCATCTGGCAATTTACCAATATTTGGAATGACTTTCTGTTTGGCGCTTCATTTGCCGATCTTGATAGCCAACCAATGACCGTTGCGCTCAACAATCTCGTCCAATCTTCGCATGGGGTGAAGGAATATAATGTGCACTTTGCCGGTGCCGTATTTGCCGCTCTTCCGACATTGCTCGTTTACATCGTGGCCGGTCGATATTTCGTCCGTGGCCTGATGGCGGGGTCTGTCAAAGGATAATTACCAAAGCAAACTGGAGGAAATATTTTGCTTTTACAATCAATTAAAGAACGTGTTCTTTGCGCTTCAGGTGCTATCGCCCTAAGTGCAATAATGATGAATTCTGCGGTCGCAGAGCCGACAGTTGAGGTGATGCATTTCTGGACATCCGGTGGTGAAGCGGCGGCGTTATCTACCGTTCGAGATCGTGTTGTTGAAAATGGCGTTGTTTGGAAAGATGCGCCGGTTGCTGGTGGCGGCGGTGACCAAGCCAAAACAGTTTTGCAAACACGAATTGCTTCGGGCAATCCGCCAACTGCAATGTTGATGCTGGGTCAAAATATCATTGATTGGTCAAATGAGGGTCTCCTGGGTGATGTGAACGATGTGGCTGCAGCTAACAGCTGGGATGAGGTGCTTCCTCAGGCGGTTAAAGACTTTACCAAGATTGACGGCCGATATGTTTCTGCGCCGACAAATGTTCACAGAACCGATATGATCTGGGCCAGCAAGGCGGCATTTGATGCCATTGATGCTGAGTATCCAAAAAGTTGGGCAGAGTTGAATGCGCTTGCGCCTAAATTTTTAGAAGCTGGCATCATCCCATTGGCGCATGGTGGTCAAGCCTGGCAAGAGGCCTATATGTTTGAAGCGGTTGCTTTGGGTGTCGCTGGCAGCGAGTTTTATAAGTCTGCTCTTGTAGATCTGAATGAAGACGCACTTCGTTCTGATGAGATGGTTTCTGTTTTTGAACAGATGAGCAAGCTTAGATCAATGGTTGATGAAAACGCCGCTGGTCGAGATTGGAATTTGGCAACTTCAATGGTTATCAACGGCAAAGCTGCAATGCAGATCATGGGTGATTGGGCCAAGGGTGAATTCACTAATGCTGGCTTAGCCGCAGGTGATGATTTTGCGTGTATTCCTGTTCCAAAAGATTCAGGTGATGGTTTTATCTATCTGGTCAATTCTCTGTCGTTTTTTGAGCAAACTGATGATGGGCGAAAACAGGCTCAAGAAGTATTGGCAACAGCGATTATGGATGATGAGATACAAATCGCGTTTAATAAAGCCAAGGGCGCCATTCCAGCCCGTACTGATTTGGATTTATCCAAGCTTGATAGTTGCGCACAAGCGACGGCAGCCGATTTAAAATCATCTGATGATGCCGGTTTGGCAGTTCCAACCTTTGCAGGAACACATGCTGCGCCTGCTGCAATTGTTGGCGCAGCGACGGATGCAATTACTGAATTCTTTTCATCAAATATGACAGCTGAAGAGGGTGCGGCATTGTTCGCAGATTCAGTTCTCGACGCACTATAAAATCAAACGGCCACCTGTAATCAGGTGGCCAAACAAACAGAAAGAGCGCTGGCTCCGAAGAACAAATTGAGGTTAATCAAATGGGATTTCTTGATATAAAAAATGCGACAAAATCCTATGGGGAACTTGAGGTTCTTCACAAGGTTGATATTGAAGTTGAGGAGGGCGAATTCCTCGTGCTTGTGGGGCCATCGGGTTGCGGTAAATCAACCTTGCTCAACATGATCGCGGGGCTGGAAGAAATCACCTCAGGTGAGATAGCCATCAAAGATACAACGATGAATGGCATACATCCATCTAAGCGCAATATCGCCATGGTGTTTCAGTCCTACGCGCTTTATCCCAATATGTCGGTTGGACAGAACATTACCTTCGGTTTAGAAATGCATGACGTTCCCAAGCCCGAGCGTGAAAAAGCGATGAACGATGTTGCCAGACTCTTGCAGATCGAGCAATTGCTTGATCGTAAGCCTGGGCAATTATCAGGTGGGCAACGTCAACGGGTCGCCATGGGGCGTGCGCTTGTGCGTGATCCTGATGTATTTTTGTTCGATGAACCGCTTTCCAATTTGGATGCGAAACTTCGTGTTGATATGCGGACTGAAATTAAAAAATTGCACCAAAAATTGGGAACCACAATTGTTTATGTGACCCATGATCAGATCGAGGCGATGACGTTATCAACCCGTATTGCGGTAATGAATGGTGGTTATGTGCAGCAACTCGGCACACCAAAGGAAATTTATAACACACCGAATAATCTGTTTGTCGCAACCTTTATGGGTTCACCATCGATGAATTTGGTGCCGGTCAAAATTGTTGAACTAGATAAAGGGATTGCAGCTGAAACGTCTAACGCGCATGGACAAACGGTTTCGCTGCCATTCTCATCACCATCAGATGAATTAAAATCTTATATTGGTAAAACGGTTATTTTAGGCATTCGACCTGAAGCCTTTACTGATCCTGGCGGTGCTGATCGCGATGCGTCCAATATTGTTGAAATCGACAATGAGGTGATTGTGACAGAACCCGCAGGTTCCGATACATTTGTAATGACCACTTTAGGCGGCAAAGAATGTAATGCGCGAATGCGTGCAGACGTGCAGGTCAAACCTGGAAGCCAGGCGCGGTTTGCAATCAATATGGATAAGGCTGTGGTTTTTGACACTGAAACGGAAATGCGCATTCCCTAATGAACCATGAAGTAGATATTGTCATCATCGGGTCCGGCATGGGTGGTGCAACAATTGCCGCGTCATTGGCGGAAACTGGACAACGGATTGTCATTTTAGAACGCGGGGATCGTCTGACAGATACCAAAGAAGCGCGGGATGATATTGCGATCTTTCGGGATGGATATTTCCGTCCTGAAGAAACCTGGATTGATGGTAAAGGCAAACCGTTTAATCCTGGAAATTATTATAATGTTGGTGGCAATACTAAGTTCTATGGCTCGGTTTTGCTGCGCTATCGCGAACGCGATTTTGAAAAGGTTGAGCATCTGGGCGGCACATCACCTGCATGGCCCATCACCTATGATGCACTTGAACCATGGTATCAAAAAGCGGAAGAACTGTTTGATGTTTCAGGTGATGAGACACAAGATCCCACAGAGCCGCGCCATTCAGGTCAATATCCCAATACCCCGATTGAAGATGAGCCTTCTATTTTAGAGCTGCGCGCGCGACTAACAAAAGCTGGTGTCTCTCCTTCATCTTTACCGCTTAGCGTCGATGTAGAGGCTTGGCTTCAGAGAGGGCAAACACCCTGGGATGCATTTCCCGATACAACAGGCGCAAAAGGTGACGCTGAAACCATTCCCTTAGCGAAAGCATTGTCTTTTGAGAATGTTTCCCTTGAGGTGAATTGCCATGTGGATAGGTTGTCGACGGATGAAAAGGGCGATATTTCTGAAGTGCGATATATCCAAGACGGAGCGCCAAAATCGATAAAGCCCAAATTGGTTGTTCTGGCGGCAGGGGCGATTAATTCTGCAGTTTTATTACTCCGCTCTGCCAATGAAGCTCATCCAAACGGTCTGGCAAATTCATCAGATATGGTGGGCCGAAATTTCATGAACCATAATTGCACCGCCGTATTGGCATTGCATCCGTTTCGCAAGAATAGTTCGGTGTATCAGAAAACACTTCAGTTCAATGATTTTTATTTCTCCGGTGGCCCTCAAAATATGCCACTTGGAAATGTTCAACTCCTGGGCAAAATTTCAGGTTCGATTTTATCTGCTCAATCTGGTTTGCCAAAAGCCCTGGCGAATTATGTCGCGAACCGCTCGGTCGATTGGTATGTGATGAGCGAAGACCTTCCCAATCATGATAGTCGTGTGACGATTGAGAAAGATCAAATTCGGTTGGATTGGAAACGTTCAAATTGGCAGTGCCATCAGGCTTTGGTTAAACGTGCCAAACAGGTTTTTAGACAATCTGGCTTCCCGCTTGTTTTATCCCGAGCCTTTGATCGTCGTACACCCTCGCATCAATGCGGGACGCTTAAATTTGGCGCAGACCCGAAAGATAGTGTTTTGGATCTTTATTGCAGAGCCCATGATCACGCCAATCTTTTTGTGGTGGATGCGAGCTTCTTGCCGACATCAGCTGCGGTCAATCCAGCCTTGACTATCGCGGCCCAAGCCCTGCGCGTTGGCGATCATATCCAAGAAACCATGAGTGTCATTTAGGCTATAAGCGCTGATAATCTATATGAATCTGTTGATGAATCTATGGTTTTCAGAGGTTGGATTTGGTCGAATGATTGCACAACAACTGAAATACCAGTAAGCCTGTCGGGTAAGTTTTTTACGCATGCGATAATGGATGAACGCAAATATGAACAAACGCCCGACGATTATTGATGTGGCCAAACATGCTGGCGTATCGAAATCAACGGTGTCTTTGGTTTTGCAAAATAGTCCAACTGTGAAATCTGATACGCGCGATAAAGTACGCGCAGCAATGCGTGAAACCGGGTATGTCTATAATCGCGGTGCAGCCAATTTGCGCGGCGCCAGTGCTGGGCTGATCGGGTTAGTTATCAATAATTTGCGAAACCCTTTTTACACCGAACTGGGTGTTACGGCGCAAATGGCATTGTCTGAACGCGGCTATGCAGCTGTTGTGGGCAATTCAAATGAAGATCCAAAAATTCAGGCAAATGTTATTAGTTCGATGTTGGAGCATGGTGTCGACGCGTTATTGATCGCACCAAGCTATGGCGGTGATGGTAAGGATCTTGAAGCTGTGTTAAATGCTGGCGTTCCGGTGATGCAAGTCTTACGGCAGTCAAAATTTCACCGCGACAAAATCCCTTTTTGCTCGATGGATTATCACGAAGGCAGTGTTGCGGCAGCCAAACATTTGGTTAAAAGCGGTGCAAAAAACATCGCTTTTGTTGGTGGTGTTGAAGGCACAGATATTATGACCGAACGTCGCAGCGGTCTGGAAGAAATTTCAAAACAACATAAGATAAATCTGCAAACCTTTTCTGGTGATGCCAGTCGCGCCTTTGGTTATAAGACAGCTCTCGATATTGCAAAAAATTATTCCGATATTGATGCGGCGATGGCGTTTAACGATCTGGTCGCGATCGGTATGATTGCCGGATTTGCAGAAGCAGGTGTGAAACTTGGAGAGGATTTTTCGCTTATTGGATTTGACGATATCGAGGAGGCAGCACAAAGCTTCCCGGCATTGTCCACCGTACGTTGCGATGTGAATGCTTTTGGCAAATGGACAACAAAATTGCTGCTTGATTGGCTTGAAAAAGATATTCATCCAAATACGCCAGAGCGCATGCCTGTGGAATTGATATTGCGTTCAACAACGTAATGTTTGTTTAGATGTAATTTTTCTCGAACATTTTAAAGCGGAGATCTGATTTGTCTGATATTGATGCCAAAAATACTTTGATCACCGGCTTTCATCATGTGGCAATCATTGCCAGTGATTATGAAGTATCAAAGCACTTTTACACGAAGATTCTGGGCCTAAAAGTGATCGCTGAGACCTTTCGATCTGAACGCGAATCTTGGAAACTTGATTTACAAATTCCAGGCGGTGGTCAATTGGAATTATTCTCCTTTCCCAAACCGCCAAAACGCGTGTCGCGACCTGAGGCATGCGGGCTGAGACATCTAGCCTTTCGTGTTTCAGATATTGAAGGTGAGATTGCGCGTTTGACGGCGCTCGGTGTGGAATTAGAGCCTATTCGCATTGATAAATTGACCGGTTCACGTTTTACGTTTTTTGCAGACCCTGACGATCTTCCCATCGAACTCTATGAGACATTGTGAGAATTTGAACTAACGTGTTGATAGTCATAGTATAAAACTTTTTTATTGCCAAAATTGGAACGTTCCAGTATATAGGTTTTATGATGGGGTCACGCAAGATTTGCGTGGTTTTATGAAGCCAGTAAATGTTGTTTTACGTTGTAGAAAAACACAGTCTGCGCTTTGGGAAATGTGATAAAGATAATGATGATGGATATGTGGGAAAAAAGCTTGAATATAAGCTCAATGTGCTATGCTCAACATAATGTCAGTTTGGGGTTGGTCGCATGACGAAGGGTTATGATTTCATCATTATTGGCGGGGGATCCGCAGGGTCAGTTCTGGCTGCGCGTTTGAGTGAAAACCCCGAGGCTTCGGTGTTGTTGTTAGAGGCCGGCGGCGGTGATCGGCATCCGTTTTTTCACCTGCCAGCGGGCTTTGCAAAAATGACCAAAGGCATTGGTGCTTGGGGTTGGTCGACAACACCACAAACATCAATGCAGGGAAAGGTGTTTAACTATACGCAAGCTAAAGTCATTGGTGGCGGGTCTGCTATTAACGCGCAGATTTACACGCGCGGTGCGGCGCAAGATTATGATGATTGGCGACAAATGGGATGTGACGGCTGGAGCTATTCAGATGTGCTTCCTTATTTTAAGAAGTCTGAGGGAAATGACACGTTTTCAGGTGAATATCATGGGCAAGATGGTCCTTTAGGTGTGTCGCAGCCTCGCGCGCCTTTGCCAATTTGTGATGCCTATATTGAAGCTGCGGGCCAGCTGGGTATTCCGCACAACAAGGATATGAACGGTGCCCAACAGGACGGTGTAGGTTACTATCAACTTACGCAAAAAAACGCGCGACGTTCCTCGGCAGCCATGGCCTTTTTGGCGCCGATTAAAGGGCGCAAAAATTTGACCATTCAACTTAACGCGCAAGTGAAGCGTATTATTGTTGAACATGGCCGTGCGACAGGTGTTGAGATGGTGGGTGGCGAAATACTCATCGCAGATAAAGAAGTGGTACTTTCGTCTGGTGCAATTGGTTCACCGCGCTTGTTGCAATTGTCCGGGATTGGTCCAGCTGATGAATTAAAGGCGCTGGGCATTGATGTCATCTATGATCAGCCCGGAGTTGGTTCAAACTTGCAAGATCATCTTGATCTCTATGCAATTTGCGAGGTCACTGGTCCGCATACTTATGATCGGTTTGCCAAATTGCATTTATCGGCTTTGGCAGGGTTGCAATATATTTTAACGCGCAAAGGTCCTGTTGCATCCAGTTTGTTTGAAACAGGCGGGTTTTGGTATGCGGATGAAAATGCGCGTTCGCCTGATATTCAGATGCATTTGGGTTTGGGTACAGGCATTGAATCCGGTGTTGAGGTGATGGCCAATGGTGGCGTGACGTTAAATGCTTGTCACTTGCGTCCACGTTCTCGCGGCACTGTCAGATTACAGTCTAATAATCCGAAGGACATGCCGCTGATTGATCCAAATTATTTGAGCGATCCCTATGATCGCGAAATGTCGATCCGTGGTCTTAAATTGGTGCAGGATATTTTGGCGCAGGATGCGCTCAAACCATATATTAAGGCGGAACGATTGCCCGGACCATCTGTTCAAACAGATGAAGACTATTTCAACTTTATGTGTGAACATTCAAAAACCTCGCATCACTGCGCCGGTACTTGCCGGATGGGAAGTGATGACGAAGCGGTGCTCGACACGCGCTTGCGCTTTAATGGCATTGACGGACTACGTGTTGCCGATGCGTCCATCATGCCAACTGTAAATTCATCTAATACAAATGCACCTGCGATCATGATCGGTGAAAAGGCCGCTGACATGATCAAACAAGATCAAGGAATTATGTGATGATCCGCCATATTGTATTGACCAAATTCAAACTTGAAACACCTGAAGAGAAGATCGCTGAGATCTATGCAGGTTTGTCTCAACTGGTTGAGAAGCTCCCCGGTGCTTTAAATTTTACCGGTGGTCGTTCAGAGAGCCCTGAGCAAATTGAACGCGGATATATGCATGGATTTGTAATTGATTTTGATAGCTGGGACGCGCTTAAAAATTACGCTGACAACGAAGAGCATAAGGCACTTGGCGGCCAGCTCGTTGAAAATGCAATCGGTGGCATTGACGGAATTTTGGTGCTTGATCTTGATGTCTAATGACAAGTGAAGATTGCCAGTTAAAAAGCAAAAAGGAAAGCAGATGAAAGACGTTAGAGTTGCCGTATTGGGTGCGTCCGGTTGGATGGGAAAAGTTCACACGATGGCTTATCAGACATTCCCGCATTTCTTTGGCGATAGTTACGGCAAAGCAAAAGTCGTAGCACTGGTTGAGGGAAATTCATCATCTGCAAAAGAGCTGAGCGAACGAACACCCGACGCTAAAATTTATAAGACCTGGCAAGAGGCAGTCAACGATCCAGATGTTGATCTGATTGATATATGTCTTCCTGATAATTTGCATTATGATGTGGCAAAGGCAGCGCTTTTAGCTGGCAAGCACGTCTTTTGTGAAAAGCCGCTTGCGGATACGGCGGAAGAAGCGCGTGAATTGGCAGACATCGCTCGCGAAAAAGGATTGATCACACGCGTTGGTCATGCCTTCCCGCGCAATCCTGTCCATGATTTGGCAAAAGAGTTGATCGAAGCTGGTGAAATCGGTGAGATCAAACTGTTTAAAGGTTGCCAGCATATTGATGTCTATGGTGACCCGCATGCACCTTATATGTGGCGCGCCAATGGTGATTTAGCACCCACGGGTATTGTTGGAGATACGGGCAGCCATGTGTTCAGCTTCATGGAATTTCTCGTTGGCAATGTTACCTCTTTGATCGCTGATAATTATATCACAGCACCAAAGCGCCCTGTGGTTGACGGACTTGCGTTTGGCGAAGTGCCTGAGCTGAAAGGCGATGAAGAATGGGCGGATATTACTAATCCCGACGGTTCTAATGTTCTCTGCAGATTTGCGAATGGCGCCCGCGGCATCGTTGATTTTTCCCGCGTGGCCACCGGCCGCAAATTCATGCAGGGCTATGAGATTTATGGCACCAAGGGAAGTCTTGTTTATAATTATGACGAGATCAACCGCATCAGATTTTATTCCAATAATGACGGTGTGGGTCGCCGTGGTTTCCGCGAAATTGATGTCGGTCCGGAGCATGAAACGTTTCAAAAGTTTTCGCCGCTGCCAAATTTTGCCGTCGGATATAATGAAAGCAAAATTATTGAAGCGGCTGAAGTGATCAAATCGATCACTGAGAACCAGCCTATGTGGCCGACTTTCGAAAATGGCCATCACATCTGCCAGATCATTGATGCTTGCATGGAATCCTCGCGCCTTAATGCGTGGGTCGATATTAAATAATATCCGGACTTGAAAGGACGATTACCCTCGTGAGTATGAAGATCCCGCAATCTATTTTGGACGCGCTAACAGACGTGGATATGCCGCGCCTTAAAGCTGAGCCTGAATTGGATAAAACCATTCGCGTCAATGATTATGAGGTGCCTGTTCATCAGACAGGATGTCTTGTGGTGGGCAGTGGTGCTGCGGGTTTGCGTGCGGCTGTTGAAGCTAAGCGCCGCGAAGCTGATGTGACAATTATCAGCCAGAGCGCGTGGGGTGGAACATCAGCCTGTTCAGGTTCTGACAAACAGACTTTGCATACGGCCAATACGGCTGATCAAGGCGATAATTTTAAAGAGATGGCAAGATCCATTCGTGCAGGTGGCGCGATGGATGAAGACACCGCCTATATTGAAGCGGTTGGATCAACGCGCGCCATGGCGTCACTTCAATATTTGGGGTTGCCACTACCGCAGGATGATCTTGGCGGGACATTACGCTATCAAACTGATCACGATGAGGTGGGGCGCGCAACCTCTTGCGGGCCCCGTACATCACGGTTGATGGTGCAGGTATTGGCCAAAGAAGCGATCCAGTTGGATATTGCGTTCTTTAATCATACAACGGCGATTAAGGTTCTGACCGAAGGTGAGGGAGATACCAGACGCGTTATTGGTTTGCTGGCTATTCGCCCAAGATTGCAAACCGATGCTAATCCTTTGGGTCTTGTCATTTTCCAATGCGCAGCACTGGTAATAGCTGCGGGTGGTCCGGGTGAATTATATCGCGATAGCGTTTTTCCCAATAGCTGTTTTGGCACGTTGGGACTTGCGCTTGAAACAGGGCTTGAACTTGTCAATATCACGGAAAGTCAGTTTGGTATCGGCACCCGCCGGGAAGGTTTTCCATGGAACCTGTCGGGCACCTATGTGCAGGTGATCCCCCATATTTATTCCGTCGATGAGGATGGCATCGAGCATCATTTTTTAGGTGATTATTATCGAACCACCCAAGAGATGGCGTCCAATATTTTTCGCAAAGGTTATCAATGGCCATTTCATGCGACCCGCATGCTCGATTTCCAATCCAGTCTTGTTGATCTTGCCATCGTCTTGGAAAATCAAAAAGGCCGACGCGTCTTTATGGATTTCAATCGCAATCCTTTGGCCGTGCCGGGTGATCAACCTTTCAGCCTTGATCGGCTTGATGATGATGTCAGCGTTTATTTAAAGAACTCTGGTGCAACACAAGAGATGCCCATCGAACGTTTGTTGCACATGAACCCGCTCGCGATTGAACTTTACGCACGCTACAAAGTTGATATTAAAAATGATCCTTTGGAGTTTGCTGTTAACAACCAGCATATGAATGGCGGCATTGCCGTTGATAGTTGGGGACGCACCAATATTGCAGGCATTTATGCGATTGGCGAAGCGTCCGGCACCCATGGTGTGACGCGTCCTGGAGGATCAGCGCTCAATGCAGGTCAGGTGTTTGGCACGCGTGTGGGTGAACATATTGGGGCAAGTCGAAAAGCCAACGAACCGGCGTCAATTGATGTTTCTGCATCAGCACGACTTGCAGTGAAAGATCTTCAATCTGTGCTCTCGTCTGAGAGCGATTTAACGGTCAAATCTGTGCGGGCGGACGTGCAGGCGCGTATGAGTGATCAAGCTGGTGTTTTGTGTTTTGCGCGCGATGTGCATGATGCTTATCAAGATGCAAAATCATTAAACGCGCAAATTCGCGACAGGGGCATCAGCGCGACACGTGACAGTGAGATCGTCCGCGTTCTGCAATGGCAGCAAATGGCACTGGCGTCCGAAGCCGTGTTATCTGCACTTGATCATTATATTTCTGAGGGCGGCGGGAGCCGTGGGGCGCGGGCAATCTGTGACCCTGATGGCGATTCTTTGCCGCAATCTGCGCATGGCCCGCTTGAAGACATTCGTTTTCGATCTGAGAAAGACGAGCACAAGAACGAGCAATTGATCGTGCGCATGGTCGGTGACCAGATGCAGGTTTCCTCCCAGCCTATTCGCCGGTTTGATGAAAATGCAAAGTCATTTTTTGAGCGTGATTGGCCCGCTTGGTTGACCGGTGAGATTTTCGACAACGCTTGAAAAAGCCGCGCCAAACATTTGAATTTGGCACGGTCATTCTCATCTTAAAGTCTAAGCCTCTTCTAATTCGGGTTTACCAAATCCGCCACCACCGGGCGTTTGGATAATCACCGCTTCGCCGCGATTGACCTTAATCTGTGAGCGTCCTTTAAGTTCGTCAATTTGACCTTCGATATTGCGAAGATAGTTATGACCGAGAGCGCCATTTCCACCGCCATTTAATCCTGCTGGTGGGACAATGCGGCGGCCACACAAGAAGGAGACATCCATCTCTTGGCGGAATCGCAGTGTCCGGTTTAAGCCATTGCCGCCATTCCATTGACCTTTGCCGCCTGATCCGTCGCGGATTTGGAAGGTTTCCAACACAACGGGATAGCGTTGTTCAAGAATTTCCGGATCGGTGAGGCGGGTATTTGTCATATGGGTATGCACTGCATGTGCGCCTTTGATCCCTTCGCCAGCGCCAGAACCACCGCAGATGGTTTCATAATATTGGTATTGATCATTGCCAAAGTTGAAATTGTTCATCGTGCCTTGTGCTCCGGCAAGAGCACCCAATGCCTGGAATAAGCAATCGGTCACGGCTTGGCTAACCTCCACATTTCCGGCGACAACGGCAGCCGGATATTTTGGTGTTAACATGGAATTGTCTGGCAAGATGACTTTGAGCGGGCGCATACAGCCCGCATTCATTGGGATATCATCATCCACCATGCAGCGGAAAGTATATAACACAGCGGCACGCGTGACGGGTTCTGGCGCGTTGAAGTTGTCCGCCTGTTGATCGGATGTGCCAGTGAAATCAAGTGTTGCAGAGCGCGTGTCTTTATCGATTGTGAGTTTGACTTTGATCTTGCACCCTTGATCGAAAAAAACTTCCGCTTCGCCGTCTTTTAATGTGGCGATGACACGACGAACGCATTCTTCAGCATAGTCGCGAACATGGCCCATATAGGCGTGAACCACATCTAATCCGAATGAACTCACCATGGATAAAAGTTCTGCAACACCTTTTTCATTGGCAGCGATCTGCGCCTTTAGATCGGCGATATTTTGATCGACATTTCGGCATGGATATTTTCCGCTGCTGAGGATTGAGCGGATCTCATTGTCGAGGAATTGGCCAGATCGTACCAGATGAAGATTATCTAGAACGATACCTTCATCTTCAATCGATGTTGCTTTTGGTGTCATAGAGCCGGGCGCAATCCCGCCGACATCGGCGTGGTGGCCGCGCGAAGCAACAAAGAATGTTGGTTTGTCACCATCTTCAAAGACAGGCGTGACGACAGTGATATCCGGTAAATGCGTGCCGCCATTATAGGGCGCATTGGTGACATATACATCGCCGCGTTTCATATTTGGATGGACGCGGATGATGCTTTCAACAGATCGATCCATCGAGCCTAGATGCACCGGCGTATGTGGTGCATTGGCGATTAACTTGCCGTCGCTATCAAAAATCGCGCAGGAGAAATCAAGCCGTTCTTTGATATTTGTCGAATGTGCCGTCTTTTGCAAGCGAATGCCCATTTGCTCGGCAATCGACATGAAGAGATTGTTGAATACTTCCAACATCACCGGATCAGCTTGGGTTGAAATATCGTGTTTGTCTTGCGCAACAGCAACCTTGTTTAAGATGATGTGGCCAAATTCATTGACGACAGCATCCCAACCAGGTTCAACAACAATGGTTCCGATATCCTCCACAATGATTGCCGGCGATTTAACGGTTTGGCCTGACCGCAATTCTGCGCGTTTATAGATGTTCGCATCTTGCCATTTGCCACTTGAGAAGAATTTGGTGGCGCGCATAGCTTCAGGCTGGATATCTGAAACGGTTTGTCTGGCTTCCGTATCTGTTGATTTGCCGCCAGCGGATTCCACTTCCAAAAGCTCAATAAGCAGTTTGGTATTTGGCATATCAAAACCAAATTGTTCTTTATGCAATTCTTCAAAGGCAGCTTTCATTTCCTCAATGTGACCAAGTGGAATCTCAAGTGTCGTATCTGTTCCCGCATATTTAATATGAGCAGTTGCTGTGGTTTTAATCTCATCGGACGCCACACCTTGATCGATTAATTCCAAAGCTGTTTCTTTGCGAAGCTGACCAAATGTCCAGTTGAGATTGGCGCAAAATTCTGCATCAAGTTCGTTCTCGAATGACTTCTGGCGTGATGCCTTAATATCAGCAAGACCCATGCCATAGGCGGATAAAATGCCGGCAAATTGGTGAACGATAACCGTCTTCATGCCCAAAATGTCCGCGACAGCACAGGCATGTTGTCCACCCGCACCGCCGAAACATGTTAGCGCATATCTGGTGATATCATAACCGCGCTGAACGGAAATTTTCTTCACCGCATTGGCCATATTTTCAACGGCGATTTTTAAGAACCCTTCGGCGGCTTCTTCAGCTGAGTTGGCGCCAGATTGTTGCGCGATCGCCTCAAATTTTTCAGCAACAGCATCTTTATCTAACCGTTCATCTTGATTGGGTCCAAAGACGGCCGGGAACAAATCTGGCTGCAATTTACCAAGCATGACATTGGCATCCGTTACTGCCAAAGGTCCACCGCGCCGATAACTTGCAGGTCCTGGGTTGGCGCCCGCGGATTCAGGGCCAACGCGGTATCTTGAACCGTCATATTGTAAAAGCGACCCGCCACCTGCAGCAACGGTATGAATTTTCATCATCGGTGCACGCATGCGAACGCCAGCAACTTCAGTTTCGAAATCTTTTTCAAGATCCCCTGCATAATGAGCAACATCAGTGGACGTGCCGCCCATGTCAAAACCGATAATTTTATCAAAGCCGGCAAGTTTTGATGTTTCAACAGCACCAACTATCCCGCCAGCTGGACCCGATAGAATGGCGTCACGGCCCTGAAACAGATTAGCTGCAGTTAATCCGCCCGAAGACATCATAAACATCAATTGCAAATCGGTATTTTCTGTATCTAATTCACTGGCCACTTGATCTATATAACGGCGCAAGATGGGTGAGAGATAAGCGTCAACAACGGCTGTGTCACCGCGGCCAACAAATTTGATCAGCGGTGAGACTTCATGACTTGGTGAAATTTGTTCAAAACCAATTTCGCGTGCGAGTTCTGCAACGATGATCTCGTGATTTGGATGTTTATAACCATGCATAAACACAATTGCGACGGATCTGATGCCATCGTCATATGCTTTTTGCAGCTCAGCGCGTGCGACATCGATATCGAGCGCTTCTTCTTCCGTGCCATCGTCGAGCATACGGCCAGGAACTTCTGAGACGCAATCATATAGAAGTTCGGGTTTTTTAATTTCCCGATCAAACAATCTTGGGCGTGCTTGATAACCAATTTGCAACGCATCAGCAAAGCCGACATTGGTGATGAGCACGACACGATCGCCCTTGCGCTCGAGCAGGGCATTGGTTGCAACTGTGGTGCCCATTTTGACGGTCGCGATCTTGTCGGACGGGATTTTTTCGTCCTTTTCAATCCCCATCAGATCACGAATGCCTTGGATCGCTGCATCCTTATAGGCTTCCGGATTTTCCGACAATAATTTGTGCGGTCGAAGCTCTCCATCAGGAGTTCGCGCCACAATATCAGTGAATGTACCACCGCGATCAATCCAGAAATCCCATTTTTGTGACATGTCCAAAACCTTTATTTTATAAATTTACATTTTATCGATAAATTATCATTGTTTTATTGATTAAATGCCGTTATTAGTTTTTTCTGTCAAGATAAGAATTCAACAAATTCTCAAATTAGGGAGAAAATAAAATGGGAAAATTGTTAAACAGAGCTCTAATGGTCGCGGGTCTTGTGGTCGCGTCTACCGCCGCTCAAGCTGAAAAATGGGATATGCCAACACCATATTCTGATCAGACATTTCATACCGTAAACATCAAGCAATTCGCTGATGATGTGCGTGCTGCCACTGATGGCAAACTTGATATCACCATCCATTCTGCCGGATCGCTTTTAAAGCATGGCGACATTAAAAACGCCATTCGTTCAGAGCTTGTGCCAATCGGTGAATTCTTCATGGGCCTTCTTGCCAATGAAAATCCTGCCTTTGGTATTGATACCCTGCCGCTTGTTGCAACAAGCTATGAAGATGCAGAAAAACTATGGGCTGCGCAAAAGCCTGAAGTTGAAAAATTGCTTGAGCGCCAAAAGCTAATGCCGCTATTTTCAGTGCCGTGGCCGCCACAGGGTCTTTATACTCAAAAAGAGATTGCCAAAGCGGATGATTTGAAAGGAACAAAGTTCCGTTCATATAATGCGAACCTAGAAAAATTCGCGACGCTCATTGGTGCGGCGCCAACACAAATTGAAGCGCCGGATATTCCGCAAGCGTTCACCACAGGTCGTGTTGAAGCGATGATTACATCTCCGTCAACAGGCGCAAATACCAAGGCTTGGGATTTTTTAACGCATTATTCTCCGATCAATGCCTGGGTGCCAAAAAATGTTGTTGTGATCAACAAAGCATCTTTTGATGCGCTTGATGAAGCAACGCAAAAAGCCGTGATGGATGCAGCGGCCGCTGCGGAAAAACGCGGTTGGGAAATGAGCCAGAAAGAAGCAACAGAGAAAACCAAAGTCCTAGGCGATAATGGTATTTCGATCATTGAACCAAGTGATGTTTTAAAAACAGATCTTGCCAAGATTGGTGCCCAGCTTCTTGAAGAATGGCAGGCGAGCGCGTCTCCGGAAGCTAAGAAAATCGTTGAAAGCTATAACCAATAATAGTTTTCGTCTCTTTTAAAACCTGAGCGGCTTGCTTTGAGCCGCTCAATTTCCATTTGGATAAGGACTCTAAACATGAGGCGACATCTCAACGGTTTATACAATGTGTCCGGCGCGCTGGCAGCGATTCTTATTTTTGCGATTTGCCTTTTGGTTTCGGCACAGGTTGTGGCGAATTTGATCACAAAGATTTTTGGAACCAGTGTTGCGCTGACCATTCCTTCATATGCAGATTTTTC
>JAHDFS010000037.1:17879-25133 GCA_020628035.1 Rhizobiaceae bacterium
ATCGCAATTCCACTTTTCATCCCTCAGTTCTTCGTCTTTTTAGGCCTGTTGATTTTTTCAGTTTCAATTATCGACACCCTCTTAAGTCCGCTTGAAACTGATGATGCAGTTCTGGACGAATAGGAGATATCATGTCTGAAATTGTCCTTACAGCTGGTTTATTGATCACACTTTTCTTTCTGCTTGGTCTCGGCGTTTGGGTGGGGTTTGCGCTCACACTCACTGGCGCTTTGGGCATGCTGTTATTTTCCAATGCACCCATTGGCCCGATCATGGCAACCACCCTTTGGGGGCACAGCCATTCCTGGGCACTAGCCGCTTTGCCATTATTTATTTTAATGGGTGAGATCCTTTTGCGGTCGCGATTATCGGAACATATGTTCAAAGGCTTGGCACCATGGCTTGGTCGCGTTCCGGGTAAATTGCTTCATGTGAATATTCTTGGCTGCGCGATTTTTGCCGCGGTTTCTGGATCATCAGCGGCAACGGCTGCAACTATCGGCAAAATGTCGGTACCAGAGCTTCAAAGCCGCAATTATCCCATGGGGTTGATTATCGGAACGCTTGCGGGTTCAGCCACATTGGGTCTGCTTATTCCACCTTCGATCATTCTCATCGTTTATGGGGTAGCAACCGAACAATCGATTGCAAGATTATTTATCGCAGGGGTTTTGCCTGGGCTTTTGCTCGTCTCAATGTTTGCGATTTTTATCGGCATATATGGATTGGTTCGACCTGATTTGTTCCCAGAAGAAAAGCAGTCCTTCACTTTCTTAGAAAAGCTAAAAGGGTCGAAACGTCTGATCCCGATTTTGCTGTTGATCATGGGTGTGATTGGTTCGATCTATATCGGGATCGCATCACCAACGGATGCGGCGGCGGTGGGGGTGATCCTATCGCTGGTCTTGGCGTGGTTTAATGGCGCGTTATCCAAGTCAATGTTCATCGATGCTTTGATGGGCGCGACCAAGACATCTTGCATGATCGCATTTATTTTAGCTGGTGCCGGATTTTTGACGGTATCCATGGGCTTTACCGGAATTCCGCGAAATTTAGCCGCATGGATTGATACCTTTCAGCTCTCGCAATTTGCGCTTTTGGCAGCACTGACGGTGTTCTTCATTATCCTTGGCTGTTTCTTAGATGGGATATCGGTTGTGGTTTTAACAACGGCAATCATCATGCCGATGATTGAAGCAGCGGGCATCGACCCGCTCTGGTTTGGTATCTATCTGGTGATCGTGGTTGAAATGTCTCAGATCACGCCACCGGTTGGGTTCAACCTATTTGTCATTCAGGGGCTGGTTAAGGAAAATATCCTGCAGATTGCAGCGGCGGCGTTTCCGTTCTTCCTGCTTTTGCTTTTGGCCGTCGGTGTTATCACCGTCTTTCCTGAAATTGTGACGGTGCTACCTTCACTGATGGATGCAAGATAAGCCATCCTCCCAAGATGTGTCACGGGTCGCTAAAGAGAAGAGGCGGCCCGTGATGCTTGATCATACATGCCTGACAAGGTGCGAAGCGTATTGGCAATCTCGCCCAATTCCTCATCCATGCCATCCACACGCGTGATGCTTTCTAACAGACACTGTTCACGAATTTCGCGATAGCGATCACAGACATTTCGGCCCTTTTCAGTGGTGCTATAAAACATCTCTTTGCCTTGCTTTTGACCTTTGACAAGATCAGCTTTGAGCAGTTTCTTGATCGCGTAATTGACGGTATGTGTGTCGTCAATATTTAAAAGAAAACAAATGTCAGACAGGCGCTTGGAGCTTTCGCGGTGGTTGATGTGATGCACCACCAAAATCTCAAGGCCGTTGAGCTCCGGGTGCCCGCAAGCTGCCATGCATTTATGCATCCAACGATTAAAACCGTTATAGGCGATGATCATTCCATATTCGAATTCCGACGCCTGCCAGGCTTTGCCTGATGCTAGATGTCTGGATGATACAATTTTTCTCTTTTTAGACTCACTCATGGCACATATACCGCTTTCTTTTATCGTTAAATTACCAGCGATTCCCTTATAAAACGCTTTGTAAAACGCTGCAATGCCGGATGATATTGTGTGGATGATTGTGGGTGTGTTGGGGAGAATTGCCATAGCCTCCGTTAAAATTTAGCTATGTACATGATTAGGTATTTATGCAACTTAATGTAGAGAAACTATCAATAGATTGAACCGGTCGTATCGATCTTTGTGAATACTCATTTGCTGAGACATTTAGCGAATTGAAAACTACATTGATGAAAGAAGATATGACCGCCGCTGAAATCTTATATTTATCTCAACATTGCGCTCCAAACCTAATCATTACATTGGAGACATTCACCCTTAAATCAATATCGAGCATCGACAAGCCCTATGTCTGAGACAGAGGATAACAAGTTCATAGTTCCAGAGGATTGGCGTGATGTGGTCGACGCTGAAAATTTGCGACGATCTCATCTATCCGAAGAAGAGGCCATCCGGGAAAATTTTCAATATGAAGATCGCGTAGTCACAATTGATGAAATGATTGCTTACGGAAAAGCCATCATGAATTTTGATGCGCTTTATAATTGCTATAAACGTGTTGGTGAGAGCGAAGAATTTGATGAACAAGAACATTTGCTAATTGCCGATTTTCAAACCTATTACAAACTAATGAATGCTGATTATCTTCCACGATATGAAAGTTGGATGGTCTATTTGGCGATGATTATGAGAATGTTTGGCAGTGGTAAGCTTAAAGATTGGAATGAAGTTGAGGTGCGCCAAGGAATGAAAGAATTACACTGGTATGCGACATCTAGCATTAAGGCTGAAAAACAATATTACGATCAATATCTTTATTTGCTAGATGATGAAGGTTGATCTGTTCCATATGCCTTTTCTGATGGAAAAGATGCTTAGTAAATCATTTCCAATCAATGCAACTAAAATGCGTTTGGACTTGTGAAATTTTCTTTACATGGTTGTATTTTCAATTAAACATAAATTAGAAATCAGTGGTCGCAATATTTGAGTTTCAATGGCTGGTTGCGAACGTGGTGAATTTGAACGGGTCGCAGCTGTTTTTATCAAAAAGTTATTTTTTTTCGCGGGACATGGAGATCAAGTTGATGGAATCTTCCAGCCGCAGGGGCATTGTTTTGATGATCATGGCTATGCTCACCATTCCAGTCGTGGACGGAACCGCAAAGTATTTATCGGATGAGTTTTCACCCTTATTTATCAGCTGGGCGAGATATGCAATTGCATGTTTGTTTGTATTGCCGTTTGCATTTTTTAAGCGCGGGATGAACATTTTCCCCAAGGAAAAAATAAGTGTACATTTCTTAAGAACCATCTTCCTCATTTCTTCAATGACGCTTTACTTTGTCTCTGTGTCTTTAATCCCCTTAGCAACAGCTATCAGCGCATATTTTGTTGGTCCAATAGTTGCCGTCGTTCTTGGGGTTTTGTTGCTTAAAGAGAGATGGAACCTCATAAAATGTCTAAGTTTGACTCTCGGTTTTGTAGGGTCAATAATAATCGTAAGGCCGGGTTCTGAGCTGGAGCCGGGCATCATTATGGCTTTGATATCAGGCTGCTTTTTTGCTCTGTATATGATCACCTCTAGAATGACATCGGTGGAGAGTGATCCGATCAAAACCTTGGCGTTGCAATGCGCTTTTGGAGTCGTGGTGTTATCTCCGCTTGCAGTCTTTTTCTGGAAACAACCCACACCCGAATATTTGCATTTCTTTTTACTTATTGGTCTGTGTTCGGCATTGGGGCATATTATGACAATATATGCCTTTAGACACGCAGATGCATCTACACTGGCGCCACTTGTATATGTGGAGCTATTTGCAACAGTTTGCATCGGTTACATTGTTTTTTCTGAAATTCCTAGTTTCTCAACTGTTATGGGTGCATTCTTTATTATTGTTAGTGGTTTACTGCTCTTTCGCGTAAAAGAAAAAAATGGTTGATATCAATTGTTTGATCATGACTATCTGTTGTTGCGAATCATAATGTGCTGAATTCGGGGGCAGAACATTGAAAATGATATGGCGTGGGTTGAGCATATTGGGCTGGACGATAACAATTATCAGTTTGGTCCTGGTGGTTTTTCTTTGCGGTTATATGATCTATCTCGACAGTGAGATGGATCTCTTTTGTGGCATGAATGATGGATATTACCACTCAGGGGAATGCAAGGATTTAGGCAGCGTTGGACGCGTTGCAGTCTTAGCGATCGGTTTCTTCTTAATCCTCGCCTCTATCAGGCCAGCCATTCACTTGGTTATCAAATCAAGGCGCGGCGAATAAAACAAATTGCTGCTAGGCCCCACTTACCACCAATAAACAATGCACCGGGCCGTTGGGGGCTTTGATCGAATGGGCATGATCGGCGGCATAGCGGATGGTGTCGCCCTGGCCTAGATTTTCAGAGGCGCTGCCAGAGGTCACGATCACTTCGCCTGAGAAAACAGTGAGCGTTTCAACGCAACCTTTGGCATGCGCTTCGCTGTTAAGTGCGCCGCCTTTTTCAAAGGTGATATCGTAAATCTCCGTGTCGCCTAAGTCTTCTGGCGTGCTTAAAACGCGGATGGTGCAATCAGATCCATAGCCGCCAATCACAGGCACTTGTTCCGCGCGAGTGATGGTTTTAATCGGGTTTTGATCTGAAATTTCATCTTCGATAAGCCCGGCAAAATCTACGTTGAGCGCATTGGTTAAACGCAAGATCGTCACAACAGTGGGATTGGTCTCAGCGCGTTCGATTTGCGAGATCATGGAATTGGAGACGCCGGATAATTTCGATAAGGAATCAAGACTCAGACCCAGCGATTTCCGCGCTTCTTTAAGTCGCACTGCCAACCGTTCTGATACATCCTTGGTGTCCATGCTTTTAACCCCTTATCGCCTATAAATAACGCACATTATTTACGCGTGTCTTTCTTGCCAATCCAGAACAACTTTGCCGGATTGCCCAGATTTCATCGCTTCAAATCCTTCTTTAAAATCATCGACATGAAATCTGTGTGTGATAACGCGCGAAACATCCAATCCGTTTTCGAGCATGGCAATCATTTTATACCAGGTTTCAAACATCTCTCGGCCATAGACGCCTTTAATGGTAATGGCTTTGAACACAATATTGCTCCATCTCACCGGCGATAGGCCAGGCGGAATTCCCAAAAGCGCAATCTTGCCGCCCATCACCAACATATCGACCATCTGATCAAAGGCTTTTTGATTGCCCGACATTTCAAGCCCAATATCAAACCCTTCCCGCAGACCAAGCTCATGGGTCACATCGTGTAAATCTTCTTGTGTGATATCAACGCTGCGCACAGATGGAACAACATGTTCAGCGAGTTTTAATCGAGCAGGGTTCACATCTGTGATGACAATATGGCGCGCGCCGGCATATCGCGCCACCGCTGCGGCCATGATCCCGATGGGACCGGCACCAGTGATCAAGACATCTTCTCCCAGAAGATCGAAACTTAGCGCTGTGTGCACAGCATTTCCAAGCGGGTCTAAAATAGCACCGATTTCTTGCGGGATATTCTCCGGTAGCGGGATGACATTAAAGGCTGGTAGTTTAAGATAATTTGCAAAAGCACCTTGTTCATTCACCCCAATCCCGCGTGTGCCCGGATCAAGATGAAATTTTCCAGCGCGAGACTGGCGGCTCTCTGTTCCCACCAAATGCCCTTCGCCGGAACAATATTGCCCAACTTTCAGTTCGGTAACCTTGCGGCCTATTTCGACGATTTCACCTGAGAATTCATGACCGGTGATCAAGCCAAGTGGAACAGTGTTTGATGCCCATTCATCCCAATCCCAAATGTGAATATCAGTGCCGCAAATCCCGGTTTTGTGCACGCGGATTAAAACATCTTCTGAGCCGATTTCCGGCAGCGGCGCATTCACCATCCAAAGACCTTCTTTGGGTTTGGTTTTCGCCAGCGCTTTCATCATATTGCTGGTCATGAGATGATCCCCAATTCGCGCCCTACTTTGCCAAATGCCGCGAGCGCTTTATCAAGCTCTTCGCGCGTTAGGGCCGCATTCATCTGTGTGCGAATACGCGCTTGTCCCTTTGGCACGACGGGGAAGAAGAAGCCGGACACATAAACCCCTTCGTCAAATAATTTGCGTGCCATATCCTGCGCGAGGTTCGCTTCGCCCAGCATGACCGGCACAATAGGGTGCTCGCCTTCCAACAAATCAAAACCGAGATCAGTGAGACCTTTGCGCCAATAGTCCGTGTTGGCAAATAGCTGCTGGCGCAAAGCGTCACCTTCTTCAACCAGGCGGATTGCTTCCAGCCCGGCCGCAACGATGGACGGGGGTAGGGAGTTGGAAAACAGATAAGGTCGCGCGCGCTGGCGCAAGAGATCTATGATGGGTTGTGGCCCTGCAATATATCCACCAATGGCACCGCCCATTGCTTTGCCCAAAGTACCAGTTAAAATGTCGACTTTAACGCCAAGATGATCGGGCGTTCCTGCGCCGCGCGGACCCATAAATCCTGTGGCATGGCAATCATCAACCATAAGCGTTGCATCATACTTATCGGCTAGTGCGCGAATTTGTGGCAAGTTCGCTAGATAGCCATCCATGGAGAACACGCCGTCAGTGGCAATCATGATGTTGCGCGCGCCGCTCTCACGTGCCTCTTTCAGCTTCGCCTCAAGATCTGCCATATCATTATTGGCATATCGATAACGTTTGGCTTTGCAAAGGCGAATGCCATCAATGATGGAGGCATGGTTGAGACTATCAGAAATAATGGCGTCTTGCGGACCCAAAAGCGGTTCAAACAGGCCGCCATTTGCATCAAAGCAGGCAGCAAATAATATCGCATCATCTTGCTTTAGAAACTGCGCAAGTTTTTGTTCTAAATCGCGATGCAGATCTTGTGTGCCGCAAATAAATCGCACGCTGGCCATCCCAAAACCGTGAGTCTCCATCGCGCTTTGTGCAGCTTTAATCAATGCTGGATGGTCGGCAAGGCCGAGATAATTATTGGCGCATAAATTTATGAATGAATTGCCATCAACACCAACTGTCCCCCCTTGTGGTGTGTTAATCAATCGCTCGACTTTATACAGTCCATCACTTTCGATTTCCTGCAGCTTTTTTGTTGTGTCAGACAATAATGAATTGGCCATGGATGAAGTCCTTTCATCCAAATATCTATCATAGTGGAAAATATTCCACAATATCGAATATACAATATATAAGAAATTTTCCGGTAAATTTAA
>JAHDFS010000198.1 GCA_020628035.1 Rhizobiaceae bacterium
AGATGTTGGAAATAATAAAAAATCACGAGGAACGCATAGCGCTGGAGCCGATCGCTCAGAAGCACGTAGAACCGATGGCGAGTTTGGCTGGCAATCCGAAAATTCTTGACCGGATGCTTTTCAAACCACAGCCTTTTACGGTCAAAGATGCGCAAGACTTTGTCACGCGCGCGCAAAACAGTGACCCGCTGGATCTATTATCTTATGCGATTGTTGACCGTTTAACGCGCGAATTTTTAGGCGTAACCAGTATCTCGGTTAAACCCAACCACATCATTCCATCATTCGGATATTGGTTGGGCGAGCAACATTGGAACAAAGGCCTAGCTAGCGAAACCGTTGGTGTCGTTGTGCGTGATGTTTTGCCAGAGTTTCGTTTTGCAATGTTACGCGCAGGATGTGAATTGGATAATTTGGCATCACAACGCGTACTTGAGAAAAACGGTTTCAAACCGCAAGAAACTGCGCCGCTTCATATTGGTGATCAAAAAACCATTGATATCAAATGGTATCAGATCAATTTGGCACCATATAACGGCTATAAAGCTAAAGATGCGAAAGAAGACGTAGCGAATTCGCTTTAATCTTTGCCTTTTTGGGCAAGCATCTATATCCCTCTCAGCAACATCTCGTTGAGATTAATTTAGCCCCATATTTTGATCATTTCAGAATATGGGGCTATATGAACATTTTATCAAAGAAGACCAAGTAACAGGCAGCACATATGAAATTTCTAGATCAGGCAAAAGTCTATATTAAGTCTGGCGCAGGCGGTGCTGGCTGTGTTTCATTTCACCGTGAAAAATACGTCGAATTTGGCGGACCGGACGGTGGTGATGGCGGCAATGGCGGCAATGTTTGGGTTGAAGCTGTTAACGGTCTTAATACACTCATCGATTATCGCTATCAGCAGCATTATAAAGCTCAGACCGGTGTACACGGCATGGGTCGCAACCGCACGGGTGCAAAGGGTGACGATATCACGCTGAAAGTACCTGCCGGGACACAAGTCTTTGAAGAAGATAATGAAACGCTCATTTGCGATCTAACCGAAGAAGGTCAGCGTTTTCGGATTGCAAAAGGCGGTAATGGCGGTTTTGGTAACGCGCATTTTAAGTCCTCAACCAACCAAGCACCGCGTAATGCAAATCCCGGTCAACCAGCAGAAGAGAAAACTGTTTGGCTACGTCTTAAACTCATTGCAGATGCCGGGCTTGTGGGTCTGCCCAATGCTGGCAAATCGACCTTTTTATCGAGCGTCAGCCGCGCGCGTCCAAAAATTGGCGCCTATCCATTTACAACGCTGCATCCAAATTTGGGTGTTGCGACCTCTGACGGTTATGAATTCATCATTGCCGATATTCCAGGTCTGATCGAAGGTGCGCATGAAGGTGCAGGTATTGGTGATCGGTTCTTGGGCCATGTCGAACGCACACGCGTGATGCTGCATTTGGTCTCTGCGCAGGAAGAAGATGTGGGCAAAGCCTATACAACTGTGCGCAAGGAGCTTGAAGCCTATGGCAAGGGGATTGCGGATAAGCATGAAATTGTTGCGCTCTCACAAACTGACATTTTGGATGAAGAAACGCTATCTGACAAAATGAAAGCGCTTGAAGATGCAGCTGGGCGAAAGGTTGAAACAATCTCCGCCATTGCCGGATTTGGCATGAAAGAGATGCTTCGCAATTTACGTCAGCATATCGACCAGAATTTAGCACAAGAGGCAGAGTAATGGGTGGCGGTCGCAAACGCGTTGATGCTCACACAAAAATTGTGATCAAAATCGGCTCCGCTTTGCTCGTTGATCGCCAAAGCGGCTTAAAGTCCGATTGGTTAAGTTCATTATGCGATGACATCGCTGCGTTAAAAGCAAAGGGTGCAGATGTTTTGGTTGTCTCATCCGGGGCGATTGCCATGGGCCGAACCGTTTTATCGGCCACCAATAAACGTCTTAAACTTGAAGAAAGCCAAGCTTGTGCGGCTGTTGGGCAAATTGCCTTGGCGCGTGCCTGGAGCGAATGTCTCTCGCACCATGATATTTTTGCAGGCCAAGTGCTGCTCACCTTAAATGACACTGAAGAGCGCCGCAGATATTTAAACGCCCGCGCAACCATTGGCGAATTGCTTGAACTTGGCGCGATCCCGATCATCAATGAAAATGACACGGTTGCCACGAGCGAAATTCGCTATGGCGATAATGATCGTCTGGCTGCGCGCGTTGCCACCATGGTGGGTGCTGATCTGCTAGTTTTATTATCCGACATTGATGGGCTTTATACCGCCCCGCCCCATGAAGACCCCAATGCTGAGTTTTTGGATGTGATTGACGAGATCACGCCCGAAATCGAAGCGATGGCCGGTGATGCAGGATCAGAACTCTCCCGCGGTGGCATGCGCACAAAAATTGATGCCGCGAAAATTGCAACAACAGCTGGGTGCTCGATGATTATCGCTTCGGGTCAAACCCGTAATCCATTATCATCCATTGATAATGGCGCGCGTTCATCTTGGTTTAAGGCTTCAGGCACCCCGCGCACGGCGCGTGCGGTTTGGATAGCCGGTCAGCTTGAACCTGCGGGCGCGCTGACCATTGATGATGGTGCAATCGGAGCTTTGAAAAAAGGTAAGAGCTTGCTGCCAGCAGGTGTGCGCCAGGTGAAAGGTAACTTTTATCGCGGTGATACGATTTCGATCCAAAGCCACGCGGGAGACGAAATCGCTCGCGGTATTTCTCGGTATGACGCCGATGAAGCCAAAGCAATTGCTGGCTTACAAACATCGCAAATTGAAGAAAAACTAGGTTATGCTGGTAGAAGCGCCATGGTGCACCGGGATGATTTGGTTATGATGCATGCAAAAGAAAAAGCATCCTAGAGTTTTGAAAACAGGAAAAGATCATGTCTGATACATTAGAACGTACGCAATCTGTTGAAGAAATTATGATGGATATTGGCGCGCGCGCCAATGCAGCAAAACCGGCACTTGCGATCGCCAGCGCTGAGCGCAAACATGCAGCTTTAATTGGCATGGCCGAAGCCATTGAAGCCAATGTCTCAGATATCTTAAACGCCAATGCCATTGATATGGAAAAGGGCGTTGCGAACAATATGTCATCTGCCATGCTGGACCGGCTAAAGCTTGATGATGATCGCGTGCGCGCCATGGCAAATGGCATTCGCGCTATTGCAGAGCTAAGCGATCCGATCGGCGAGGTCATTGCAAAATGGGATCGCCCAAATGGTCTTAACATCGAGCGCGTTCGCACACCGCTCGGGGCAATTGGCGTGATTTATGAAAGCCGCCCAAATGTAACAGCAGATGCGGGCGCACTTTGCCTAAAAGCAGGCAATGCTGTGGTATTGCGCGGCGGTTCCGATAGTTTCCATTCGTCCGGCGCCATCCATAAATGCTTGGTCAAAGGCTTAGAAGCAGCCAATCTACCCAATGACGCGATTCAGATCGTCCCAACATCTGACCGTGCGGCCGTTGGTGAAATGCTTAAGGGCTTAAATGGTGCCATCGATGTGATCATCCCACGCGGCGGCAAAGGATTGGTCGCACGGGTGCAATCTGAAGCACGTGTGCCTGTATTTGCGCATCTTGAAGGCCTTTGCCACATTTATGTAGATGCATCAGCCAGTTTGGAAATGGCAACAGAGATTGTTTTAAATGCAAAACTACGTCGCACAGGGATCTGCGGTGCTGCGGAAACTCTGCTGATCGATGAAAACGCAGACCCTTCATTTGTGCCAATTCTTGTGAACGCTTTAAGAGATGCGGGATGTGAAGTACGTGGATCTGAAGCTATCATTTCACAGGTGGATGCAGTTATCCCAGCCACGATTGAAGATTGGTCAACGGAATATCTTGATAAGATCATCGCCGCCAAAACAGTTGACGGAATTTCAGGTGCCATTGCCCATATCAATCAATATTCATCAAACCACACCGAAGCCGTGATTTGTGAAGATGCGGGCGTTGCCGAACGGTTCTTTAATGAAATTGATTCCGCAATCTTGCTGCATAATGCATCGACACAGTTTGCTGACGGCGGTGAGTTTGGCATGGGTGCTGAAATTGGTATTGCCACAGGTAAAATGCATGCGCGTGGTCCGGTTGGTGTTGAACAGCTGACCTCGTTTAAATATCGCGTGCGCGGCAATGGCCA
>JAHDFS010000199.1 GCA_020628035.1 Rhizobiaceae bacterium
TCATCTTTCATCTCAGATAGCTTATCCGCGCCTTGCTGGTTGGTGATGATGACCTTGATACCTGCATCAATGACGCGATGTTCTAGGGCGTCAGGACCAAAGAGCATAAAGAGTGGCACGGAGATCAATCCACATTTAAATGCACCTAAATGACCAACCGCTGTTTCCAACGCCTGCGGTAATAATATGCCAATTCGATCACCTCGATTAAGGCCAAGTTCGCAAAATAGATTTGCCATCTGGTTGGAAAGATCGCGCAATTTGGCATAGGAAATGGTTTGATCCTCATCGGCCAAAATAAGTGCAGTAGCATCGGGCGTTTTCGCCGCCCAATCATCACACGCCGCCAATCCCATATTATAGGTTTCAGGCAGCTGCCAGCCATCTTTTGCGACCTGATAGCAATAGCTATCTTTGGGATAATCCATTTAAGCCTCCGGCTCAATTTCAATGAGTATTGAACCACCTTCCACAGCATCACCAACTTGGCAAGTTAAACCCTTTACCCGACCTGCACAGGGGGCGGCAAGGTTCATCTCCATCTTCATGGCCTCCAATACAATGAGGCGCTGGCCTTCAGAAACCACTGCATTCTCGCTCACATCAATTAACCTAATAACCCCGCTCATAGGGGCTGTGATGATGTTTTCGCTCGTATTGGCTTGCGCATTTGCGCTGAGAGGATCTGGCAGGATGAATTCAAAACTCTGTGCATCTTTATAGAGAACGACATGATTGTCTTGCCCATTCATGTAGTTTGCGAAATCCAATCCGAAACGCATGCCATCGACTTCGATATCTACCGAGTTTTCATGATGAGCGATGAGCTTGAATTGCGAAAGAATATTACCTGCCAGATCAGATGATGCCACATCTACCCCTACATCAAGGCGTCGTTCAATGCTTTCTCCCTGATACGTCATCGACACCATGCGCGAAGCAGACCCAAACATACGCCAATTCGATTGCGGCTTGGCTGTTTTCCAATCCAAAGCGATCATCATGGCCACTGCGATCATCACCTCATCTGGATCATTCTGCATGGTAAGTGCATCGAGATCGCGCTCAATAAGTCCTGTATCCACCTCGCCTTTGCCAAACCATTCATGCGACGACAATTTCGACAAAAATGAGATATTTGACGCTAATCCTGAGACTTGAGTTTGCGCCAGTGCAGACGTCAAAGCAGACAAGGCTTCATTACGATCACTACGATGGGTAATGACCTTGGCGATCATCGGATCATAATAGGGTGAAATTTGATCACCTGTTCGCACGCCGCTATCGTTTCGAGCGTGATCGGATAGTTTTAAATGAGAGATCTTACCTGTGGCCGGAAGAAAGCCAGCTGGCACATCCTCAGCATAGATCCGCGCTTCAAATGCATGCCCATTTATCGCAATATCGTCTTGCGACACGGGTAATGCTTGCCCAGCGGCAACACGCAATTGCAATTCAACCAAATCAAGGCCGGTAATGGCTTCCGTCACCGGATGCTCCACTTGCAATCTGGTGTTCATTTCCATGAACCAGAACCCGTTCGTTTGAAGACGTCCTGAGCCATCGGCGATAAACTCAATGGTACCTGCACCTTCATAATTGATCGCTTGTGCTGCTTTGACCGCCGCTTGCGTCATAGCTTGACGGACATCTTCTGGCATATCCGGTGCGGGCGCTTCTTCAATTACCTTTTGATGGCGACGTTGCAGTGAGCAATCACGCTCAAACATGTGTATGACATTGCCTTTGGAATCGCCAAAGACCTGAACTTCGATATGGCGTGGTGACGTGATGAATTTTTCGATCAAGACTGCTGGATCACCGAAAGCTGTTTGCCCTTCCCGCGCCGCACTTTCTAATGCGGTGAGAAAATCTTCTTCGCGTTCGACCAACCGCATGCCTTTACCACCGCCACCTGCGCGCGCTTTGATCAAGACGGGATAGCCGATTTTATCAGCTTCGGATTTCAAAAGTTCTGGTGTTTGATCTGATCCGTGATATCCAGGAACAATCGGAACACCTGCATCTTGCATGAGTTGCTTGGCTGCATCCTTCAAACCCATTGCTGAAATAGCTTTGGCGCTTGGGCCAATGAATTTAAGACCTGCTGCTTCGACAGCCTCCACAAATTCAGGGTTTTCAGACAAAAATCCATAACCTGGATGAATGGCTTGAGCACCAGTTCGATTTGCAGCATTGATGATCGCGTCTTGTTGCAGATAGCTTTCGCTGACAGGCGGTGGGCCAATATGAACAGCCTCGTCTGCCATTTCAACATGCAGCGCAGTGGCATCTGCATCTGAATAGACAGCAACGGTTTGAATACCCATTCGTTTTGCAGTTTTGATGACCCGACACGCGATTTCGCCGCGATTGGCGATGAGAATTTTTGAAAACATTGTCATATCAGCCACCATTACATTCTAAACAAGCCGAAGCTTGTGTCTTCAACAGGCGCGTTCAAACATGCTTTTAGGCTCAACGAGACCACATTACGTGTATCGCGAGGATCGATAATACCGTCGTCCCATAATCTGGCTGACGCATAAAAAGGGTGTGATTGCGTTTCAAACTGATCCAAAATGGGTTGCTTAAAAGCAGCTTCCTGCTCGGCGCTCCAATCTTCACCACGCGCCTTTTTGCCAGCGCGGGTAACACTTGCCATCACGCCTGCTGCTTGCGCACCGCCCATCACGGATATTCTGGCGTTGGGCCACATCCATACGAACCTCGGGCCAAAAGCTCTGCCGCACATCCCATAGTTACCGGCTCCATAAGACCCGCCAATGATCACTGTAATCTTCGGAACATTTGCTGTTGATACAGCATTGACGAGCTTTGCACCGTCTTTGGCAATACCGCCTGCTTCATATTTTGAACCGACCATAAAGCCTGTAATATTTTGCAAGAAAAGAAGTGGAATTTTTCGCTGACAGCAGAGCTCAATAAAATGTGCGCCTTTGAGCGAGCTCTCTGAGAAAAGAACGCCATTATTGGCAATGATGCCGACAGGCATGCCGTCAATATGTGCAAAGCCTGTGACCAAGGTGGTGCCATAACGCGCTTTAAATTCGTCAAATTCACTGCCATCCACCATGCGCGCAATCACATCTCTAATGTCATAGGATTGCCGCGTATCATGTGGGATCAGCCCCATAATATCCTCAGAAGGATAGGCTGGCTCTTTCGGCGCGCGTAATGTGATATTCGTTTGTGGCGCTTTACCTAATGTGCGCACAACATTGCGCGCGAGTGCTAATGCATGCGCATCATCATCGGCCATATAATCTGCAACACCGGATAATCTGGTATGCGTGTCTGCACCGCCTAAAGTTTCAGCATCGACTTCTTCTCCAGTCGCTTCCTTCACAAGTGGGGGGCCTGCGAGGAAAATCATCGCCTGCTCTTTGACCATAATCGTTGTGTCACACATGGCTGGGACATAAGCGCCACCTGCCGTGCAATTGCCCATCACAACAGCAATCTGTGCAATGCCTTTGGCGCTCATACGCGCCTGATTATAAAAGATACGACCAAAGTGATCTTTATCGGGAAACACTTCATCCTGGTTCGGCAAATTGGCGCCACCGCTATCGACCAAGTAAAGGCAAGGTAGCATATTCTCTTCAGCAATTTCCTGCGCTCTGAGATGCTTTTTGACGGTCAGCGGATAGTATGTGCCACCTTTTACCGTCGCATCATTGCAAACAATCATGCAATCACGGCCATTGATCTGACCAATGCCTGCGATCACACCGGCGGCTGGGATATCCGCATCATAGGTGTCTTTAGCCGCAAACAAACCAATCTCTAAGAACGCTGTTCCTGGATCGATCAAACCTTCAACGCGATCTCGGGGAAGTAACTTGCCGCGCGAGACATGGCGCTCACGTGCACGTGCGGATCCGCCTTGCAAAATGCGTTGCGCTTCGTTTCGCACGTCATCAAGCTGGCGGTGCATTGCCTTGGCATTATCTGCGTTCGGCAAAGATGTGCTGATTAATTTACTCATTAAGCCGTCTCACTAAACATTTCGCGACCGATCAACATGCGGCGAATTTCACTTGTGCCAGCGCCGATTTCGTAAAGTTTCGCATCGCGCAATAAACGCCCAGTTGGATAGTCATTGATGTAGCCATTGCCGCCTAGGCATTG
>JAHDFS010000200.1 GCA_020628035.1 Rhizobiaceae bacterium
GCGCAAGGTGAAGAGGGTGCGGCTGCGCCTGAGATTACCAATTCTGCCACAGGCTTTGCCAAAGACGATTCGCTTTTGGTATCTGAACGACGCACAAAAATCATCCGCGCTCAAAATAATGATGATGGTGGGAAAGAAGAAGGTTATCGCGTTACAGCGATTAACGGTAATCCGATTGCACCAACTGAAATTGCGACATTTGCCGATGGTGAAGTTCTGATGACCAGCAAAGGCTCGTTGCAGGTTCGCCCGCGTACGGGTCTAACGATGGAAGCGCTTTATCTTCCGCCGCCTGAACAGGTTTGGAACCGTTTCCTCAATCTGGCAGCTGAAGGCTATCAGGGCGTGGGACTTGGTGAGAACTTGTTCTGGTCGTTGATCCGCGTTGTATTGGGTTTTGCCTTGGGCTGTCTATTTGGTATTCCGCTTGGATTTGCCATGGGTCTAAGTTCATGGTTCCGAGGATGGTTTGATCCGATCGTGGAATTCATGCGTCCTGTTCCGCCACTTGCATTGATCCCATTGATTATCATTTGGTTTGGTATTGGCGAGCAAGGTAAGATCAGTCTTCTGTTCTTGGCAGCCTTGTGGATCATGACCATTGCGGCGCGCGCCGGGGTATCTGGGGTGAATATTTCAAAAGTGCATGCTGCATACTCACTCGGTGCGACCAAAACACAATTGCTCATGAAGGTCATCCTGCCAAACTCACTACCTGAGATCTTTACAGGTGCGCGGGTTGCGATGGGTGTTTGTTGGGGTACTGTTGTGGCGGCCGAACTTGTTGCTGCGGAAAAAGGTGCTGGTAAAATGATTATTGCTGCATCCAAATTCCAGCTCACAGATATCGTTATTGTTGGTATCATCCTGATTGGGGTGATTGGTTACGGTATTGATGTTCTGATGCGCATTGCAGAAGATAAACTTGTTCCTTGGAAAGGTCGCGGCTAAGCGCTCCGATCGAGATAAGTTCATCAAAAAAGGCGCCGTGTCGGAGTTCTCTCTGACACGGCGCTTTTGTTTTGTTGCGCTTCTAAGAATCTGTCAAACTGGTGCCAACTGTTTGCAAAGACTGGCTTCATCAATTTTGGATTAAAATATCAAATAATGAGACTAAACATCTCAGAAATAACCAAAATTTGCATTTTATTCATAATTGGATTACTAGACATTATGGGCGCTTTGTTGCGATAAGTACTTGAGCATATTTGTCTGAAATAGGCGGGTTTAATAATTTTTGGAGGATGAAGATTTTGTCAGAAACTTCTCACGTGGTGGACAAGTCACCACATGTATCGGATGAAATTCGCCAGACCACATGTTACATGTGTGCCTGCCGTTGCGGGATCAATGTACATGTTCGCAAGGATGAAAATGGCGAGGATAAAATTCGCTATATCGAGGGCAATAAGGATCACCCCATTAATAAGGGTGTTTTGTGTGCCAAAGGGTCTGCGGGCATTATGCAGCATTATTCTCCGGCGCGTCTTTCTAAGCCATTAAAACGAGTTGGCGAGCGAGGCGAAGGCAAGTTTGAACCAATCGAGTGGGAAGAAGCGTTGGAAATGGCAACAGGTTGGTTGTCAGATGTGCGTAATAAAGATCCTAAAAAACTTGCCTTCTTTACAGGGCGCGACCAATCGCAATCTTTCACTGGCTGGTGGGCGCAACAATATGGCACGCCAAACTTTGCTGCACATGGCGGTTTTTGTTCGGTTAATATGGCCGCTGGCGGTATCTACACATTCGGCGGCGCCTTCTGGGAATTTGGTTCGCCGGACTGGGACAAAACAGAATTATTCGTTATTTTCGGTGTTGCTGAAGATCACGATTCCAATCCGATTAAGATCGGTTTGTCGAAGCTAAAATCCCGCGGCGTCAAAACCATTGGCGTGAACCCGGTTCGTACAGGTTACAACGCGATTGCCGATGAGTGGGTGGGTATTACTCCCGGCACTGATGGTTTGTTTGTGCTTTCACTTATTCATGAATTGCTTAAAGCTGGCCGTATCGATGTTGACTATTTGATCCGTTATACAAACGCGCCTTGGCTTGTTATCAACAATCCTGGTGGCAGCGATCACGGCACATTTGCACGTGATAAAGATGGCAATGCGCTTGTTCTTGATCGTAAAACCGGCAAGGCTGTTGCTTATAATAAAAAAGGTGTGAAGCCTGATCTTCAAGGTGACGTTGCTGTCAAAAAAGGCGTCAATGCGCGCCCGGCTTTTGCACTGCTTGCTGAAAAATATATGGACGAGAAATATGCGCCAGCCAATGTTTGCGACGCTACTGGGGTAAGTGCAAATCAGATCACGCGTATCGCTGGGGAAATTGCAGAAGCTGCATTTGAAAAAGAAATTACGCTCGATCAGCCTTGGACGGATATGAAGGGCGAAAAGCACGATAAGATGATCGGTCGCCCTGTGTCCTTCCATGCTATGCGCGGAATTTCTGCACACTCAAATGGTTTCCAGACATGTCGCGCAATCCACGTCTTGCAGATCTTGTTGGGTTCTATCGACTGTCCGGGTGGTTTCAGATTTAAGCCGCCTTATCCACGTCCTGTTGGCGCGCAGCCCGCACCTCATGGCGGGTCTAAGCCAAATACACCGCTTGCTGGTCCGCAGCTTGGTTTCATGCGTGGACCTGAAGGATTGCTACTTGAGGAAGATGGCGTCACACCGCAGCGTATTGATAAAGCTTATTCCTGGGACGCGCCAATGTCATCTCACGGTTTGATGCATATGGTCATTCCAAATGCTCACGCACGTGATCCATACGGTATTGATGTCTTGTTCATGTATATGGCTAATATGTCATGGAACTCGTCGATGAACTCATCGGGTGTGATGAAAATGCTGACGGATAAAGATGAGAATGGCGAATATATCATTCCAAAGCTCATCTATTCCGATGCTTATTCATCTGAAATGGTGGCTTATGCTGATCTTGTATTGCCAGATACCACTTATCTTGAACGCCATGATGCGATCTCGCTGCTCGATCGTCCGATCAGTGAACCTGAAGCGATGTGTGATGCAATTCGCTGGCCAGTGTTTGAACCAGACCGCGATGTGCGCGGGTTCCAATCCGTATTGATTGATTTAGGTGGACGTCTTGGTTTGCCAGGCATGACCAATGAAGATGGGACCGCGAAGTTTAAAGACTACGCTGATTACATTACCAATCACCAACGTAAACCTGGTGTTGGCCCGCTTGCGGGATGGCGCGGTGAAAACGGTGACAAAACGGGTCGTGGTGAACCTAATCCCGATCAGATCCAGCGCTATATTGAAAATGGCGGATTTTCTGAGAACCACGTGCCAACTGAAGCGCTCTATTACAAACATGCCAATATGGCTTGGCAGAACTGGGCAGTTGATATGGGGCTACAAGATGCACCTGTTGAAAACGTCTTCCAAATCTATTGTGAGCCGCTGGCAAAATTCCAACTATGCGCGGAAGGCAAGATGGAGCCGAAAGCTCCGCAAAGCCATGCTCAGCGCATTAAAGAATGCTTTGATCCGCTGCCAGATTGGTATGCACCATTTGAAGGCACAGGCATTGATACGGGCGAATATCCATATCATGCACTGACACAGCGTCCCGCAGCGATGTATCACTCTTGGGGATCACAAAATGCTTGGTTGCGCCAAATTCATGGTGATAACCCAATGTATATCCCAAGCGAGATCTGCGATGAAGCTGGTCTTGAAGATGGCGATTGGGCTTGGATTATTTCCTATCACGGCAAGATTAAAGTACCAGTGCGACGCATGAATGCGGTTAACCAGAAAACACTTTGGACTTGGAATGCGATTGGTAAACGCAAAGGCGCATGGTCTTTGTCACCCAATGCACCTGAAGCAACCAAAGGCTTCTTGCTCAACCATTTGATCAACGAGTTGTTGCCTGCAAAAGAAGACGGCTACAGATGGTCAAATTCTGATCCGATAACCGGACAGGCCGCGTGGTTTGATTTGCGTGTGCGGGTTGAAAAAGCATCGGATGGCCCTGAGTTATCTCAGCCGCAGTTTGATCAACAAAGTAATTCGGGGCATATCGCTCCAGAGGGCTTAAGTTACGGTAAGGAGTGGACGAAATAATGACCATGCT
>JAHDFS010000201.1 GCA_020628035.1 Rhizobiaceae bacterium
GCAGGTTCTGGCTATAGCGCCGGCTGGTGGGAAGTAACAACGCATCTTTTGACCATTCCTTTGGGTGGCTGGGATCCCGTTGTAACCGCCATGAATATGGATAAATGGAACTCTCTTGATGCTGATACACAAGCTTTAATCAAGAAAGAAATCGCTGAGCAGTTTGAAGCACCAGCTTGGTCCACAGCACAAGGTGCACTTGAAAATGACATCGCTTGTCTCACCGGCACAGGTGAATGTAAATCTGGTGACAAGCGCGCCATGACACTTGTGCAAGCAACCGATGAAGATATCGCAAAAGCCCGCAATATTTTAGAAGCCACCGTACTTCCTGAATGGGCAGAACGTGCTGGTGGCGATTGGGCGCAGCGTTGGAACGATAGTGTCGGCAAAGTCGTCGATGTAACAATTAAAGCAAACTAGAAAACGGGCAAAGGGCGGGTCCATGGCGGAGAAGCTATTATTGACATTGCGGCACATCAATCGAAGGGTCGCAATCGCTGTTGGCATGTTATATTTCGCATGTGCAGCTATTGTCCTTGTGGACATTATTCTCCGTCAATTGGGTTCCTCCTTAGGCGGAACCGATGAAATCTCAGGTTACGTCATGGCAATTGGCGTCGCCTGGGGCATGGCCTTCGCCTTGCTTGAATTATCCCATGTGCGGATTGATTTTTTAAGAAGCCTTGCGGCAACCAAAATCCGCATCATATTCGATCTCGTCTCCATGCTGATCTTTGCCGCAACCGTCTCAATTATTGCCGTTCAAAGCTGGCCGGTTGTAGCAAAATCCATCAAAAACGGATCTACGGCGAACACGCCGTTAGAAACACCATTAGCATGGGTGCAAGTTCCATGGCTTGCCGGCTGGGCGTGGTTTGCCATCATGGCTTGGCTCGTCTTCATTGCAGCTTTAGCGCTCACGGCAAAGGGCGATTTTAAGAAAACAGAAAACGCGATCGGCGTCTTTCCTGAGCATGAGGCGGTTTAAAAATGTTTGGATTTGTAACCTTCGGTCTGCTCGGACTTTTATCTCTTTCCTTGCCTGTTGGCGTAGTCCTGTTTGTCCTCGGCTTCGGGATTGACCAATTCTTCACCCCCTTCCCGCTCATCCGCGGCTTAGGTTCAATGGTCTGGTCAACATCGGAAAATGCCGCCCTAATTGCCATTCCGTTTTTCGTGCTTTTAGGTGAGATCCTGGTACGCAGTGGCATCGCAACCAAAACCTATGGCGCCCTAGATAGGTGGGTATCATGGATGCCCGGAGGTTTGGTCCATGCCAATATCGCGACATCAACCATGTTTTCCGCTACATCCGGATCATCTGTGGCTACTGCAGCAACCGTCGCAACTGTTGCCATGCCACAGGCTGAGAAGCTTAATTACGATCCAAAATTATTCTCAGGTGCAATCGCCGCAGGTGGGACTTTGGGTATCATGATCCCACCATCAATTAATCTGATCGTCTATGGGTTTTTAACCCAAACCTCGATACCTCAACTGTTCTTGGCGGGCCTAGTTCCTGGCATTCTCCTTGCAATAATTTTTATGGCCATCACTGCTATAATCTGCATTGCATATCCAGGACTAGGCGGTCCAAGACGGACATTTCCAATGGCAGAAATGATCCAAGGATTAGTCCAACTTCTACCAATTATCCTGCTATTCACCATCATCATTGGCTCAATCTACAAAGGCTGGGCGACACCCACCGAAGCTGCTTCTGTTGGCGTTGGCGGTGCTTTAATTATCGCAAGCATCTTTGGCGGCATAAATTGGAACATGATCGTCGAAAGCATTATCGGAACTGTGAAAATAACCTCCATGATTATGCTTGTCGTGCTTGGTGCCTCATTTTTAAACTTTACCCTCACTGCAGCAGGGTTATCAGGTGAATTGACAAGCTTCCTTGAAGGATTGGGATTGAGCCCGCTTGCAACTTTGTTCGTCATTGTTCTCATGTATATCGTGCTTGGTTTTTTCATCGAAACTTTGTCTTTGATGGTGATTACCATACCAATCGTTGTACCCATCATAATAGGTTTGGGCTTTGATCCGATCTGGTTTGGAATCTTGATGATCGTGTTGATCGAAATGGCGCTGATTACGCCGCCCGTCGGACTTAATCTCTATGTCGTCCAAGGCGCACGTAAATCCGGCTCTATGGGTGAAGTGATGATTGGCGCATTGCCATATGTATTTGCTATGCTGGCCATGGTTGGCGCATTGATTGTTTTCCCAAGCTTGGCGCTATATTTGCCTGCCGCACTTCAATAACTGAGAGGGTAGTCGAGGCTAAAACGCAGAAAATTCTGCCTTGCTGGACAATATCTCTTTAAGTCGCCGCGCTTCCATTGATGGCAGGCTATCGCGCATCACAGTGCGCAATGTCACGACACCGAATGACATGTCGGGGCAAACTTGTAACAATCGTCCAGCGTCCAAATCATCTTGAATAGAGAGTTTAGTCACCAAAGCGCATCCCAATCCCTGTTTTGCGAAAGCGATCGCTGCTTCCCGATTGGCAACAGGCATATGTTTTGATGGATGCAAGATCGTTGGATTGCTTGAACCAGAACCATAAGCTGTGATCCAGTCTGCGTTACCCGGTCCGACAAGATATGTGGTTTCGACAACCATTTCCAGATCGCTCTCAAGGGGCCTGATGGTCGGATGTTCACGCGCCACCAAAACCAGATCTAGGGAACCAAAAACTGTGCCTTTATGCATATTCATCGCTGGCTTTGTTGGACAATATTCAGCCCGGATCGCTATATCGTAAGGGCTATTCTCCAAATCCACGACGCGATCATCAGCATCAATATTCAGAGTTACATCAGGATAGAGCGAGCGAAAGGTGGAGATATATTGTGGCAGCCAATGGAGTGCGAGTTCCGCGACCATGGTGACACCAACTGTTCCGCTAAGATGCTGATTTTCGTCCGTATGATCCAACGCGGAAAACGCTGCTTCCATCATACGAGATGCATCATGATAAACCCGCTGACCGGCATCTGTTAGCTCAAGACTTCGGGTGGATCGCACAGCGAGCGTTACATTTAATTCTTCCTCCAGTTCAGAAAGTGCAGCCGATAAAACCGGGACAGAAAGGCTCAGGCGTTGCGCCGCACCGCGAATGGAGCCGGCCTGCGCAATAGCTTCAAAATAGGCAAGTCGTCGGAGGGATTGATAAGAAATAGAACGCATGATTATTCTGAATTTCAAAAGAGTACTTTTTATATTTCTATACTACAACAAAATATTTGAATGTGCAATTTGATGAAACAACAATTCCAATAACCAGGAGACACGTTATGAATACACAAATTTCCCGTCGTCGTTTCATCGCTGCCACAGGAACCGGCTCTGTAACAGCAGCAGCGGCAATGCTCGGTGCTACAACTACACAAACCAATGCAGCATCTCACCAGTCGGTCAAAAACGCCACTTTGGTTTCAATTGAAAAACCAGCTGGAAAATCCCACACTTTTGTCACCAATAATGATGGCCGCGTCACCATCCAAATACTAGAAGGCCCAACCGGGTCAATCTTGATGGATTCAGGTGATGCACCTGAATATTCCGCAGAAGCTCGCGCATTTGCAGAAAGCCTAGGAAAACCAATTGAAGCGGTACTGCTCAGCCATGATCACCCAGACCATACAGGTGGTCTACCATCCTTCACCGGACTGCCAATTTTTACGACTTCTGGCATTTTGTCCAACATTCAAAACGGCCCATTTCCAAAGCCAGACAATTTAGCTGAAGTTAAAGCCATGGATGATAAAGAAGTCAGCTTTGGCGGGTTAAACCTGCGCATTCACACTTACAAAGACGCCGAAGCTGCGGAACAGATCGTCGTTGAGGCACCCGAAATGGGTACCGCTGTTTTACAGGACTTGGTTTACAACAACGCCTATTTCTTCCCGGGCATGAACCGCGTCAATTGGATTGATGTCTTAAGCGATCTGCGCAGCAAACTTGATGTCGAAACCTTGCTTGTGGGCCATGGATATCCATCTTCGCAAGGTGAGCTGACGGCTGCGATTGACTATCTAAGTGAATATAACGAAATGGTCGCTTCATCTTCCGGTCCGGATGAATTGGTTGTCAAAAT
>JAHDFS010000038.1 GCA_020628035.1 Rhizobiaceae bacterium
GTTTGACGGGATGCTGAGGTTTTCCCTGCATCCGGCGTAACATCTGTATCGGGTCCTATTAGCTCAATATCTGAGACTGAAACACCAAGTGCTGTGGCAAATATCTGACTGATAACTGTGTTCGCGCCTTGGCCAATATCCATCGCACCTTGATGAAGCACAATAGTGCCGTCGGCTTTAATGCCCGATTTGATTGTTGATGGATTGGGCAATGACGTATTGCCACAACCATACCAACCCGACGCGACACCGACACCACGTTTTAGCGCCTTGTTTTCAGCATTAAATTGTTCGCAAATATCACGCTCATGATCCCAATGCGGTTTTAGTGCTTCGAGACATTTTTTAATCCCAACACCTTGCGAAAAGACTTGTCCACAAACGGTTGGCTGATCTGCTTCTAGCGCATTGATAATGCGAAACTCCAGAGCATCAAACCCAGCTTTTAGCGCAAGCTCATCAAATAATGATTCCTGCGCAATCGCCGACTGCGGAACGCCAAATCCGCGAAAGGCGCCGGAAGGTGGATTATTGGTATAGATGCCTTGAGATTTTGCCCGGTAGTTCTCAATCAAATAGGGACCCGACGCATGAACGGGAACGCGATTGGCAACCGTGGGACCCCAGCTTGCATAGGCGCCCGTGTCAAAGCGGCCAAAAAAATCAAATCCAACAACTTTGCCTTTAGAATTCGCGCCGATTTTTAACGCGATATCAGAGGGATGGCGCTTGGTGGTGCTCTGCATGGATTCTGTACGTGTATATGTCAGGCGCACAGGCTTGCCAGTTTTTATCGCGGCGAGCGCCAAAATCGGCTGCACGGATATATCGAGTTTTGAGCCAAACCCGCCGCCAACACTTGAGGGGATAATTCTGATTTGATCTTTGCTTTTCCCAAGAATAATTTCCAAAGCCTCTTGATCCATCACAGGTGCTTGCGTGCAGGCATGAACGGTGACTTTGCCGTCGATCACCTCTGCGTAGCCAGCTTCAGGTTCAATATAGGCATGTTCGACAAAACCTGAATTAAAATGCCCTTCAACAACAAAATCCGCCTGCTCAATTGCAGATGCTGCATCACCGCGCTGAACAAATCCTTCACACATGAGATTGCGCTCATGTTTTTCGTGTAGCTTGGCGGCAAGGTTCGATTGCGCTTTATCAATATTTTGCGCAGCATCTTCTTCATGCCAAACAATCGGAAAATCTTCCGGGTCAAATTCGCGAATATATTCTGGCGTGCCAATTACAGCGGCCACCGCTTCACCGCGAAAACGTGCTTCATGAACAGCAAAAACCGGCTGGTCTTGAAATTGCGGGATCACGCCAAAGGCATTTTCACCATCAATATCATCCGCAGATATAATTGCTGAGACATCTGGATTGTTTTTGACGAACCCATCTAAATCACCCAGCTCAAAACCCGCTCGCGGGAACGGTGATCGAATAACAAAAATTTCCAACGTCCCAGGAGGCGCAATATCATCACCATAAAGATCGCGGCCAGACACTTTTTCGACGCCATCTAATCGCCGGATCGAACTCCCGATATGGCCAAGGTCCTCGGAAAGCGTCGGAGCCACATCTAGCACCGCATCAATGATCTTTCGGTAGCCGGTGCAACGGCATAAGACACCACCCAAGGCATCTTTAACCTCTTCTTCTGAAGGGTTCGAATTTGCACGTAACAGGGCAACAGCAGAGACGATCATACCGGGCGTACAAATCCCGCATTGTGCAGCCCCATGGCTGAGAAAATTATCAGCCAACTTCTCGGCAATCGGATCACCTTCATAAAGACCGCTGACCGTTTCAATCTTTTTCCCGTTGATTTGGTGCGCCGGCGTCAAACAAGCACATACCACATCACCATCAACGAGAACCGAACAGGCGCCACAATCACCTGCATTACAGCCAATTTTCACATCGCGTGCGCCAACTCGCTCGCGCAACATTTCTGAAAGCCGCTCACCCGGTATAGGATCGGATGAAATATGATCGCCGTTTAAAGTAAAATCTATCATGAGCGCACCGCCCGCATCGCAGCGCGTTTGCACTGTTCTGCAACGACATCCAAACGATAATCACCGGTGCCACGCACATCATCAATCGGCTTAAGAGGCGATAAATGTTGTGGCGTGATAGCAACCTCATCCGGTGTTTTTCCGATCATATCCGCTTCAAGCGCAGGCAATCGCTGCGCCACTGGTGAACAGGCGCCAACAGCAATTTTCGCACTCGTAATGATGCCGTTATCATTAAAGGTAATATTGGCAGCTGTCATCGTGATCGAGATGACCAAATACCGTCGACTACCAAGTTTTTCAAAAGCAGATTTTTCTCCCTTTAAAGGATTGGGTATCAAAACGGCTGATAAAATTTCATCCTCCGAAAGCGATGTTTTACGCACATGTAATATGAAATCTGACAGAGCCATTACGCGCGTGCCACGAGATGCGCTGACAAGTTCCACTTGCGCATCTAACGCCAACAAAGGCGGCACACCATCTGCAGCCGGTGAGGCATTGCAAATATTGCCACCAATCGTGCCGGCATTTTGAATTTGAATGCTGCCAACTTCGCGCGCAGCTTGCTTTAAAGCATCAAAGCTAGGCGGCAGATCTGCTTTGATTATGTCTGTCCAAGTGGTCGCCGCTCCAATGCGATAAATGTCATTGGTCAACGTGATGCCTGACAATTCCGGAATAGAGGTAAGGTCTATGAGATTACGTGGCGAGTGCCCTTGTTGCGAGGACGGATAGACATCCGTTCCACCCGCAATAATACGCGAGCCTTTAACCGCATATAATTGAAGCGCGGTTTCCAGATCTGTCGGGATTTCGTAACGCAAACCTCACCTCTTTATCATTTGTATACTAACGATAAAGAGGCGAACTTATTTTGTCAAACTGAAATGCTTTTCGAAGTAGGTCAGAACAATCAAACCAACAGCTAGAGCAGCGATACGCCCGCTTGTGACATACCTTCACGCGCCGCATCTAATGAACCATCAAAATCAATGGCACGGCATAAAGACTGATCAACGGTTACGTCAAAACCTTGCTTCGCACCGTCAACAGCGGAATAATTGACGCAGAAATCAGTTGCCAAGCCAACCAATAATAATTTTTCAACGCCGCGACTTTTTAGGTAGCCATCAAGCCCCGTCGGTGTTGTGTGGTCATTTTCAAAAAATGCAGAATAGCTGTCGATTTCTGGGCGAAAGCCTTTGCGAACAATCATATGGGCAGCGTCAACATTAAGATCCGCATGAAATTCAGCGCCTTGGCTCCCTTGCACACAATGGTCAGGCCAAAGAACTTGTGGGCCATAGGGCATATCAATCAAGGACATAATTTCCGCCCCCTCATGGGATGATGCAAAAGATGAATGCCCGGCAGGATGCCAATCTTGCGTCAGCACAATTGTTTGAAATTCAGACATGAGCGCATTCACACCAGACACGATCTGATCGCCTTCATTGACGGCCAACGCGCCACCGGGGCAGAAATCGTTTTGAATATCAATTACAATCAGGGCTTCGTTTGCAGCTCGCATTTTGGGATGTCCTTTCATTGTCCATTGCGTGGACAATATCTTAAAAATCTAAATTGCAGCAAGTCACTAATGGAATGATCAAACACCTAAATAGCGTTTAATTTTATCTGGCGATGCGCCCAGCTCTTTTGCGGTTAGGGTTTCAACCGATTTACCATTTTCAATCATCGTAACCCGATCCGCCAACGCTAAGACAGCATCAATGCGCTGTTCAACCAAAACAATGGCAAAACCTTCATCTTTCATCTTCAAAATCACCTGTCGGATTTGCTCGATCATCGAAGGCTGCAAACCTTCAGTTGGTTCATCAAGTAGAAGTACCTTAGGCCGCAGGGCGAGTGCGCGGGCTGTCGCCAGCATCTGTTGTTCGCCGCCCGATAAAGTCCCTGCCCGTTGATCTAGTCGCTCGCGAAGTCGCGGGAACAAATCCAAGACCCAGTCTCTGGTGTCCCTACTGACTTTTCGCACCATCAGACCCATTTCAATGTTTTCTGACACAGTTAGTTCAGGAAATAATCGGCGCCCCTGTGGGATATATCCAATGCCTCGCCTTGGGATTTCATGCCCTGGCAAAGTGTTGATGGCTTCACCTTCCAATGAGATCACACCATCCTCGATTTGAACAATCCCCATGATCGATCTCAAAAGTGTGGTTTTGCCCGCACCGTTACGACCCATCACGCATAAAATCTCGCCCGCCGCCACATCAAGCGACACACCGTGCAACACCTGAACCTGGCCATAACCAGCATATATGTCTTTCACCTCAAGCATCTTCAGACGTACCCAGATATGCGCTTTGAACAGATTTATTTTCGCGGATTTCAGCTGGCGTACCTTCCGCCAGCAATTCACCAAAATTAAGCACTGCAATATGATCTGCGGATTTCATTACCACATCCATATTATGCTCAATCAGCAATATCGTCGTATCACCAGCAAGCGACTTGATCAGCGCAATAAATTCTTCAACTTCAGACTCAGACAATCCCTGCGTAGGTTCATCCAAGATAAACAACTTGGGATCTTGGGCCAGACCCATGGCAATTTCCAAAATGCGCTGATGCCCATAGCTTAAATCTTTCGCCACCTGATCGGCGCGATCAGACAAATTGACTTGTGCGAGAACTTTTTGAACCGCAGCACCAATATCTTTGGTTTTTAACTTTTGCGCACGTCTTAATGACAATTCAACATTGCCCGCAACACTGAGCCCGGGAAAGATCGAGGTGATCTGAAACGTATAGGCTATGCCAAGGCGAATGCGCTGATGCGCCGGCAATGCACTGATGTTCTCACCATTGAAAAATACCTGGCCAGAAGTCGCAGGTATACGGCCGCACAACATGCCCACAAAAGTGGTTTTACCCGCGCCATTGGGACCGATCAATGCTGTGATCAAACCCTCTTGCAGCTTAAAATCAATATCAGTATTGGCCTGCAAACCACCAAAGGATTTACTTAGACCTTTTGTTTCTAAAATCATTACGGAAGCCAAGGCAAAAACCTCCGTCGTAATTCACCCGCCAAACCCTGTGGCGCAAAGAGAGTTAAGAGCACCAAAGCCAAACCAGCGATCAACATATAAGCGGGCGTAATCGCACTGGAATAATCAATCAGATAGAACATGAAGATCGTGCCAATCAACGGTCCAATGGTCACGCCTGCACCACCCAGCAATACCCATAACAATGGAAAAATCGAATATTGCACGGTGGCAAATGTTGCCCCGGCATAGCCAAACAGCAAGGCATAGGCCGCACCAGCTGATCCGGACATCACGCCTGAAATCACAACCGCTTGAAGTTTTAATCGCATAACATCATAGCCAAGCATGGTTGCGCGTTCTTCGTTCTCGCGAATGGCCACAAGCGCCAAACCAAAACCGGATCGAACGATATAGGCGATGATGAAAAAACAAATCGCAAATAATAAAAGAGCCGTGAAAAAACGCCCCATCGGGCTGGTCAGATCAATCATACCAACCATGCGATCTGCCTGCTGGATGACAAAGCCTTCATCGCCGCGGGTATATTCACCAAAATAAAGGATTGTTAAATAGCCAGCTTGCGCAAACATTAACGTAACAATCATAAATGCAACGCCAGTGGTTCGCAAAGCCAAGAAGCCAACGCAGATTGAAACCACCAGTGCGAGGATCAATCCCGCAATCACGGCAGCAATGGGATTAAAATCGAAAAACTGCATGGCAAGGCCAAGCCCATACATCCCGGCAGCAAAGAACAAGGCATGGCCTAAACTTAATAGGCCTGTATAGCCAAAGAGCAGGTTATAGCCCATGGCGTAAACTGCCAGCACGAGAATACGTGCAAGATTTCCAGAGTGATATTCCGGCAAAATGAAAAATGAACAGGCGAGCGCGATGACAACACCAATATGCAGCCAATTCGAACGCTGGATATCCGTCATGAGCGCAATTTCCCCATTAAACCTTGGGGTCTAAAGACCAGAACCATGGCCACCAATAATGTCGCTAAAATTTTGGCGAGCGTCGGTGAGAAGAAGACCGAAATGATCCCATCGCTCATGCCAATCAACACCGCAGCAATCACTGTGCCAGGCAAACTGCCCAAGCCGCCAATAATGACAACGATAAAGGATAAGAGCAGCGGATCGTGCCCCATCAGATAATGCGCTTGTTGGACGGGAACCACTAAAACCGCACCCATTGCGGCAAGGCCGGCACCAAGACCGAATACCCAAGCGTAAACGCGTTTGACCGGTACGCCAAAGGCACGTGCCATTTCGCTATCTTGTTGGGTGGCGCGCATGATCAAACCAATTTTGGTTTTGGTCATTAACACCCAAAGCGCAGTTAGGATCGCAATCGCAGCAACGATGATGAAAAGCTTGTAACTAGTGATCGATAAACCCCAAGGCCAATAAATCTCAAAACCGTTTTCACCAAACTCAAACCATGGGATCGCCAAGCGTTGGTTAAATGGCGCTTCCACCGGACGCGCTTCCGGACCAAAGGTCATGAGTGTGACTTGCTGAATGATATATAAAAGCCCGATTGTGCCAACGATGGTGCGGTCAGGATCATAATCAATGCGTTGCAGCACAAGCCGATCGGCGGTCGCTGCAATGATCGCGACCAGAAGCGGCGCGAAGACGAGAGCTGCAATGAAACCAACGGCAGGATGACCACCCAATAAATGCGCTACCCACCAGGCGATCACCGCCCCCAACATAAAAAATTCACCATGCGCGACATTTACGACGCGCATGATGCCGAAAACAATGCTTAGGCCCATCGCTGTCATTGCTAGAACTGCGGCAATAACAGCACCCTCAAGGGAGGCAAGAATAAGATGCGGCCCAAATTCCATTTTGTTTTCTCAGTCTAATTTTCAAACTTTGCGATTAGAACGGCTGTGTCGTGTAATCCACTTCGTCTTCATACAACGTGTCTTCAATCGATGTTGTATGCGACACCACAAGTTTGCCATCTGTCACTTTTGAAATGTACTGAGAGCCAAATGTTTGGTGTGTTTTACCATTAAAGCGTTTTGCGCCCTGCGGATGATCATCCGACATTGGCATATCCGACATCGCTTCAACGGCTTCAATCAGCTTGGCACGATCTTCAGGACCTTTATAGCCTGCTGATTCCATGCCTTTCTTGACGATATTAAGTGTTTCCCAACATCCAAACATATGCGCAAATGTGGAGACGTCCTTAGGATCAGATGTCGAAGCACCATTTTCATCAACGCCGACAGCTTCGCGATAAAGTTTGTCATGAGATGTTTGATTGGCCTGCGCATAACGCGGCATGCCTTCCCAGAAATATGTACCTTCCAAGAATTCAAGACCTGGGCTGTTGATATCTACTGCTTCAAGACTATCAATAAAGCCGAAGATTTCTGGACGACTTGGTCCGAAGAATTCACCCAATTCCTTCACGAATGTCAAAACAGCTGGTCCGACCATCACGTGGTAAACAACTTCGGTGTCACGCGGGATTTTCGGGAAGTATTTCGTAAATGATGTTTCAGCTGGCGGTACGGCGATTTTCGCCACAACCTGACCACCTTGACGCTCAATCGCTTCGCTGAAGAAATCGCGGTGATCATGACCGAACGCAAAGTCCGGATAGATCATAGTAACTTTCTTACCCAGATTGTCGCCCACAAATGGCGCCATGGCTTGAACCTGACTTTTCACATCTGTGATGCCGGGCTGAAGCGTATATCTGTTCAGCTTACCACTGGCGACATGGTGTCCTTCAGACACAACGAAGTAAGGTAGTTTTAATTCACCAGCACGTGGCGCTGATCCAAAAACAACGTGACTGAACAATGTACCAAATGCGATATCGCAATTATGCTGAGACGCAAATTTCTCGACCACTTCGGCACCGCGCTTTGGATCTGTACCATCGTCTTCGGCAACGATTTCGACCGGACGTCCATTGATGCCGCCCATATCGTTGATGCGCTTCACAGCAGCTTGCGTGGTGCGATCATACCAACGGCCATAAGCTGCACCAATACCAGTTCTATGAACCTGAAAACCGATTTTGATCGGCTCTGATGTTTGCGCTTGCGCATATCCCATCATCTTTGGCATTCCTGTCGTCGCCAAAAGTGCACCTGCGCCAATTCCCTTAAGTGTATTGCGGCGGGAGACCAGCTTTGGTCCCTTCTTCTTATCAGTCATTTTCGTTCCTCTCTGGAGCTTCTATGGATAATCCTGCATAGGCAGTTTGTATGTATACTAACGAATTGTCCAGCCCTTTTTTCAAAAGGCCTTTTGCTCCAAGATCGATCAAGCGCCCTTTGGAGCGGCCAACAACCAAAGACCAAACCATGTATAGGTTGCCATGAATAAGGCAATCGGAATGTGAAAAATAACTACGTCTTTCCACGTATTAAAATGTTTGGCGATCACATAATGCGCCATTAAAACTGCAATGATATGACCCAAAACAACAAGGCTGGCTTGTGACAACCAAATGCGCCTCACACTGGCAATTTCGTTTAAATATCCAGTGGTTACCTGATAATTTTCCAATCCCAAAATGTTTGAACCATTGCCTAAAGGGTCTGACAATGCGGCAATAAGATATTGCCCGTTCACCATAGAAGTCGTCAGATAATGTGACGCGTGATAAACGGCCGCAATTGGCAAGACTGAAATGGCAAGCGCTGAGAAGATACGCTGGAAATTGACGTTCGTTTTTGCACTGTGATCTGCTCCGCTATACCCATAATTTACTACTTTCAGACCCAACCAAATGCAGATAGCAAAGATGACATAAAGCAAAATATTGGCACCTATAATGCCAAGAGTTGAAGGCCAAACTACCGCAGAACGCCCCGGAAATGCCAGCGGATTAATATCAATTTGAACCAGCCACCAGAAGGTTTCATTGACCCCGTCAAAGCTGCCTGACCCGAGAACCGACAACAGAAACAATGCTTGAGTGAACGGTATATTTCGTTGACGCAATGCCTGCCAACCGGGCAAACCTATATGCCAACCGCGGCCATGCGCATTGATCTTAAACGGTGAAAGCTGGGCAAGGAACGAAAACAAAATCGTAAAACATTCAACCTGTTTGAACCAGCTTTCAGCACCGAAAATAATCAGACCCAGAAATGTGAAGATCAGATAGCCCAACACAAAATTGGAAAGCCGCGCCGGATCATCTGGCGCAATATCTGCAATGATAAAACCGTAAAATGCGATAAAGACAATAATGGCAGGCCAGCAACCAATTTGGCGTGGTAGCTTAAGTCCAAGACCAACATGCTTTAAAGCCCTATTATATAATCCAGACCACGGATTGATCCATGACCAAATGTTACCAAACACACTGTGCATCATGAAAATCACGATCCACCAAAATGTCCAAATGGAAAGCGGTAACATATTCACAAGCGGATCTCTTGACCCGACCGCTCCGATCACGATCAGACACAGCACGATCGCCAGTGACACAAGGCTAATTGCATCTTTTAACAAAGCGTTCTGAAACACAAAATCAAATGACGGCAATCTGATACGCAACGGCTTGAAAAACGAAAACACGCGATCATGCGGTAAAAACGCAACCAGCAACATGGATGAAATCACCGCCAGGCAGCCGCTGATGATGTAAATATTGGTTGGTAGGAGCAACACAATCCCCTGTTCAGAAACATGGGCTGCGGCAATTTTTGTCGTCGACAAAATGACAAACCATGCCATTATGAGCGCATTAACAAATGCTCTAACTCTCATTGCATTTATCTCCTTACGCTTGACACAATTATGCCAACCAATAATGTTTGCATACTAACAACAACGGATAGGCGCTTATGTCAAATAACCGTAAACTTGCGATCATTGCTATACTCATTTTAGGTGCTGCCGCTTTATTTTGGTCTTTAAACACGGCAAGCGCGCCAATTTTGGTTTCAAATGTTAAAGCCGTAAAAATGAACGCGAACATGTATTCGGTTTATCTCAACATGCAAAATGATGGTGAGCCGGATTTCATCACCAGCATTCAATCGACAGATCAAAACCATGCCCATGTGATGGGTGCACATCCGACCTATGGAATTGCTATTCCAAAAGGAGCATCGCCGAGTTTCTCATCCGATGGCGCACATATTATGGTCAGCGCGAATGGCGCCGAACTTAAGGCTGGCGAATTTATCCCGCTCACCATCAACTTTGAAAATTCCAAACCTCAGCAAATCAAAGCAATTGTAGAAGACACATCCGCATCCAACACCATGGCAATGGGTGATGAAAGTGCGCCCATGGATCATTCCATGCATGGAAGCGCGAAAATTGAAGTTGGTGGGAACAACAACGAGCCTGCCATTGAGATGAGTGTTACCCAAAACGATGACGAGACGTGGGTTGTAAATATCTCAACACAGAATTTCGAGTTTTTCGAACCGCAAACAGAACCGATGACGCATAAGGAAGGCCAAGGTCATGGCCATCTTTATCTTAATGGGCTAAAATTGCAGCGCATGTATTCAAACACAGCCACAATCGGTAAATTGCCTGGAGGGCAACACGTCATTACAGTGACGCTCAATAGCAATGACCACAAGGCCTATGCGATCAATGGTGAACCTGTTTCAGCATCATCGGAAATTACCGCCAACTAAACCTGATCCACACCGGAGAAAACCATGTCAGATAATTTGATGATCAGCTCCAGCGATTTAAGAGCAAAATTTTCATCCGCTATGTCGCTCATGTATCGAGATGAAGTCCCTGCCTATGGCACATTGATGGATTTGGTTGCTGAGGTAAATTCAACAACACTTGATGCAGACCAAGAGCTTGCCCAAACACTTAAATCAACCAATGGACTTTCGCGCATATCAGATGAGCGACATGGCGCCATTCGCCTAGGTACTGAGGCCGAATTAAAGCTCATTCGCCGCGCATTTTTTCAAATGGGTATGTTCCCCGTTGGCTATTATGACTTGAGCGTCGCGGGCATTCCCGTTCATTCAACCGCATTTAGACCTATTGATGGCGAAGCACTTTCGATAAATCCATTTCGGGTTTTCACATCTTTATTGCGGTTAGATCTCATTGAAAATCAAGCTTTGAAAACAGATGCAGAAGCCGTTCTTGCTGCACGGCATATTTTCACCGATAGGCTAATTGAAATGATCGATCAGGCCGAAGCTCAAGGTGGTATTTATAACAAGGATGCAGATGAGTTTATCACTGAAATTCTCATCACATTTAAGTGGCATCCCGAGGCAAACATCACCCAGGAGCTTTATGATCGTTTGCACCAAGAGCATCGTTTAATTGCCGATGTTGTGTCCTTCAAAGGCCCGCATATCAACCATCTTACACCGCGCACACTTGATATCGATCAGGTTCAAGATTTAATGCCTTCGCGCAATATTGCACCCAAAGCTGTGATCGAAGGACCGCCAAGCCGCAAATGTCCGATTTTACTGCGCCAGACATCATTTAAAGCGCTGGAAGAATCGGTCGATTTTGTAGATGTCAAAGATGGCAAACATACAGCGCGATTTGGCGAGATCGAACAGCGCGGTATTGCACTCACACCTAAAGGTCGTGCGCTCTATGATCGTCTATTAAACGAAACAAGAGCCAAATGCACACCTGCGCCTGATGGTTCTAATGCTCAAGAATATGTTGAAACCTTGCAGGAAACATTCTCAGCTTTTCCCGATGATTGGGCAACAATCAGAAAAGAGGAGCTTGGCTATTTTCACTATCAGCTCGCTGAAAACCAAAGCGAAGCACAAGATGATCAATCATTTGAAGACATGATTGAATCTGGTCAAATTCTATTTAGCCCCATCGTGTATGAGGACTTTTTGCCCGTGAGTGCAGCCGGTATTTTCCAATCCAATTTAGGCGATAAAAAAGCGGCTAACATAGCGCATAACTCCAATCAGGAATTGTTTGAGACCCAGCTCGGCGCAAAAGTATTAGATGAATTTGCGCATTATGCCGAGTTAGAGAATGCATCAAAAGAACAATGCTTGAAGCAGCTTAAGGTCAGCCATTAACTTTGAAACGATTGGCAAGGGTTTGTTGAGACACAGCAAATAATCGCGGTGTGGTTCCCGTCCATCGCTTAAATGCAATATGGAAATTGGCAGCTGACGAAAATCCCGTTCGCTGCGAAATCTCTTCAATGGTTTTGTGTCCATTGTGCAATTCACGAATGGCAATGTCGCGCCGCAATCCATCTTTTATTTCCTGAAATGATGTGCCGTCATCTTTCAAACGGCGCATTAAAGTTCGAGGCTCCAGGTTAAGCTCGCCAGCGACAAAGGCTAAATTACAATCATCCCACGTCGAGCGATATAATATTTCTCGAATTTGAAGCGTTCGCGTGTTTTCATGCAAACTCGTAAACAACCAATCTCTCGGCGCACGCTTCAAAAACTCGACCAGTTCCGTGTCTGTTCGCCCAACTGGTCTCTGGTGTTTGGTAAGTTCAAATGAAATAGAAGAATATGCCGCGCCAAAATCAATTTGCGTTGGGAAAATCACATTATAATCTTCAACAAAATCGGGTGCCTTGAAAGCAAATTGAACAGATTGAACAGCAACTTCTCGCCCGGCCATCCAAGATAAAAGTCCATGGGCAAGCTTTAAAATCAACATATGCCCAAATCTTTGAACCGGTTGTTTGCCAATCGGTTTGAGTGAAAGCTCATATTCATTGTCGTTATTGATGAGTTCAAACTGATAATCATCCAACAAAAGATTCCAAAAGGTAGAAAATTTAAACAATACCGAAGGAAGAGATTTTGCCTGACGTATTGTGGTAATCAAATGCTGTAATGCGCGCACCCTTACCGGCCTTGCCCAAAGCCCCATCATCTCATCACTGGTTTCAATCGCAGCAATCGCGTAGAGCCAAATGATTTGATCAAGCGTCACCCGCTGAAATGGTTGCCCGTCACCATCAATGAGACCCGCGCGCAACAAAAACGAATCCAACTGCTCCTTAGAACAAATGGTGCTTAATGCATCGAGCCAATCATCAATGAACATAGAGGAGACGGTGGCAACGCGCGCTGAATGATAAACTTTCATGACAGATTCATAGTCAAATTTGTCACTTTTTAAAAGGATTTTGTCACATAGAGTGTATTTTTGATTCAGAACATTGATAGTATGACATTATAGAATAATCAAAGAGGTTTCACATGCCATATAAAGCACCAATCGATGATATCATGTTCAATATTGAGCATTTATCATCCTGGGCTGAAGTTACAGCGCTTGAAACCTATTCTGATATCACATGCCAAGATGCTGAAGCAGTTCTTGATGGGTTTGGTCGATTTTGCTCTGAAACCATTGCCGAGCTCACATCAATTGGCGACACAACAGGTTCAAAGTTTGACGGTGAAAAAGTTATCTTGCCGGATGAATTTAAAACCGCCTATGACCAGTTTGTTGAAATGGGTTGGCAAAGCCTGCCACACGATGCGTCACATGGCGGCATGGGTTTACCGCGCGCATTGGGTGCTGCAGCCACTGAAATATTAAATTCCTCTGATCTGAGTTTCGGGCTTTGTCCTCTTTTAACAGACGGTGCGGTAGACGCGTTAATGCTTGCCGGTTCTGAGGATCAAAAAGCGCTTTATCTCGAAAACCTCATTTCCGGTCGCTGGACCGGGACGATGAACCTCACCGAACCACAAGCAGGCAGTGACCTTGGCCGGGTTCGAACCAAGGCGGCGCAGAATGATGACGGTACCTATGCTGTCAGCGGCACCAAGATTTACATCACATATGGTGAACATGAATTATCAGAAAACATCATTCATCTGGTTCTAGCGCGCACGCCCAATGCACCTCCTGGGCCAAAAGGTCTTAGCCTCTTTATAGTGCCGAAATATCTCGTCAAAGACGATGGTACACCCGGCGAACGCAACGGCGTGAACTGCATCAGCATTGAACATAAGCTTGGCATTAAAGCGAGCCCAACAGCTGTGCTTGAATATGACAATGCCACGGGCTTTTTGATCGGCGAAGAAAATCACGGCCTTCAATATATGTTTATCATGATGATGAGTGCACGGTTCTTGGTCGGCATTCAGGGCGTTGCAGTCTCCGAACGCGCATATCAACATGCGCTCGCATATGCCAAAGACCGTGAGCAAAGCCCACCGGTTGATCGCTCAAAAAAGGAAGCTGTTACCATCGCGCATCATCCAGATGTTCGCCGCATGCTTTTGCGCATGAAAGCACTGGTTGAAGGTGGCCGAGCGTTATCGGTCGCCACCGCTGGCCTCTTGGATCTGGCGAAAAATGGAAGTGAAGAACAAGCAGCAACAGCAAAACCGATAGCCGAGTTTCTTGTGCCACTTGTGAAAAGTTTTTGTACTGAACGTGCATTGGAAGTTACATCGCTTGGCGTTCAAATTCATGGCGGCATGGGCTTTATTGAAGAAACAGGCGTCGCACAATTTTATCGCGACGCGCGCATCCTACCAATTTACGAAGGCACAACAGCCATTCAGGCCAATGATCTTTTGGGCCGAAAAATTCTGCGCGACAAAGGCGCACTTGCCAAAGAGATCATGGTGCAGATCGAAGAGACAGAAACATCGCTAAAATCTGGCAGCCCGCAAGCGATCAGTTTTGCCAATAATCTGGAAAGAGCCCGCAAGGCATTTAACGACAGCATAGTTTGGCTCGTCGATCAGGCAGGTGACGATATCAATAATGTTTATGCCGGAAGCGTACCGATCCTGATGTTGGCCGGAAACTTGGCCGTGGGATGGCAATTTGGCAAATCCATATTGGCAGCGGAAGCACATATTGCTGAAGGCAAGAACACGGCTTTCCATGCAGAAAAAATCGCGACTGCCTGTTTTTACGCGCAACATATCCTGGTCGAATGTGAGTTGGAAAAAGCGCGAATAACAGCGGGTGCTGACAGCATCTATGCAGATGCCTTCAAAGATTTTGCAACCGCGTGAGCATGAAAAGAGTTTGAGTTTAGAAAGGCGACATAAATGTCCGACATGAAACCACTACCAGAATATGAAAGGCTCAAACTTGAAGCGCAGGATAATGACGTTGTTATCCTCACGCTCAACCGCCCAGACAAACGCAATGCGCTTGATGTGCAGTCAATTGAAGAGTTGGTCGATTTCTTTTCCAACACATCAAAGCTTGGCGTCAAAGCCGTTGTCTTAGCTGGTGCAGGTAATCACTTTTGTGCCGGGCTTGACCTCATCGAACACTGGAAGGCGGATCGCAGCCCGGATGAGTTTATGCATGTGTGCATGCGCTGGCACGAAGCATTTAACAAGATGGAATATGGCGGCGTACCGATCATCGCAGCACTCAAAGGCGCTGTTGTTGGCGGTGGTCTTGAACTTGCAAGCGCGGCTCATATCCGAGTGATCGACGAGACAACCTATTTCGCTTTGCCTGAAGGACAACGCGGCATTTTCACCGGTGGCGGTGCAACCATTCGCGTCTCAGATATGATCGGCAAATCTCGCATGATTGATATGATCCTAATGGGGCGCGTCTATCAAGGTCAGGAAGCTGTAGATTTAGGCTTGGCGCAATATATGACTGAGGGTTCAAGCTTGGACAAGGCCATCGAGCTTGCCAATCGTGCAGCACAGAATTTACCACTGACAAATTTTGCCATTTGTTCAGCCATCAGCCACCTTAACAATATGTCAGCCATGGACGCAGCTTACGCAGAAGCCGTGGTGGCGGGGGTGGTAAATACCCAGCCAGAAGCACGTGCGCGACTGGAAGCTTTTGCCAATAAATCAGCTGCGCGGGTCAGACCCAATGAATAACGGGTGGTGATCTAAAACAAACAGTCATGTTTATATCGGGAGGAAACGGGCATGCAAAAAAATTTCGATGCATTCGATAAAGTCAGCGCAAACTTTGTGCCGCTGTCTCCTGTATCTTTTTTAAATCACGCTGAGACATTACACAGCCAACGCACAGCCGTGATCTATGGCAATATTAAACGAAGTTGGGCGGAAACGGCGAAAAGAATTCGCGGCTTTGCCAAAGGGCTGGCATCCATGGGCATTAAAAAAGGCGATACGGTCTCCGTTCTCTGCCCGAATATCCCAGAAATGCTCGAATTGCATTTTGCGCTTCCTGTCTCAGGCGCAGTGCTAAATACCCTCAATACACGTTTAGAACCTGAAACCATCGCTTACATTCTTGATCATGCAGATACGCAGCTCCTCATTGTTGATCAGGAATTGATCCCCGTGGTGGAGAAGGTGTTTGAGATCATGGGCCGTTCAGTGCCTTTAATCGAGATCAGCGATCCCAATGCACCAAGTACACATACACTCGGCGGGAAAAACTATGACGATGTCATTGAGACGGATATCGACGTGAAACCCATGAGCGGATTTCCGCGCGATGAATGGGATGCAATTTGCCTTAATTACACCTCCGGCACATCGGGCCGGCCAAAGGGTGTGGTCTATCACCATCGCGGCGCTTATCTCATGGCATTGGGCACTATTGCCGCTTGGCAAACACCGCATTATCCAATTTATTTGTCAGTGGTCCCAATGTTCCACTGCAATGGTTGGGGACATCCATGGGTCATGGCAATGCTGGGCGGCACAGTGGTTTTCACCCGCACCATGGCCGCAGATGTTTTACTCGATGCCATCGGCAAATATGCCGTGACCCATTTCGGCGCAGCACCGATTATCTTGCAGATGCTGACTGACGCAAAATCTGATGATATGAAACCTTTTGATCCGAAGGTGAAAGTATTAACTGCTGGCGCGCCACCGCCCCCATCGGTATTGGAAAAAACCAAATCAATGGGTCTTGAAGTCATGCAAGTTTATGGCCTCACCGAAACTTACGGACATATCTCTCAATGTTTATGGCAAGAAAGCTGGGAAGATCTTGATGATGCCAAACAAGCGCAGCTGCAAGCCCAGCAGGGAATAGCCATGCCAATGGTTGATATGGTCACTGTAATCGATCGAGATAAAGATCAGCCCGTGCCATTTGATAGCCAAACACAAGGTGAAATTGCCATTCGCGGCAACACGGTCATGAAGGGTTACTATAAAGATATCCGCGCAACGGAAGACGCCTTTGCCAATGGCTATTTCTGGTCAGGTGATGGCGCCGTTGTCGATCCCGATGGTTATATTCAGATCAAAGACCGCCTCAAAGATGTGATCATTTCTGGCGGAGAGAATATTTCCTCTGTTGAAGTAGAAGCCGTGCTCTTCCGCCATCCATCGATACAAGCCGCTGCGATTGTCGCAAAACCCGACCCCAAATGGGGTGAAGTCCCTTGCGCCTTTGTTGAACTGAGGGACGGCGCTGAGGCAAATGAAGACGATATCATCAGCTTTTGCCGGGAGCATCTGGCAGGATTTAAGACCCCTAAGAAAATTGTTTTCGCTGAATTGCCGAAAACCTCAACTGGAAAAATTCAAAAGTTCAAGCTTCGCGAACTAGCTAAGTCACTGGATTAGAAAAATGAACCAAATCATCGCACGATCATCGCGCCTTCGCGCCACACCATTTACACCACGTGTTGAAGCTGCCGGTGTGAAAGGATATTCCGTTTATAATCGGATGCTATTGCCAACAGCTTTTGAATCAATGGAGGCTGATTATCATCATTTAAAATCCCATGTTCAGGTTTGGGATGTGGCGGTAGAGCGTCAGGTGGAACTCAATGGTCCTGATGCGACGAAACTGATGCAGGTTTTAACACCGCGTGATTTAAGCAAGATGCAATCTGACCAATGTTACTATGTTCCGATTGTCGATGATAATGGCAAAATGCTCAATGATCCGGTCGCCCTTAAGCATAGCGACACACGCTGGTGGATCTCAATTGCTGATAGCGACCTGCTACTTTGGGTCAAAGGTCTAGCAGTTGGTATGAACCTTAATGTAGATGTTTTTGAGCCGGATGTGTCACCTTTGGCCGTTCAAGGACCAAAATCAGATGAACTTATGGAACGCGTTTTTGGATCAGAAGTTAAAGATATTCGCTTCTTCCGCAAAAAACGCCTCAAATTTGCCAATACATCCTTCATCGTCGCCCGATCAGGATATTCCAAACAAGGTGGATTTGAGATCTATGTCGAAGGCGGCCAACACGGTGTTCACATCTGGGATGCTTTGTTTGAAGCAGGCGGCGATCTTAATGTCCGCGCCGGGTGCCCAAATTTGATTGAGCGCGTTGAAGGCGGCCTGTTAAGCTATGGCGGCGATATGAATATGAGCAATACGCCACTTGAATGTGGCCTGGGAAAATTCTGCAGCTTCACACAGGATGTTGATTATATCGGCAAAGCTGCATTGCTACGCGAAGCTGAAAATGGCCCATCCAAACAAATTCGCCCGATATCCATTCCCGGTGATCCAGTCACAACATTAAAATCTCCCTGGTCGATCATTAAAGGCAATCGCCAAGTGGGCCAAATCACTGCGGCCGTATGGTCTCCAGATTTTAATACAAATGTTGCGATTGGCATGGTGGATAAGGATCATTGGGATCCGGGTACAGAAATTGAGACTTATACCCATGAAGGGCGAAAATCCGCGCGAATTGAAGAGAAATTCTGGAATTAGTTGTAATTTTGTTAAGCTTCGGGAAACTTTCGGTTTTTATGGTCGATTAAAAACTCTTACGATGGGTGTTGAAAAATGGTTTTACCAAGTAAACAGAATAACATCTCTAAGTTTTTAAATCCCGAAGCTGAAGAAGACAGCTACATCGATATGTATAATGCAGCTCTGGAGCTGGAGCCATTTCAAAGAGCGATGATGGCGCAATATTATTACCAGCGTGTTCATCTTAGGGAGCTCGGCCTTCGGATTTCTGCCACGTGCGAATTTCATATCTTGCAACGTGTTTTCGGCAGTGGTGCTGAAATCATCTATGAACAATCAGAGAAATATATCCGCGATACGGACGCTCCTGCGGAGATCTAATTTTCGTTCGACGCTAAGAATATAATTTACTCACAAATGATATTGCATTAGAGAACGCGCTCATATCCTTTATGACGCTTTCCTAAATGTTGAATATTATGACCAATAACTCTGCCAACAGCTTCGCGCTTCAATCTTCCAGCTTCAAAATCTTTTCAGATGAAAAATGTCAGCTGGGTGAAGGACCTTTATGGCATCCTTTGCGCAATGAACTGCTTTGGTTCGATATTACAAACAACACACTGCATGTACAAAACGAAGCGCAACATCAGAGTTTTGAGTTTGATCAAAATGTTTCTGCACTTGCTTGGATTGATGAGGATCTTGTGCTCATCAGTGGTGAAGAGGGACTTCAAACTTTATCTTTGAATAATAACACAAGACATGTCGTCATCGATATCGATAAGGACAATTCCATCACCCGTTCCAATGATGGTCGCGCGGATCGCCAACACGGTTTTTGGGTCAGCACAATGGGCAAAAATGCCGAACAAGATGCGGGCGCGATCTATAGATTTTATAAGGGTGAAGTGCGCTGCTTGCACGAGAATATTACCATCCCCAATGCCATTTGTTTTTCACCCTCTGGTGACACCGCCTATTTTGCCGATTCAATGAAGAATTTCGTCTTCAAACAACAATTGGACAAACAAACTGGATGGCCAATTGCAGATGCTGAAATCTTTATCGATTTCACCACTATGGATCAAACACCAGACGGTGCTGTTGTGGACGCTTATGGCAATATCTGGATCGCTTTTTGGGGCAAAAACATGGTGGAAGGCTTTGCGCCGAATGGCCAAAGCATCGGCCAATTGCACCTGCCAACACCACACACAACTTGCCCAGCTTTTGGTGGTAATGACGCGTCCACAATATATGTGACAACCGCGATGCAAGGTCTTGATGACGAGGCTCTGGCCAAAGACGAAAATGCTGGAAAGACCTTTTCAATCGCCACAAATATTAAAGGGCTCTCCGAGCCAAATGTGCTGCTGAAATAAGGTTCAGTCCATCAAGCTCACGTGCTTCTAATATGCGGTATAAAGGTTTGCGCTGCCTTGATTACGCTTGTGCAACCGCTCAAGATTGATGATGGTAGAGAGCATGAGGCGATCATGGCTCCAATCCGCAGGCTTTTGCACAGTGAAAGAGAACATGGCGGCAAAACCAACCATCAAAATCGCCAAAAAAGCCAAACGGACTTTAGAAAATCCATTATCCCATCCAGTCAGTGCAGACAAAAGTCGGTTTTCCAGAAGCTTCTTTGGCCGTGCGCTAAAGAAACCAGCCTGAGTTTGAACAAGCGCGACTTCCGGCACTCTTAACTTAAAGAGACGCGCACGCTTAAACCGCCCGTTACACACGCGAAGCAGACATTCGCAGTAATCCTTTGCAGAAAACAGACCGCGTTTTAGAACATTTTGATCACATGATAATTCGCGAAGTTCTTCGATCTCACGCTTAAAATAATGAAAAGCCGGATTCCAGAAAAACACTGGCGTTAACAGGGCAAATGCAAATTCCCAATCGACATCCTTTTGACGGAAATGCTGCAATTCATGCGCAATCGATACTTTCATATCAATATTATTTGCCAGCATGCTTGATGGCAAAACAACGTAATGATAACGCAATGTGCGAGTTGAAAACGGAATGCGGATTTTATCAGCCAAAACCAATTTCAACCGGCCGCTTGAGCGCCACTCATGGGCTTCACCCAAAATGCGCTTCAGCTTAAACATTGTAAGAACCGCACGTGCCACCATCAACAACGCCGTGATCGCACCGCCATAAAGCACCAATGTAATGAAGATATGGTCTGGGTTCGACAATTCCGTCATGACGTTTTGTCTAAAAGTCAAAACGCTTTCAAGGAAACTAGCATTTAATTGAATATTACCTTGCAAGAATTGTGCAAGTACGAGTTCTGAAAGTGTGACTGGAACCGGTAAAGCAGACGCAAAAAAGTGGCTGTAAAGTGTAAGAGTTATCGGGAATAGGAACGTGACCAATAAGAGGGTTTTGACCAAACCAAGCTGTGCAGCGAACGCACGCGCCGTGTCTGTATTCTTGATTATTTTGCGACCCAGAAACCAAATCAGGGCCGAACCCAGCATAAGTAGATTAATATCGATATAGCTGGTTACGAGTGTTTCAACCTGAATCATCTCCCAGTTTCCTCCCTAGAAGCACCCTCAACTCCTCCAAAGCATCTTGCGTTAAATGGTCATCATTTACAAGTGTTGCGACCAACGCAGCGGGTGTATTATCGAATAGTTTGGCTGACACATCCTTCAAAAGTCGTGATTGGTACTCATTTTTCGACAAAATTGCGGAGTAAATTAACGATTTTCCGTCTTTTTTGCTGGAAACAAAGCCTTTTTGCTCCAAAATCCTCAAAATGGTTGCAGCTGATGTATAGGCAAGGTTCCGGTCTTCATCCATCTTCGAAAGGACGTCCCGGACACTGGCATCTCCCAGCTCCCAAAGTAACGTCATGAATTCCAGTTCAACCTCGGTCAGGAGCTCATGCGTCTTACGTTTTCTCATATTGCGCCACCAATTTATTGTTTAACATTTCTGTTTTATCTCAATATGTCGCCACTTACTAGTAAATTAATAGATGCATCTACATCAAACTTTTAGAAAACAAAATACAAACCAACAAATACCCAAAAATAGCGGAATCCAGAGCGGCATTCCAATGAAGCCCAACCACGCTAAAAAGATATAAACCGTTCCCAATATACTTAAGAACAAACGGTCACCACGCGTGGTTACAATCCGCAACGCACCCATACGTTCATCACCACCAGGTCGCTTTATTTCAATAATTGTTAGAAGAATAATTGCAGAAAAAATTCCGATAAAAACCAGCGCAGTGGGCCAGGTCCAAGCCATCCAACTCATAATTACACTCTCCCCATGGCAAAGCCTTTAGCAATATAATTTCGAACGAAGTAAATCACGATCGCACCAGGCACGATTGTTAATGTTCCCGCTGCTGCCAAGAGACCAAGCTCATAGCCAGCACTTGAAGCTGTCTTGGTCATGGTCGCAGCAATCGGTTTGGCTGCCACAGCCGTCAGTGTTTTTGCAAGCAACAATTCAACCCATGAGAACATGAAGCAGAAGAATGCGGTCACGCCAACACCGGCTTTAATGGTTGGCAGGAAGATCTTCACAAAGAAATGCGGGAAGGAATAACCATCCACATAAGCTGTTTCATCGAGCTCTTTTGGCACACCGCCCATAAAGCCTTCCAAAATCCAAACGGCAAGCGGAATGTTGAACAAACAATGCGCCAGCGCAACGGCCAAATGTGTATCAAACAAACCAACTGCTGAATAAAGTTGGAAAAATGGAAGCGCAAATACAGCCGCCGGTGCCATCCGGTTGGTCAAAAGCCAGAAGAATAATTGCTTGTCACCCAAGAACCGATAGCGCGAAAATGCGTAAGCTGCTGGTAACGCCACACAAACCGAAATAATGGTGTTGAGTGACACATAAAGGATCGAGTTAATATAGCCCCAATACCAAGATGGATCGGTGAAAATCGTCACATAAGCTTCAACCGTGAAGGTTTGAGGGAACAATGAAAACCCAGCTAGAATTTCATTGGTAGTTTTAAAACTCATCGCTACGAGCCAGTAAATTGGCAGCATCAAAAAGATAATATAGACGATGGGAATGATGGATCGCTTTTGCATTAGCGTTCTCCCTCAGTGTTTAAATCTTCCCTGTTCATGAGCGTATAGAAGAGCCATGAAACAAGCAGTGTAATTGCAAAGTAAATAAGCGACATGGCAGCAGCCGGACCCAAATCGAACTGGCCCAAGGCAATCTTCACCAGATCAATCGATAACAACGTCGTTGAATTACCAGGTCCGCCGCCCGTGAGCACAAAAGGCTCGGTATAGATGTTAAAACTATCCATAAAGCGCAGCAGAATTGCGATCGTTAGAACGTTTTTCATCTTTGGCAATTGGATAAATCTAAACACTGACCAATTGGATGCACCATCAATTTTCGCCGCTTGATAATAAGCTTCAGGAATAGAAACCAATCCGGCATAAGAGAGCAAAACAACAAGCGAAGTCCAATGCCACACATCCATGGTGATGATCGTCACCCAAGCTGCCACCGGATCCTGCGTCATATCATAATTAATGCCAAGCACATGATTGAGCGTATAGCCGAGAAGACCAATATCCGGCAGCGCGAAAATGTTCCACATCGCACCCACCACATTCCAAGGAATGAGCATAGGCAGTGACATCAGAACGAGACACACGGGCACCCAAAATCCTTTGCGCGGCATGGCGAGTGCAATCGCAATGCCCAATGGCACTTCGATAATGAGGATCAAAAATGTAAATAGAAATTGCCGACCCAGAGCATTATGGAAACGTTCAGATCGCAATATTTGCTCAAACCAGGTCAAACCTTCCCAGAAGAACAGATTATCGCCAAAGGTTTCTTGCACTGAATAATTAACCACCGTCATCATTGGGATGATGGCGTTAAACGCAACCAGCAACAAAACCGGTAAGACAAAGAACCAGGCTTTTTGGTTTTCAGTTTTCATCAGCTTGCCCCTCCCATTTCGGTTGCTAACCAACCATCGCGATAAAGTCGCGTTTGATTTTGCTGGAATGTCAGCTTCACCTGATCACCCTTATTTGGCAGATCGCCTTCGACAATTGACATCACGCTTAGATCGCCAACCATGGCTTCAACTACGCTATGGCGGCCAATATCTGAAACTTTTTTCACTATCGCATCGAGGCCTTTATTGCCGAGGGAAACAAATTCCGGGCGAATACCAATTTCTGATTTTCCTGACATGCCATCTTTGATGGGACCTTCAAGTTCAACCTTTTGATCATTTACAAAAGCTGCGCCACCTTTCATCTCACACGGCAGAACATTCATCCCGGGTGATCCGATAAAATGCCCCACAAATGTGTGCGCTGGTCTTTCAAACAATTCCACAGGTGTTCCGATCTGAACAACTTCACCCAGATCCATCACCACAACTTGGTCTGCAAATGTCAGCGCTTCGGTTTGGTCATGCGTCACATAAATCATAGTATGGCGCACCTTTTGATGCAGCTCTTTAAGCTTACTGCGCAATTTCCATTTCAAATGCGGATCAATCACCGTCAGCGGTTCATCAAACATGACAACATTCACGTCATCACGCACCAAGCCGCGTCCCATTGAAATCTTTTGCTTGTTATCCGGTGTGAGGCCAGCGGCTTTGCGGCCCAACATATCTGTAACTTCAAGCATATCCGCGATCTCACGAACGCGCTTATCGATTATCGCTTCATCTACTTTGCGATTTCGAAGCGGGAAGGCCAAATTGTCATAAACGGTCATCGTGTCATAGATCACCGGGAATTGGAAAACCTGCGCAATATTACGCTGATCCGGCGGTAAAGACGTCACATCATCATCACCAAATAAGATCTTGCCTTCTGTGGGGACAACAAGCCCTGAAATGATGTTCAGCAAGGTGGATTTACCACAGCCTGATGGGCCCAAAAGGGCGTAAGCGCCGCCGTCCTGCCATTCCAGATCGATCTCTTTAAGCGCAAAATCTTCAGGTCCTTTAGGATTTTGCATATAGCTGTGTCTGAGCTTTGATAAAGTAATTTTAGCCATGA
>JAHDFS010000039.1:0-1405 GCA_020628035.1 Rhizobiaceae bacterium
TTTAAAGAAGCAGGATGCGAGATCGTCACGGGGAATATGATCCCACCTGATTTTGCGACATTCTGGGCACAAAGCGCGCAACAAGGGTTTAATCCAAAAGTTGTGACCATTGGTAAAGCACTGCTCTTCCCATCTGTAATTGAATCTCTAGGCGATCGCGGTGATGGACTAACATCTGAGGTATGGTGGTCTCCAAACCATCCGTTTGAATCCTCGTTAACTGGTGCAAGCGCCAAAGAACTAGCAGATGGCTTTACAGCTGCAACAGGGCGTCCTTGGACACAGCCAACAGGCTTTAAACATGCTTTGTTTGAAGTGGCGGCTGATGTGATCAAACGCGCCGATGATCTGGAAGATCCTGAAGCAATTGTTGCAGCAATCGCATCGACAAACTTGCGCACGATTGTGGGTAAAGTGAACTGGGCTGATGGTCCGATGAACAATGTGACCAAGACACCGCTTGTGGCTGGCCAATGGCAAAAAGATGGAGATAGTATCGATCTTAAAATTGTCTCCAACTTCGCTGAACCCAGCATTCCAACAACTGGTGAATTGAAGTTGTTGTCGTAAGTTATGGTTAGCGGGGTTATGGCCCCGCCCTTTCAACACAAAGATTGGGATGGTCGTGACCAACATTCTACAGCTAAATAATGTGCGCAAATCCTTTGGCGCTGTCGTCGTTGCGGACGATCTGACCTTTGACTTGCCCGAAGGTCAGGCTTTGGGAATTATTGGCCCCAATGGTGCTGGTAAAACTTCGATGTTTAATTTGATCACCGGAATGCTGTCCGCTGACAGTGGGCAGATCACATTTGATGGCGCGGATATCACACGCACAAGTGCTGCCAAAAGATGCCGGGCGGGGCTTGCACGTAGTTTTCAGGTGCCGCAGCCCTTTAGCGGCATGACGGTGTTTGAAAATGCTTTGGTCGCAGCGACACAGGCCGCTGGCTTGGATGGAAAACCAGCTGATGATTATTGTTTGGATGTGATCGAGCAAACAGGTTTGATGGCAAAAGCCAATGTGCCCGCGGGTAAATTGACTTTGCTGGAGCGCAAACGTTTGGAGCTAACACGGGCACTTTGCGCGAAGCCGAAACTGCTGTTGTTGGATGAGATCGCAGGCGGTCTGACTGAAGCTGAATGCCATTCCTTGGTCGAGACCATTACTAATATTCATAAATCAGGTGTGTCGATTGTCTGGATCGAACATGTGGTCCATGCGCTTTTGGCTGTTGTTGACCGTTTAATCGTCATTGATTTTGGCAAGAAGATTGCCGAAGGCGAACCCACTGCCATTATGAAAAGCGCTGAGGTTCAAGAGATTTATTTGGGGATTGAAGCAGATGCCTAGTAACAGTTCAGAACCGATCCTAAAAGTATCCGGTTTAAATTCTCACTATGG
>JAHDFS010000039.1:1505-23036 GCA_020628035.1 Rhizobiaceae bacterium
GAGCTTTTCCCGATCTTGGAAGAGCGCCGCAATGTGCCTTCAACCGCTTTATCGGGCGGGCAGCAACAGATGGTTGCTATTGGTCGGGCATTAATGTCCAACCCGGATCTATTGCTCATGGATGAAATCAGTTTGGGCTTGGCACCCGTGATTATCAAAACCATCTATGACGCGCTTCCTGGCATTATCGATGAAGGTATGAGTGTGGTCATTGTTGAGCAAGATATCACCAAAGCCTTGTCCGTTTCATCTCGCGTTTACTGCTTGCAAGAGGGCCGTGTTTCGCTTGAGGGGCAATCATCAACCGTGAGCCGCGATGAGATTTCACGCGCATATTTTGGGGTGGAATAAGCATGGATTGGATTAATGCAATTATTCAAGGCACATTACTTGGCGGCCTTTACGCCTTGTTTGCTGCTGGATTGTCGTTGATTTTTGGTGTGATGCGCCTTGTAAACATCGCCCATGGTGATTTGATCGTCTTGGGCGCGTATCTGGGATTAAGCACAACATTGGTGCTTGGTGTTCATCCGCTCACAGCTTTATTGATCGTAGTGCCTTTAATGGCGGCGATTGGTTATGTGCTCCAACGGGGCATATTAAACCAAACACTTGGCACGGATATTTTGCCTCCACTTTTGGTGACCTTTGGTCTATCGGTAATCATCCAAAATTCTTTGCTTGAAGTCTACACCGCTGATCCGCAAAAAATGGATGCTGGTGTCTTAGAAACTGCGAGCCTGCCATTGGGTGACTTATCAATTGGTGTATTGCCATTGCTAACATTTATCATCGCAATCGTTGTTATCGGTGGATTGCAGTTCATTTTCTACAAAACAGCGCTGGGACGCGCGTTTCGCGCTGTATCAGATAATCAAGATATTGCGCAGTTGATGGGCTTAAACCGTCGTCATATCTATGGTTTGGCCATGGCATTAGCGCTCGCCGTCACCGCAATTGCTGCCATTCTGTTGGGTATTCGAACCAGCTTTGATCCCTCGATTGGTGGCGGTCGCCTGATTTTTGGCTTTGAAGCGGTGATTATTGGCGGTTTGGGCAATTTATGGGGCACATTGGTCGGCGGCGTTATTTTGGGTGTCGCGCAAACGATCGGCGCTAATATCAATCCAGGCTGGCAGCTTCTATCCGGTCATATCGTATTTTTAATTATCCTCGCCATTCGACCAAATGGCCTTTTCCCTAAGGTGAACTAATGGCTGACACGACTTATCAAATCAAACGATCCAACAATGCTAGCCACATGATTGCGCTGTTAGGTGTTGTGGTTCTGGTTATCTTAGTTTCAGCGCCATATTGGGCGGGACGCGCGGATATGCGCTTAATGGCAGAGCTGTTTTTATATCTTGCTCTGGCAAGCCTTTGGAACCTCATGGCGGGTTATGCTGGGCTTGTATCAGTGGGTCAGCAAGCATTTGTCGGGTTTGGCGGCTATATGCTGTTTGCGCTCACTTTGTTTGCCGGGCTTCACCCGCTCGTCGCAATCGGCGTTTCGGGCATATTGGGCGCATTGATATCATTGCCCGTTGCTCTGTTGGTTTTCAGGCTACAAGGTGCCTATTTTGCAATTGGCACTTGGGTGATTGCTGAGGTGTTCCGGCTGTCTTTCGCGCAAATCAGCGCACTTGGTGGTGGATCAGGCTCATCATTGCCGGTTGGCATCGTCAAATCTCTTGCCAGCAGCCGTTCTGGGCGGGAGGCATTAAGTTACTGGCTTGCCTTAGGCGCAGCACTTGCGGTGATTGCCGTTGTTTATTTCTTCCTTCGCTCCAAACGAGGATTAGCGCTCACAGCAATCCGCGATAATGAAACCGCTGCGAAATCGCTTGGTATTGATATCTGGTGGAATAAGTTCACTGTATATGTGACGACATCCGCATTAACTGCGGTGATCGGTTCCATCATCTTCCTGCAAAAGCTTCGCATTTCTCCCGATGCTGCGTTCTCGGTCAATGACTGGACGGCCTTTGTGATCTTTATTGTGGTTATTGGCGGGATCGGCACGATTGAAGGTCCGATTATTGGGACATTGATATTCTTTGCGCTACGCGAGACGCTTGCTGATCTTGGGACAATTTATCTGCTTGTTTTGGGGCTGGTCGCCATTGTGGTGATGCTCAAAGCGCCGCAAGGCGTATGGGGCTTCGTACGTTCTCGCTTTAATTTACAAATATTTCCGCTCGACCGACGTGTTGAGCAATCAAAAGACGATTAGGAGTACCCAATGGCCAAGAAAAACAAGACAATTATCACATGTGCGATTACGGGTGCGATCCATACGCCAACCATGTCAGATGCTTTGCCTTACTCGGCCGATGATATTGCGACCCAGGCGATTGAAGCGGCAGAGGCAGGCGCTTCGATCTTGCATTTGCATGCGCGCGATAATCAAACTGGTGCACCTTCTGTTGATATCGACGATTTTTCCGCATTCTTACCGCGCGTCAAACAAGCAACAGATGCAGTGATCAATGTCTCTACCGGTGGATCGCTGACGCTTTCTATCCAAGAACGCATCAAGCCAGCGGCGACGTTTAGTGCCGAGATGTGTTCTATGAATATGGGGTCGATGAATTTCTCATTTCATCCATTGGCCAAGCGATATGGTGATGATGATTGGAAATTTGATTGGGAAAAAGATTATGTTGCCAATTCTGATGGCAATATCTTCCGAAACACCTTCAAAGACATTAAGGAAGCGGCGGAAACACTTGCGCCACATAACATTAAGTTTGAACATGAGTGCTATGATGTCGGCCATCTTTATAATCTTAAATTCTGTGTTGATATTGGTCTCTTTAAAGCGCCGATCTTCATTCAATTTGTCATGGGCATTTTGGGCGGCATTGGCGCTGATGTTGAAAACCTCGTCTTTATGAAAAAGACGGCGGATAAGCTTTTTGGGGATGATTATCGCTGGTCAATTTTGGCCGCTGGTTCTGCGCAAATCCCAATGGCAACGACAGCTAGCCAGATGGGCGGCAATGTCCGTGTTGGATTGGAGGACAGTCTCTTTATCAAGCGCGGTGAACTTGCCAAATCCAATGCTCAACAGGTTGAGAAAATCCGCCGCGTGGTTGAGGAATTGGGATCGGAAGTGGCGACACCTGATGAGGCGCGAGAAATTCTTGACCTTAAAGGCGGTGATCGCGTGAATTTCTAAGGAGTGCTATCGTGCCGGAAATAGAACCAGAAGATAAGTCTCTCAAGTCACTTAAAGGTTTGCATCTTTGGCATGCGCCCATGTCGAGCTGCTCGCAACGTGTGCGGATCACATTGGCAGAACGAGGTGTAGCCTTTACCAGCCATGTCATCAATTTAGAAAAGGACGAGCATGCATCTGCGGACTATCAGCGTATTCATCCCAAAGGATTGGTGCCTGCGCTTGTAGATGACGGGCATGTGATCATTGAATCGATCGATATTATTGGTCATATCGCCGGTAAAGATAGTCCCTTAGCGAAGGTTTCATCTTCAAAATTGTTGGACATGGCAGATGCTGCGCAACTTGATTTGAAGCTTTTGACATTTGAGTTTTTGTTTCGCGCCGGGCAGCCGCCTTCACAAGAAAATGCTAAGGCGTTCGAGAATTCTCACAAAAACGAATGGCTGCAGCAGTTTCGCAAAGATTTCGCGAAAGGGTTTGATAAGGACCGGATTAATGATGCGATTGCCAGAACCGATGAAGGATTTCAATCTCTCAATAAAGTTCTGTCAGATGGACGTGAATATTTGGAAGGGACCGAGTTTACCTTAAGCGACATCGCTTGGATGCCGAATGTTCATCGGTTTAAACTGATGGATTGGCCGTTTGAACGGACGCCGCATGTGCTGAAATGGTTTGAAAAAATTTCAAAGCGACCGAGCTATCAAGAAGCATTACTAAATTGGCAGGCTGAGCCTGCGATAAAAGCATTTTCTGCCTATACTAAGAAACGTAAGGAAGAGGGGACTGATGTGCGTTCATTCCCGCATTTTCTATCTTAGCTCACAAATTATTGTGTGAAGATCGCAGAGGCATAAATGTTGCCAGAGGAACCGAAATCCCTCTGGCACACAGCCGCTGTTGGGCTTAAACAGCGTCTGTGTATTCGCCGCGTGCGGGATAGTTGTTGGCAATGGCAAAATCCAAAGCGCCAACAAGCTCAGAAAAATGTGGACGGGAGAACGGCATTGTTTGAACTGAACCATAGTAAAGCGTTTGTTCAGGTGTCACCATAAACAGACCGGGCTCTGAGAAAAGTGCTGGTTCCTCAATACCAATTGATGTCTTGCCGCGAGATGTGGATATATAAAGACCCCATTCTTTCGCTTTGGATAATTCTAGATCATAAGCGAAGCGCAATTTGTCAGCATTAATCTTATCTGCCATAGCTTGAGTGCGTTCCTGACCATCAGAGCTTACAGCAATGGTTGCGACACCGCGTTCGGCAAAATCATCAACGCGTTTTTCCAGTTCTGTCAGGTAGTTGGCGCAAATTGGGCAATGAAGACCACGATAAAAACAGATGATTGTTCCGCGTTCGCTATTTTCACTGCCTAGATCAAACTCACCATGGTTGAGCGTAGGGAGTGTCAATGAAGGTGTTTTTTTACGTGGTATAAGCATATTTAAAGTCCTTGTGTTTAACATTGAACCGTACTATATACCAATTAGTATAAGAATTATGCGAAAAAACTGATAGGAAATACTGAAATGTCGTCGCTAGATCGTCTATCTGCACTTATGGAACGGTTTGAATTAAAAGTGTCGCCAACGAGTTTTGAGCAAGCGAACTTCGTGATCGTTCATTGCAAAGATAATGAATGGCCAAAATGGCTTTTTCTTACACCTAAAGGGCATAAACTTGATCCGGTTTGTGATGCAACAGATGTGTCTTTTTCAGCGCATGTATCTTGGGGTGGCGAGAGCAATCCCTTTTTTGCTGCGCTCAATGAATTGGTGAAATTAGAAATCGACGGCGATAGCGATATTCGTCCGCTTATCGAAATGTTGCTGACAGAATATAACGCCCCGCGCTGCGGTTCGAGTTCGGTTCTAAGCCGGCTGAGCGAGATCTTGGTTGTTGGATTGTTGCGCAAACAAATTCAGCAGGGTGCGACAAGCATTAGTCTTTTAGGCGGTCTTGCGGACAAACGATTGTCCCGCGCTATTGTGGCCGTGCATGATGCACCTGGTAAAATGTGGTCTAATGAAGAGCTTGCGGAAATCGCTGGCCTTTCCATTAGTCGTTTCTCAGAGATCTTTAAAGACAAAGTGGGAGAGACGCCGGCCGCTTATATCCGCAAATGGCGTTTAACCCTCGCACGCCAGGATTTATCACGCGGAGATCGCGTTCAGGAAGTTGCGCATAGATATTGTTATAACTCGCCGGAAGCGCTTAATCATGCGTTTAAGCAGGCCTTTGGGGTAAATCCGAGCGCTATTCGCAACTCAGCTTAGCATTTCATCGACATCTGCTTGCGTATAGAAAGGGATGGACATGACTTCCATGGCTTTGCTGAGATGAACAGCATACTGGTCTCGGGATATGTCAATCGCACCAAATCGCATTAGATGATCGGTTGTGAACTGTGTATCTAAAAGCGTAAAACCCTTTTTTATCATGTGTTTAACAAGAAAAGCTAAACAAACTTTTGACGCATCGGTCGCGCGCGAAAACATGCTTTCACCGAAGAATGCTGAGCCAAGCGACACGCCATAAAGGCCACCGACCAATTTGTCGTCTTTCCAAGCTTCGACTGAATGCGCATGCCCCGTCTCATGAAGCTCTTGATAGAGCTTTAAAATGGTATCGTTAATCCATGTTGATGGACGGTCATCTGTTGCTTTGGCACATTCTCTCATCACTTGCCCAAAGGCTGAGTTGATTTTGATTTCAAATACACCTCGATTAATGACTTTTTTCAAACTGCGCGGCGCGTGAAACTGATCAAGGGGTATGATGCCGCGAACTTCTGGATCCACCCAAAACAGCTCTGGATCATCTGCGGATTCTGACATTGGAAACAAACCACACGAATAGGCTTTAAGCAAAATCTGTGGTGTCAGCATCAATTTATCGGATTGTCTTGTCATTGTTTGAGATTATTCACTGCGATTTCAAAACTCAATTATACAATTAAAAAAGGCCGGAATATATCCGGCCTTTTTTATAATGATAGCTCAGCGTTTACTCGTCTTTTGCAAGAAACTTTTCAAGCCAGTGAATGTCGTAATCGCCATTCACAATATCTTGGTTTTCAAGCAATTTGCTAAATAACGGAATTGTCGTGTTGACACCGTCAACCACAAATTCGTCAATAGCTCTGCGTAAACGCATCATACATTCATTACGGGTGCGACCATGAACAATGAGCTTGCCAATAAGGCTATCATAATAAGGTGGAATTTTATAACCCTGATAAACACCAGAATCTACGCGAACACCTAGTCCACCTGGTGGGTGGTAGTGTGTAATAGTTCCCGGAGAAGGAACAAATGTTTTCGAATCTTCAGCATTGATACGACACTCAATTGCGTGTCCTGTGAAGCTGATATCTTCTTGTTTTACTGAGATTGGAGCGCCAGAAGCGATACGAATTTGCTCATTCACAAGGTCAATTCCGGTGATGGCTTCTGTAATTGGATGCTCAACCTGCAAACGGGTGTTCATTTCAATGAAATAGAACTCGCCATTCTCATACAAGAATTCGATTGTACCCGCACCGCGATAGTTGAGTTTGCGCATGGCTTCCGCGCAAGTCTCACCAATTTTCATGCGTTGTTCTACATTAAGGGCAGGGGAATTGGCTTCCTCCCACACTTTCTGGTGACGACGTTGCAATGAGCAATCGCGCTCGCCTAGGTGAATAGCGCCACCCTTGCCGTCGCCCAAGACCTGGATCTCAATATGGCGTGGTTTTGCAAGATATTTTTCTATGTAAACAGCTTCGTTGCCGAACGCTGCGCCAGCTTCTGTTCGTGCTGTAGACAAAGCAATAGAAAGCTCAGAATCATCGTTTGCAACTTTCATACCGCGGCCACCGCCACCAGCTGTTGCTTTAATGATTACCGGATAACCGATATCATTTGCGATTTTCTTCGCATCGGCTTCGGTTTTAACTTCACCCGCAGATCCTGGAACCACCGGAATACCAAGTTCTTCAGCGGTTGATTTTGCAGTGATCTTATCGCCCATGATCTTAATGTGATCAGAAGTTGGTCCGATAAATACAATATCATGTGCTTCAAGGATTTCTGCGAATTTGGCGTTCTCAGACAAAAATCCATATCCAGGGTGAACAGCTTCAGCACCAGTGATTTCGCAAGCAGCGACGATCTGGTGAATGTTTAGATAACTATCCCGAGAAGCAGGCGGTCCAATACAAACACTTTCGTCAGCCAAACGCACATGCATGGCATTGGCATCAGCTGTTGAATGCACAGCGACTGTTTGGATGCCGAGCTCTTTACAAGCTCGCAGCACGCGCAATGCAATTTCGCCACGATTGGCAATGAGGACTTTAGAAAACATGTTTGCTTGCCCTCAATTATTCGATGACGACGAGTGGGTCACCAAACTCAACTGGTTGGCCATCTTCAACCAAGATTTCAGTAATCTTACCGGATTTCGTGGCTGGAATTTGGTTCATAGTTTTCATCGCTTCGATGATCAGAATTGTCTGGCCTTCTTTAACGGACTGGCCAACCTTCACAAATGGATCTGAATCTGGTGATGGTGCCAAATAAGCAGTTCCAACCATTGGTGAGGGTTCTGCTGCACTACTTGCCGCCGCAGCCGGTGCAGGCGCTGGCGCTTCGTTATTCATGGTCATTGTGACAGGTGCTGGTGCCGGAGCAACAGGTGCCGGCGCTGGCGCTGCAACAACTTGCGTAGCCGCTGTTGTGGCACGAGATACGCGCACACGGAAATCATCCTGTTCGACCTCAATCTCTGTCAAATCAGTTTCATTTAGAATATTTGCCAAATCGCGGACCAATGATTGGTCGATATTCTTCTTTTTTGTTGTCATTGGAATTGCCTTTTATTTACGAATTACGAATGTCGGCGAATGCTTGGATCGCCAGAGTATAACTATTGGGACCGAAACCGCAAATGACACCCTTTGATGCAGAAGCAATCATCGACTTATGACGAAACTCCTCGCGCGCATGTACATTTGAAATGTGTATTTCGATCACAGGTGTCAAGATAGAGCGGATGGCATCGTGAAGTGCGACTGACGTGTGCGTGTAAGCACCGGCATTAAGAACTACACCGGATACGCCTTCATTGGCTTCATGTAACCAATCAACGAGAGTTCCTTCGTGATTTGTTTGCCTGAAATCTATATCCAAGTTTAAAGCATTACCTTTATCGCGACACAATTGCGCAATGGAATCGAGTGTAATATCGCCATAAATTCCTGGTTCTCGTTTTCCCAACATATTCAAGTTAGGTCCGTTAAGAACGAATACTTTATTTGACATCATTTTGCCCTGTAAAACTCTTGTCGTCCCTATACCTGCGTCAAAGCAGGAATCAAAGCGTTTTGTCACAAAGACGTAACTTTTGTCCCGATTTATCCGCACATCTACATTTAGAATGCGCTCTGTAGACAAAATTCGTTAGAATTTAGTTGCCAGCATTGTCTCATAACAGGACGAATCTCTCATCCTGTTTTTCAAAGCATAGTTAATGCGGGAATGTTTAAGAACAGGTGGTCTCACCACACAGGCGCAAGTTTTTAACCTTGAGCAGTAATTCTGTGACACCAACTGCACCATAAACGGCTTCATTTCCCACCACGTAAGATGGTGTGCCGTTAATGCCAAGTTCTTGAGCAAGGCCATAAGTCACGCTAACAGGGTCTAAAAGTTTTTCGTCTTCTAAAGCTGTATCAAGTGCAGCTAGGTCCACGCCGAGATCTTCGGCGACTTTCATAGCTTTCGCTTTGTTTGCGCGGCCACCGCCACCCAACAGCGCCATGTGAAATTCAGCACCTTTTTCAGGTGCAATTTTGGAAACGGCCATGCTAACGCGGGCTGCATCTATGGATTCTTCACCCAAAATCGGAAATTCTTTCAACACGAATTTTACATTTGGATCAATCGATACGATTTCCTGCATATCGTTCATCGCTCGCTTGCAGAAGCCGCAATTATAGTCAAAAAACTCTACAATTGTTACATCCGCATCGGGGTTTCCGATAATCACATCGTCTTTAGCGTTGTATAGGCGATCTGACATGCCCGCGATCATGTCGCGAACACGAACTTTTTCTTGTTCTGCCAGGCGAAGTTCCAAGGCAGCTTGCGCCTCAGCTATAATTTCTGGGTTTTCGATGAGATATTCACGAATGAACTTACCGAGTTCTTCTTTCTCTAAAATATCAAGGGCTTGAACATTTGATATCGCCGATAGTGAAATCACGATCGAAGCAACCAGTTTGATGAGAAATATACGCATTGAAAATTCCTTGTGAATTATATGTGCCGCCATGTCAGATTAATTCCCGACGGTTAAAATATCTTTTGCACGTTGCCAACTTGGTTTGCCGGGAATAAGTTTTTGCACTGCTCGACCAGCAAATACCTTTGCGTCTCGACTATTGCCAGCTCTAAAATGTCCTTCAGCCATCGCCAATTCTGCCTCTCCAACATCTCCTGCGAGTGCATAAGCATTGGAAAGTGTGCGATATGCATTGAAATTATTTGGATTTGTTTGCAATCCCGCCCTAAGCGCCGATACCGCCTTTTTTGCATTGGCCCGATTGCCGGTTGCAACATAAGCAAACCCCAAACGAGCCTTGATTAAGCCGGATTTACTTCGGTCCAATTTTACAGCTGTTGCAAATGATTTAACCGCTTGATCTGCTTGGCGGAGTTTTAATTGAACCTCGCCACGAAGTTCATAGAGATATGCATTTTTCGGCTGTTTCTTGATCAATTGATTTAATATTTTCAGCGCTTCGTTTGATCGACCTGAATTGTCGAGTGCAATGGCGCGTCCGTATAGTGCAGGCACCGAATTTGGTGACGATTTGAAAAGTCGTTGTATGGCCGGTAATCCGCCTGCAAAAGCTGCGATTTTAGCACGTGCCATATTATGTCGCGCTTGCAGAGCTTTGGGGTCTTTCTTGTTGAAATATTTGCTTTGCTTTGCACCTTTTTCCAACAAGTTTATGCGCTCGCGCGGTAAGGGATGGCTTAATTTATAAGGGTTTGGACGAACGCCGGCCAATGCCAGTTGCTGTGCAAATCGGTCAAAGGTTTTAAGCATCCCGTTGGCGGATTGTTTGGTTTTATTGAGGTATTTCAATGCAGCTGTATCGGCATTGATTTCCTCGCCGCGTTTATAATTTAAAACAGAACGTGTCGCGATTGTTGGCGCGGATGCGATGATGGCACCACCTGCGGACGTGGCTCCATTGGAATTTGACGTTGATCCCGCAACTAAAGCACCAGCTCCCAATAACATGCCAACAATGGCAAGGGTTCTGGAAGCATCTAGCTGAGCACGCAAACGTTCCTGGTGATTTCCGGCCAAATGTCCCGCTTCATGCGCGATGACGCCGATAATCTCATTGGGCGTGCTTGCTTGCACAATTGCTCCTGTATTGATGAATACGCGACGACCAGAGACAAACGCATTGAAATTGTTGTCATTGACCAGAACAATTTCAATGCCCTTACTTTGCAACCCCGCGACCTTAAAAATCGGCGTTGCATAGTCCTTCAATAAAGATTCAATCTCAGCGTCGCGCACAATTGCTATTCTGCGACCTTGTGCCAGTGTCAGTTGAGTTGATAACAAATAAATCAACACGGCTAACAAGCTAAAAAGAGACCGATAAAACCTATTTATTTGAAGCACTTGGTTCTCCTTGTTGTGCGTCAGCGCTTTTAGATACTTTATAGAGCATTAATTATCACCCACAACATAGCATTTTTTATCGCTCTGGATATCCAATTGGCGATGTCCTTGTACACAATATTGTGAGCGCTCACCTTATCGTGGGATTTGTAGCTTGAGAAAGTGGGGGAAATCGGGCAGAGCTAAAGGCGAATTATGAGTTGAGGGTTTGTTTTGCGCGCGAAAAATATTGTCGAACCATTTTATGCAATGGATGTGTTATCAGCAGCCAGTAAAGCGTTGAGCGAGGGGCATCCGGTCATATCCATGGCCACCGGTCAACCTTCACACAAAGCCCCCAAGCGCGCGCTTGAAATTGCTAAGCAGCAGCTTGATCTTAAAACCATGGGATATACAGACGCGGTGGGCGTGAATTCACTGCGATTGGCCATTTCAAAACACTATACCGATTATTATGGCGTGGATGTTAATCCAGATCGTGTGATGGTGACCAATGGATCATCTGCGGCGTTTAATCTGGTTTTTCTTTCACTTTTCGAAGCTGGCGCGACGATTGCCATAGCAAAACCAGGCTATCCTGCATATCGAAATATCCTAAAAGCACTACGATTAAACTGTGTTGAAGTGCAATTAAGCGCGCAATCAAATTATACGCTGACCCCTGAAGTGCTTGAAGAGGCTGAACGTGAAGCGGGTGCAAAGATTGACGGTGTCTTGCTCGCAAGTCCTGCAAACCCAACCGGCACGGTCACCAGTGAAGCTGATCTAAAGGCGCTGTCAGATTGGTGCGAGGCGAGGGGAACAGTCTTTATTTCCGACGAAATATATCATGGATTGACCTTTGCTGGGCAGGAAACCACTGCGGCAAGTTTTACCGATAATGCGGTTATTATTAATTCGTTTTCCAAATATTATTGCATGACGGGTTGGCGCATCGGTTGGATGATTTTGCCTGAACATCTTATCCGCCCCGTGGAGTGTCTTGCGCAGAGCATGTATATCTCAGCGCCGGAATTATCGCAGATTGTTGCCGAGGCCGCGTTAACTGAACGCGATGAACTTGATCAGGTCGTTGCCGGCTATAAGGTCAATCGTGAATTACTGATGAAAGCCTTGCCGAGTGTTGGATTGCCGCTCGCTTCCCCCATGGATGGGGCTTTTTACGCTTATGTCGATGTGAGTGGGCATTCAAATGATAGTATGGCGTTTTCCAAAAAGATGCTTCACGACATTCATGTAGCTGCAGTTCCAGGACTTGATTTCGATGTCAAAGACGGATCGAAATTTATGCGGTTTTCTTATGCAGGGTCGCAAACTGAGATCGCAGAAGCAGTTCAGCGCATAGGAAATTGGCTGACTTAATATTTCAGGCAAAAAAATGCCCAACCGTGAAGATTGGGCATTTTGAAGACTATATTGTCCTCATCACTTAAATGCGCGACGCCACCAACCGGTTTTCTTGGTGGATGGATCAGATGTGTCGTTACCACCTTGTGTTGACGTCAGGACCGGTTCTGTCGCGATCGCATCTAAATTAGTGCGAGATTCGCGGTTTGCTTTCGGTGTTTCCTGAGTTTCATCAGCTGAAGCTGATGCAGCCATTGTAGATGCTGGCGCTTCCGTTTCAGGCGCTGTTTCTTTCAGCGTTTCAATCGCCTCAACATTGGTCGCCTTTTTTGATCTGCGACTACGAGGTTTTTTAGGTTTCTCGTCAGCACCTTCCGATGTTGAAGTTTCAACCGCTTCTTCGCTTGATGAAACTGGATCTGGTGCAGCTTCTTCTGCAGGTTCTGTTTCTGCTACGGCTTCGCCGGTTGCATCACTACCCACCGTTTCTAACACACCTTCACGATCCGATGTTTCAGCCGCATTTTCTTCACGTTCCCGGTTTTTGCGACCACCGCGTTTTCCACGACGACGACGCTTTTTCGGACGCGCATCTTCATCATCTGCTAGTTGATGTTCGTTTGCACCTTCAGTGCTGTTTTCATCTTCATTTTCAGATGTTTGACCGGTTTGATACTGATCAGAATTATCATTCTCAGATGCAGTATTTTGATTGTCTTGAGAACTACCACGGCCACGACGACGACGGCGGCGACGCTTTTTGCGTGGCTGCTCTTCATCATCATTATCAGCATCGTGATGATCAAGACTAACTTCATCCGTTGTGTCCATCATTTCTGAATCGGCTTCACCATAAGAAGAAGCAGCCAATTGTTCTGGATCAGCTTTTGCTGTTTTTGTGCTTATGGGACCTTTTTCAACGAAGAAATCCTGGCCGTTAATAGATGCATCGACATTAAAGGAGATCGTTACACCAAAACGTTCTTCAAGTTCAGTGAGCGTATCACGTTTTTGGTTTAAGATATAAAGCGCAATATCAGAACTTGATCTTACATTTACATCATTACGTGGTGCTTTAAGCAATTGCTCTTCAATTCCACGCAGAACATGTAAGGCGAGGGATGAATCTGAACGCACATGTCCACGACCTTCACAATGTGGGCACACGGCGGTTGTGCTTTCAAGCACACTAGCGCGAATGCGCTGTCGCGACATTTCCAGCAGGCCGAAATGCGAAATTCGACCAACTTGAATGCGTGCTCTGTCGTGTTTCAAACAGTCCTTGAGGCGTTTTTCAACGGCACGATTGTTGCGTTTTTCTTCCATATCAATGAAGTCGATCACAACAAGACCAGCCAGATCTCGCAATCGCAACTGCCGCGATACTTCTTCAGCTGCTTCTAAGTTTGTTGCAAGTGCTGTGTCTTCAATTGAGCTTTCACGCGTTGAACGGCCTGAGTTTACATCAACAGCCACCAAAGCTTCTGTTTGGTTGATAATGAGATAGCCGCCGGATTTAAGCGTCACTTGTGGTGACATCATCTGGTCAAGCTGAGCTTCAATACCGTTATTGACGAAAATTGGTCGCGTGCCGCGATAAGGCTGAACGACCTTGGCATGGCTTGGCATCAACATTTTCATGAAGTCTTTTGCTTCGCGATAACCTTCTTCGCCAGAGACAATGACTTCACCAATGTCTTTATTGTAAAGATCACGGACTGATCGTTTGATCAGGCTGCCTTCCTCATAAACAAGGCAGGGCGCTGTAGAATTGAGCGTTAAATTGCGGACATTTTCCCACAAGCGCATGAGATATTCAAAATCACGGCGAATTTCTGTTTTTGTTCGGCTAGCACCTGCTGTGCGCAGGATAACACCCATGCCTTGTGGCACTTCTAATTCGCGTGCCACCTCTTTAAGGCGTTTGCGATCTTGAACATTTGTAATTTTGCGCGAAATACCGCCACCACGCGCCGTATTTGGCATCAAGACAGAATATCTACCGGCGAGTGACATATAGGTGGTTAGCGCTGCACCTTTATTGCCTCGCTCTTCTTTGACGATTTGCACGAGCAATATTTGACGGCGTTTGATCACTTCTTGAATGCGATATTGTTTGCGCGTTTTGCGCGGCGATACCGGAACTTCTTCAAGCGCGTCATCAGATCCAATATTTTCAACATTGCCATCATCTTCATCATCAGCTTCAGAATTGTCTGTTTCTGTTGCTTCTACTTCAGCTTTTTTGGCTTTGCGAGAGCGGGATCTACGACGTTTTTTAGGCTTTTCTTCTTTTTCTTCGCTTGCTTCTTCTGAAACGGCAGCCTCTGTTGTTTCTTCTGAACCTTCCTCAGATGATGCAGCTTCAGCGGCTGGAGCTTCAGATGTTGAAGCTTCAGTTTGTTCTGCTGGTTCTATTGGTGTTTCTTCAGAGCCATTTTTGTTTTGATTGTCGTCGCTTTCGGAAGCGGATGGTTCAGATGCAGACGGTTCGGGTGCCGGTTCTGAAATTTCATCATCCGTCTCAACCATAGCGGCCATTGTGTCTGGCTTATCATCTGGTTTTACATCTTCAGTTGGTGCTTGTTCAGCATCCGCATCAGAATTATCAGTCGTCTCAGACGAGGCGACTTCAGCTTCGACAGGCTCACTTGGCGATTCAATTGCAGCTTGCGCTGCGGTATCTGCATCATCGCCTGATGCTTCTTTGCTTTGTTCGGCTTCTGCTACCGGTTCAGCTTTCTTGCGACGAGAGCGACGTTTTTTGGGTTTTGGTTTGTCTTCAGTTTCAGCATCAGCTGCTTCTGTCTGAGTGTCCGCATCGTCTTGAGGCGTTTTTTCTTCCTCAGATGCTTCTGTTTTGGCTTTAATATCTTCAGATGAATCTTCCGTTGTTTCATCGTCACTGTCATCAGCGGCAGCTTCAGCTGCTTCTGCCTCTAACAAAGCCTGACGATCAGCCAATGGGATTTGATAATAGTCTGGGTGAATTTCTGAAAAGGCGAGGAAACCGTGACGGTTTCCACCATAATCAACAAAGGCCGCCTGCAACGAGGGTTCAACTCGTGTGACTTTGGCTAAATAGATGTTTCCGCGCAGCTGCTTTTTGTGCTGCGATTCAAAATCAAATTCCTCTATCCGGTTTCCACGTACGACGACGACGCGTGTCTCTTCTTCGTGAGACGCGTCAATAAGCATTTTGTCTGCCATTGAATTGTTTGCTCCTCGACACAAAGTGTCCGTGCACTATTTCCAGGAGGCGCTTTTACCTCTGACTTATAGTGAGTGGGAGATTTTGTATCGGATGTTGAACGCGGGCTTGGGAATTTACCTGTTAACACACGAGCAGCGTTGGGTTGAGTGAACTGTCCTGTCACTTTCCTCATTGCGCCTGCTGGTGTTTGTATCGTTAACATTTAAGGTTTAACGCCCGCATTTATACTCTAATAAGCTTTGTTGCTGATACGGAATTGCATCGCAAAACAAAGCCGATGACTTGGCCTCTTTTAAAGGCCGGTGATCTAAATCACCTTATTAAAACGGCGCATATTCGCCGATATTTCAGCGGTTCTGCACCAAATTAAGTGCGAACCGAAATCTTTCTCGTTTCATCTCAATATTTGCCAAATATCACATCGCTTGGATGGATTTGATCAAATATATCAGGGTTTTACTCGTTTTAGACGTCGGGTGAATCATACATGCCACTGACCTGTGTTTCAGGTAATTAGCGATAAATTGTTGATTCTACCCCATCAGAGTTCCACCTATGCTCGTTGTAATCCTAAGATTGCAATGTTGCAAGTCTAAACCTTGATTGGTTTGATGGATTGTTTAACAACACGCGTAATGGGCCTTATTTAGTTGGTTTTTTGGTGAAAACAAGGTTTTATAAGTGATCACATGCCTTGCAATTGCCGCCTTTATCTCAATAAACGGTTAGAATATGAGTGGAAATTGTGATTCTTGCCGAAATTAAAGGGTATAACGTGCAGCCGATTTGGATAAAGAACGGACAAAGTTTGGCTTCGCTGTTGTTTCGCTTCTTCGTTTGCGTTGTTTTCATCGCGTTGGTTTTTCCGGCAAATGCAGAGGATAACTTAAATATTGCCTATAGCGCCCGTGTGGTGGGTGATAATGAACGCGCGCGCGTGCTCGTAGATTTCAACCAAGAACCTAAATTTCAAATTCGGTATTTAGCAAAGCCAAACAGGATAATTATCGATCTTGAAGAGACAAAACTTGCATTGGGAGATGAACAACTTATCCCAAGAGGAATTTTGTCCGATATCAGATATGGGATTATGGCCGAAGATAAGTCGCGCATCATCATCTCGCTAAATCAGCCAGCCGTTCTTGAAGATCAACAATTGCAGGTTTTAGATGGTGATACCCATCGCCTTGTGATGGATATTAGCCTATCAGACCAAGCCGATTTTGATGCCGTCATGGAAGAGCAAAATTGGAGTTTTGTTGATACGACTGCACCTGAGGTCGAAATAGGCGCTAAAGGAAGCCGTATCCGCCTTTCTGAACCAAAGACTTCAGACAAATTTGTCTTGGTGCTTGATGCGGGGCATGGCGGAATTGATGGTGGCGCTGAAGGCCGTAATGGTGCAATTGAGAAGGATATTACTCTCAGCTTTGTTCAGGACTTGCAAGAAGCGTTTAAGGACATAGACGATATCGAATTGCTTTTAACTCGTGACAGCGACCAATTTTTGTCTTTGTCTGCCAGAGTTCAGATCGCGCGTGATGCAGAGGCTGATCTGTTAATATCTATTCATGCAGATTCAATCCGTCAGCGATCCTTGCGCGGTGCATCTATTTACACGCTTTCACGGGAAGCATCGGATGAATTTGCGTCAAATTTGGCAGATTCAGAAAATTTAACAGATGTTTTAGCAGGGCTTCACATCGAAAACGCACCTGATGATGTGACCGGTATTCTTGTTGATCTGGCGCGTCGAGAAACTCAAGGTTTTTCAGACGTGATGGCGGATCGGATTGTTAATGACTTTAAAGGTCAAATCAGACTTTTAAATAATCCGCATCGCCGCGCAGGATTTCGTGTTCTTCTTGCTCCTGATGTTCCGTCGGTTCTGATTGAATTGGGGTTTTTATCCAATTTGACTGATGAAAAACTGCTTACAGATCCAAAATGGCGCAAAAAAACCACAATATTGCTGGCAAAATCGATCTCAGAATATCGCGACGTCATATTGCGTGAAAGAAAATAATTTTGCTCTTGATTTTATTTTAAGAGTACCAGACTTTGTTACCAGTTCTTAACTATTAAAGGCTCGTTTGCTTTACACAAATAGTAGAGCCCATGGTATTATTTGCTAAAATTCATAATCTTGTCGTTAGAAACGGAACTGAATGGTAAAGCCCAAGTCAATAATTCGAAATAGCTTTAAATCTCTAAGGCCCGCATATGCCGGGGTAGGGGTATTGAGTTTGGTCATCAATCTGCTCATGTTAACGGGTCCGTTATACATGCTGCAGATATATGATCGTGTTTTGGCCAGTGGTTCTGTACCAACCCTTCTTGTGATCTCGGCTTTCGCCTTTGGTATGTTTGCATTTTATGGAATTTTGGACGGTCTAAGACAACGTATCTTATCGCGATTAGCTGCGTGGTTAGATACGAAATTAACCGCATCAGTCTTTGATTTGTCGACATCGCTTCCGTTGGTTTTAGGCCCAGAAGCGGCAAAAATTCGCCCCGTCAATGACCTTGATACGATCCGTAACTTTATGTCTGGGCCTGGTCCTTCAGCCATGTTTGATATTCCGTGGTTGCCTGTATATCTGGGGATTGTTTATCTATTTCACCCAACTTTGGGCACCGTGGCTCTTGCTGGGGTTATTATCATATTTGTCCTGATCATTTTGAAGGAATATATTTCCAGTAAGCCAGCTCGAGAGTTGGTGTTTGCCTCATCTGAACGGCAACGATTGACCGAATATGCTCGCACAAATGCTGAAGCTATTCAGGCAATGGGCATGATGAATGCACTAAAATTGCGTTGGGAAGAAAAGAATAACGAGTTTTTAGCTGCGTCCCAAATCTCGTCGGATAGTGCAGCAAGTTTTGGATCGGTCGTCAAAACAATTCGCTTAATCTTGCAATCAGCGATGCTGGGAGTTGGGGCTTATTATGCGATCTTACAGGAAATTTCACCCGGGGTTATGATCGCTGCGTCGATTATGACAACACGTGCATTTGCACCGGTTGAGCAAGCGATTGGGCAATGGCCATTATTTGTCAGTGCACGCCAATCCCGCAAAAGACTGACCGATCTGCTCGCTTTGCGCATGTCAAATGATGACGTTATGGATCTTCCTATCCCGACAAAGCGCCTTGCAGTGACTAATTTATCATGCGGTCCTGCAGGTCTTAAGAAAATTGTGGTTCAGAATGTTTCGTTTGAATTATCTGCAGGCGATGGTTTGGGCATAATCGGACCATCTGGCTCTGGCAAATCAACCTTGGCAAGGGCCCTTGTGGGCGTAACGCCAACAGCCAGAGGTACAGTTAGATTTGACGGCTCGAAACTAGATCAATGGGCAATGTCCCGTTGGGGTGACATTATTGGTTATCTACCGCAAGACATTCAATTATTTGATGGAACGGTTTCTGAAAATATTTCACGATTTTCTCTCAATCCGGATGCAGACAAAGTTCGTGAAGCGGCAAGGCTTGCAAATGTTCATGAACTTATTGCCGCGCTCCCAGATGGTTATAATACAGTCATCGGAAAATCGGGCTTTGCCATGTCCGCCGGTCAACAACAGCGTATCGCATTGGCCCGCGCATTATATGGTAAGCCGTTTTTGGTTGTTTTGGATGAGCCAAATTCAAATTTGGATGCAGATGGCGAACAAGCATTAACGAATGCCATTGTGAAATTGCGGGAAAGCGGATCGATTGTTGTTGTCATTGCCCATCGGCCAAGCGCCATTGCCGCAGTTGATAAGATTTTGATGATCGATAAAGGTATCGCTAAAGCCTTTGGTCCAAAAGCAGATGTCATGGCCAAAGTTGTTGCGCCCGTTCCTAATCAGAAGGGAGCAGCAAATTGACATCAGGGCATGAAATAAAAACGAGTTTGCGCAAGCATTTATTTGCCGGAGTTTTGATCGTCGGTGTGTTGGTTGGTGGTATTGGTTCTTGGGCGATTATGACTGAAATCAGTGGCGCTGTTGTTGCGTCCGGCAACGTTGTGGTTGAAACCAATACCCGAAAGGTTCAGCACCAGGAAGGCGGGATTGTTGAATCAATCTATGTGAAAAATGGTGATGTGATTAAAGCTGGTGATCTTTTGATCCGCCTTGATGACACCATTACAAGCGCCAATCTATCTGTTGTTAATAAGCAGCTGATTAATTTGTATGCGCAAGAAGCACGACTGATTGCCGAACAAAGTGGTGCAGATCAAGTGACGTTTGCGCCGAATAATTTTAGCGAAAGTGCGCAATCAGATATTCGTGAAAGCCAAGTAAAGCTATTTAATGCCCGCAAAAACAGTCTCAATGGTAAGCGTCAGCAGTTAGCTGAGCAAATTATCCAGTTTGAGAGCAAGATCACAGGGTTGGAAGCGCAAAAAGAGGCGAAACTGGCAGAAAGTTCAATCGTTGAAGAAGAGCTGTCTAATTTGGATGACCTTTTAAATCAGCAACTCGTCTCTGCAAGTCGCGTAACCGTGCTTAACCGAGATATTGTGAAGCTAAAGGGTGAAATTGGCGGATTTACATCTGAAATCGCTCAAACGAAAGAGGCTATAAGTGAACGTAATATCCAAATCTTGCAGCTGGATGAAGAATTTTTAGCAAGTGTATTGCAAGAAATTCAGGACGTAAGGGGGCAGATTGGTAATCTTGAGGAGCAAAAAATCGCTGCCGAAGATCAATTACGCCGGGTCGATATTATCGCGCCTCTTGATGGTTATGTACATAATTTATCAGTGACCACAATTGGCGGTGTGTTGGGCCCACGAGACGTTGCAATGTCGATCGTCCCCAAAGACGATTTGTTGGTTGTTGAAGCGCAGGTTGAACCCATCAATATTGATCAAATTTCGCCAGAACAAGATGCACGCATTCGTTTGCCGAGTTTTGATCAACGCACAACGCCTGAACTGAGTGCAAGAGTTGAGACGATATCGGCAGATCTTTTACGTGATGAAGCCACGGGTGTTCAATATTATAAGGTTCGCCTTAAAATCCCTGAAGAGGAATTAAACAAGTTGGAAGGCAAATCGCTTGTTCCAGGGATGCCGGTTGAAACTTTTATTCAAACTGATGAACGTACGGTGATGTCTTATTTGCTCAAACCAATCCGAGATCAAATTTCTCATGCTATGAGAGAGCGATAACGATTAGAGATGGAAAGTGTCAGCATCGCACCAAGGATGCTGACTTTAATTTACCCATCAGCTTTCAGTTAAGCACTTTTGCGTTTGAATATCTGCCCGAAAAAGTTCTTTAAGAACGGGATTTGGCTAATAATCAAAAGGACATTCAGCGTCAGCAAAATCGCAGCACCTGGACGGGTGAAGAATACGCTTAAATCACCATCAGAGATGAGCAGCGAGCGGCGGAAGGTTTCATCAAACAAGCCACCTAAAATGACGCCAATTACCAATGGTGCCACAGGATAATGCATGGCATTCATAGCATAAGCGACAATGCCGACACCTGCCATCAAGAACAGATCATTGATCCCGCCACCCACGCTAAACGAACCGATTGTGGTCAATACCATGACAACTGGTAAGAAGATGGTTTTTGGAATGCGCAGGATTGTTACAAATACGCGCGCTGTGAAAAGACCCATTAGGAACATTGTGAAAGACGCGAGCACGAGCACTGCAACGACATGCATAATAACAGCTGGATCAATTGTAGGGCCTGGGATCACATTGTTGATCTTAAGCGCACCTAAAAGCGCTGCGGCTGGTGGTGATCCTGGAATGCCCAAAACCAAAAGCGGAATAAGCGCGCCGCCGATGGCTGCGTTATTTGCGGCTTCTGCCGATATCAAACCATCAACCGATCCTTTGCCGAACTCGTCGCTATTTTTAGATGCAGCTTTACCGACGCCATAAGAGACCCAACCGGCCACATCTTCACCAACACCGGGTAGGGCGCCGACGCCTGTTCCAATGCCACCGCTGCGCAAGATCACGGGCATGCGTTTAGTGATTTCTTTTACCTCGGGTCGGATGCGTTGTAATTTGGGTGCTTTTGCCAAGTGAATAGCTGCGCGCATGCCATCCATGATCTGCGGGATCGCAAAAGC
>JAHDFS010000039.1:23136-24324 GCA_020628035.1 Rhizobiaceae bacterium
GGAATATTGAGCAAGATGGAGGGGTAAGACCCACCATAAATAGCACCGACATAAGCGCCGATAAGAGCGATCAAGGCTTGATCAAGCGGGAATTTATTACCGAAGAAGCCTGTGAGAATGGTCACGGCAAGCGTTGCGGTTAACCCGGGAAGGGCGCCAAATACGATGCCCAAGAATACTGCAGGTATTAAATATGCATAGGTGATCGGATCGAGAATAAGCCCGACAAATGATGAACCAAATCCGGTAAGCTGGGTAAGTACGAAATCCATGTTATTGTCCCTGCCAAAGTGGTTTGATCGTTACAAAATAATGATATTCAATATGTGAGAAGATAAGGCCCTGACGGTTTGGCACATTTTGGCGAAAACCAAAGGCCATTGCGCAGACCAAAATTGTTGGTACGAGAATTGAGATCACGGGCGTGAGTTTAACAATTCTATCCAATGCATTGGCGCGTCGTTCCCTGATGAACATGACGACGGTTAAAGCTGCGAAGACCAAAAGCGTGACCCAGTCATCATCATGGGGTTTGGTCCATTCGCTGCGCGGAAAATGCGCGATCAAAGCATAAAAAGATGCGATCGCGATGGCGCTGACGCTTATCAGCATGGATTTTTGATCACCTTTATAGAAACCCCAAATGAGGCAGGTGATCATCAGTGCCGAACCAATGATAAAATCAACGCGCGGAACCAGACCAAAAATATATAAAAGCAAAATGGCAGAGACGCTTGTTACGCGCAGTGTTTCGACTTTTGTTAATCCGATGCCAGTTAAGGATAATGCTCGTTGCGCACCGCCATCTTTGATCGAAATAAACAACAGGACGATTGATAAAGCCAACATGGCGTAGAAAATGCCATAGGGGACAAGTGCTGCAGAATTATACCATTCAGCAGCATCTACACCCGCTGATTTGGTGTTAAAAAATGGGATGTCAGTGGTTTTGTAGATGAAAAAGACCGAAGTCGCCATGAGGACCAGTGAAGTCCAGAAGTCTCGGGCTCTAAGAATGGTTTTATCTTCCATAGTTTTGCTTTTTTATTTGTTGTTTAAAGTGCTACTGGCTGATCAGATTGACCAGCCAGCAACGTTCCAGGGTGGATGGAAGGTATCAAATTATGGTTTTGCGATACCAAGTGTTGACGGATCAACTTTTGCTGCTCCTAGATCCCAAAGTGTCCA
>JAHDFS010000040.1 GCA_020628035.1 Rhizobiaceae bacterium
ATATTGTGCAGCTTCCACGGCAAATTGATGGGAATTTGTAAATCTATGCTCTTTACCAAAGATCGGGACCCCCAATTTATCCAATTCTGCAGCTAGGCTTCTAGCCACCTCGATCATGGTCTTGGCATAGTCTTCGCCATGGACCTTCCAATCTAGCATGGTAATCGCAAGGCCGGCCGATTTTGCGGCGTCAAAATTTGCTGTCATCCCTGGGAAGGCAATGGCATCGAGACGTTCAGCGATTTCAGCTTCATTGGTCACGATCAAGCCTCCGGCGGGACCGCCAAGGCTTTTATATGTGCTCATGGTCATGAGATGAGCGCCATTGTGGATTGGATTTGGCCATGCGCCACCTGCAATCATGCCGCATTGATGAGCGGCGTCAAACAAAACCAATGCGCCCACTTCATCGGCGATCTGCCTGATTTCTGGGATGGGGTGAGGGAACAGATTAAGGCTGCCGCCAATGGTAATGAGCTTCGGATTAACGTGTTTTGCCAATTCGCGAAGTGCGTCTACATCAACAGTAAATCCATCGGCATTAACGGGTGCTTCACGGATATTTAATCCGAATAATCCAGCGCAGCCAGCGTTATGATGTGTCACATGTCCACCAATGGATGCCGGCGGCGCGATGATTGTATCACCCGGCTTACAAATGGCCATAAAGGCATAAAGGTTGGCCATAGCACCAGATGCTACTCTTATCTCAGCATATTGAGATTGAAAAACCTCCGCGCAAAGTTCGGCACAGATCACTTCAATTTCTTCTATTGCTTCAAGTCCCATCTCATATTTATCACCGGGATATCCTAGTGACGGACGAGAACCTAACCCAGATGCGAGCGCTGCCTCAGCTTTTGGGTTCATGACATTCGTTGCGGGATTGAGGTTAAAACATTCGCGTTCATGAATCTCTTTATTCTTGTCGATAAGGCTCTCGATGCGCTGCGAAACTGTAGAGATATCAGCTGTCGCTGTTTTTTTTGCCAAATCTTGAACATAGCTTTCGCAAGCAGCAGGAACCCAGGGGCGGTTTTTGAGTGCAGTCATCATTGTCTCCTTTATTATCAAGAAAACAAAAAGCCTTGATCTTTGCAAACAAGAATTATTATAATTTAGGCCTAGAAAATATAGGTCTTATATGTCCGTATCTCCACCACGCCCGTCTATGCCTCATCTTAATGCTTTGCGTGCTTTTGAAGCTGCAGCAAGACACAATAGTATTTCACTTGCAGCTAATGAACTGCATGTTACGCCGGCAGCAGTTGCACAGCAGATCAAGACACTTGAAGCATGGGTGGGCGATGAACTTTTCAAACGCCGAGCTAAAGGAGTGGAATTGACCCCGCTTGGTGCCAGTGTTTTGGATGATTTTACCGTTGCATTTGATGCTTTGTCCGGTGCTGTCCAAAAATTAAGGGTCAATGCGAACCCGAAAGAGGTGAGGATCGCAGCGTTGCCGAGTATTGCGCAATTATGGGTTTCGCCGCGCTTACCCGCGATCCGAAAAGCCATGCCCGATGTGTCGATTTCTGTCACAGCATTGGAAGAGCCTCCCAATTTGAAGCGTGAACCCTATGATGTTGCAATTTTCTATGGTGATGAATCAGATGATATGCCGCCTGAGGATAACAAAGTTATTATCTGTGAAGATGCGCTTATTCCGGTTTGTGCACCCGCAATAGCGCAAAGAATTCATAATGTGGACGACTTGAAGGGTGAAATTTTCTTGCACGATTCCACATGGAATGATGATTGGTCAAAATGGTTATTGGTCGCATCTCCAAATCGTAATTTGAATAAAAGCGGACCGACATTTTCGCTTTATTCTCTGGCATTGGAAGAATGCAAAAATGGAGCTGGTATTCTCATGGGCCATGAAGCACTTGTTCAGCCCTTGATCGATAAAGGTGAATTGGAAACGCCAATTCCGATCCGTGTAGAGATTTCTCGCTATATGTCCTTTGAAACAAGAACAAAAAACGCAGAGCAATCAGTTTTCAGCAAAGTGATGGAAATGCTCAAAGCGCAATAAATGTTTCAAATTAACAAGAGTTAGCTCGCATTTACGCCGTGCGAGACCCTACAACCTTTGTGAAAATTGGTTGGCGTAACTCTCGATTTCTTTTGCGGACAACGGGCCGATCAGCATGTAATCAAAGCTGCCATTGGACCAATGCGCGGATTGCATATCTTCAATCTCACCAGTGCTGACGTTTTCTTTTTTCTGCGTTAAAGATCGCATGACGCAGAGCGCAACCGGTGCACCTTCGCGCGATAGAAATGCGAATTGGAGCAGAGGTCTTCCTTTGTAGTTTAAGACCTGCCCGCGCTTATATTCAAGCTTTTCATCAATTTTCAGATCAGTGATTGAGATATCTTTTTCAAGCTTGGAAGCCACGCGCTGAAGCTCTTCTTCCGTTGCTTGTTCGTTATTGTTGACGTGCACAAGCGTGTCTGTGGCATAGAGCGCTTGATAGGCGGCTACATATTCGTGCCAGTCTTCAAATCGGTCTTGTTGGATGATCGGGCTTGCAAAAATGCCAATGCCTGCGGCAACAATTGCGACAGCCGCAATTTTCACAAAGTTGAAATTGTCATTTGATGCTTTGGTTTTATCAGCCCCCATAATATCTTCATAGCTTGGTGCGGTTTGACCAAGCGCATCAAATGCATCTGACATAGCAGATTTATTCAGCGTCAGCAGTTTAAGCCGCGCGTTTAACTCTTCACTATGATCCAAGGCTGCTTTGATTTCCTCGGCGGGTGTGTGGTCAAATTCGCCGTCCAGAAACGCAACCAATTGCTCATCTGTAAAATTGTCTTGCTCAGTCATGCCGTCTGACTTTCATCATTTAATTTATTGGCCAATTTTGTTCGTGCTGCGGATAATCTGCTCATAACTGTTCCAATGGGAATATCCAAGGTATCAGCTGCTTCTTGATAGCTGTAACCTTCAATATAGACCAAAATTACGGCAACACGTTGCGCTTCGGGTAGCGCCATTACTTCTTTTAACACCTCAGATGCCAAAATATTCGATTCGGGATCAGGTTTTGTGTCGGGAATTTCAATTTCATCGACATTAGCTAGGCCGCCTGCGGTGCGAACCTTGTTTTTTCGCAACTCATTGATCCAGCTGTTATGCGCAATGGTGAAAAGCCAGCGGTCAAGTTTGGTGCCGGGTTTATATTGATCTGCTTTTTCGAGTGCTTTTAGGCAAACGGCTTGCGCAAGATCATCTGCCCAATCCTTATTGCCAGTCAAAACCAGGCAATATCTCCAAAGTCTTGGAAATATTGGTTTAATCCCGTTTTCAACCTCTTTTCGTGCACTTTTACTAAAGAACATTTAGCACCATCTCATAAAACTTCGGCGCACCTTAACTACTGTTATTGTTGAATACAAGCGCAGCGTATACTGCATTCTTTGGATAAATACTTGTGCGCTTTTTACATTTATTGAAGCTTGTGGTAGGCTTTATTTATGTCAAAGATAAACAAACATCTCATGGGTTTGTTTCTTGGGGCGATGATCATGGCCCCGACAGCTAGTTTTGCCGAAAGAAAATGCGAGTGCCGATATTTCGGCAACTATATCCCCGTCGGTTCCAAGATTTGCATGAACACCCCTAACGGTGCGCGCATGGCCAAATGCGAAATGATGCTCAACAACCCAACTTGGCAGTTTGAAGATGGCGAATGCCCATTGGCATACAATATGAGCCCGGCATCGACATCACTCACCAAATTGGCTTCGTTGTTGAAGTAACCCCGAAACTGCTATTTCGCGGTTGGGTTTTCCAAGATATCCAGCTCTTTTGCCTTCAGGCGCTTAATCTCATCGCGTAGGCGTGCGGCTTTTTCAAAGTCGAGATCAGCTGCCGCATCACGCATTTGTTTTTCAAGCGCTTCGAGATGTGCCTGTAGATTTGCACCCACCATATGGCCTTCTTCGGCAAAGCCTTTGCCGTCTTTTCCAGTGACATCGGCTTTAACGTGATCTTGTTCATATACACTGTCGAGAATATCTGAAATCTTGGCCTTCACGCTTTCAGGTGTAATGCCGTTTTCTTCGTTGTAAGCCAGCTGTTTTTCGCGACGTCTGGTGGTTTCATCCATGGCGCGTTGCATGGAGCCTGTCACCTTATCCGCATAAAGCACAACTTTACCATCAACATTACGCGCAGCACGGCCAATGGTCTGCACCAAAGATGTTTCTGATCGTAGAAAGCCTTCTTTATCGGCATCTAAAATCGCAACAAAACCACATTCTGGAATGTCTAAACCCTCGCGCAGCAAGTTGATGCCAACCAACACATCAAATGCGCCAAGGCGTAAATCACGAATGATTTCAATGCGTTCCAATGTGTCGATGTCTGAGTGCATATAGCGCACGCGCACGCCTTGCTCATGGAGATATTCTGTTAGGTCTTCGGCCATGCGTTTGGTGAGAACCGTAACCAATGTGCGATAACCTTCCGCCGCTGTGAGGCGAATTTCACCCAAGACATCATCAACCTGACTGGTTGCCGGGCGGACTTGTACAGGCGGGTCAATCAAACCTGTCGGGCGAATAACTTGTTCGGCAAATACGCCGCCTGATTGTTCCATTTCCCAATTGCCGGGTGTGGCAGACACCCCGATTGTTTGTGGGCGCATGGCATCCCATTCTTCAAAGCGCAAGGGGCGGTTGTCCATGCAGCTTGGCAAGCGGAAACCATATTCCGCCAATGTTGCTTTGCGGCGGAAGTCGCCACGATACATCGCGCCAATTTGCGGGATGGTCACATGGCTTTCATCGATAAATATGAGCGCGTTATCTGGGATATATTCAAACAATGTGGGCGGCGGTTCACCTGGCGCGCGGCCAGTGAGATAACGTGAATAATTCTCAATTCCCTGACAGGCACCTGTTGCTTCCATCATTTCAAGATCAAAACGTGTGCGCTGCTCGAGCCGTTGAGCTTCAAGCAATCGGCCAGCCTTTTCAAGTTCTTCCAATCGATCAGCCAATTCCTTTTTGATTGATTTGATCGCTTGGTTGAGCGTTGGGCGCGGGGTCACATAGTGCGAATTGGCATACATTTTGACCGATTTTAAATCGCCAAATTTCTTGCCTGTGAGGGGATCAAACTCGGTGATGGTTTCAATCTCATCGCCAAACATTGAGATACGCCAGGCGGCATCTTCTAAGTGAGCAGGGAAGATTTCAATCGTATCGCCACGCACACGGAATGAACCGCGTTGGAAGTCCATATCGCGCCGTTTATATTGCTGCGCGACCAAGTCAGCCAACAATTGGCGTTGGTCGATCTGCTCGCCGACTGAAATTTCAAAGCTCATGGCGGAATAAGTTTCCACCGAACCGATACCATAAATACAAGATACTGATGCGACGATCACCACGTCATCACGTTCTAACAGTGCTCGTGTTGCTGAGTGGCGCATCCGGTCGATCTGTTCGTTGACCGTCGATTCTTTTTCGATGAACGTATCGGTGCGCGGCACATAGGCTTCTGGCTGATAATAATCGTAATATGATACGAAATATTCGACCGCATTATTGGGAAAGAAGTTTTTAAACTCTGAATAAAGCTGAGCTGCCAAAGTTTTGTTGGGTGCCAAGATGATTGCTGGTCTTTGCGTCTCCTCAATCACCTTCGCCATGGTAAAGGTCTTACCAGAACCGGTCACACCCAAAAGAACTTGCGTTTGCTCGTTGTCATTAGCGCCTTCGACCAGATCTTTAATAGCTGTTGGCTGGTCGCCAGCAGGCTCATATTCTGTTTCCATTTTGAGGTGCAAACCACCTTCAGACTTTGCTGGACGCTCTGGACGATGGGGAGTCCAAAGCTTACCGTTTTTAAACAACGGATTGCCAGATGTAATGAGATCGGTGAGCGCTTGAACAGTGGCCGTATTGCCTGGTTGGGCAAGTTCTGCAGCTTCTTCCACCGATGCATCCATGCCTGCAACAGGATTAAGACCCGCAGCCGCGCGTTTTTTCGGGTCATTTGTGCCGCCAATTGAAGTACCGCGCGCAGAACGTGATTCCGTTGTTTTTGCAGCAGCGCGTTTGCGGTGTTTGCCCGCTTCAGATGCGACTTTCCTGCGGTCTGGAACAGATTCCGCTTCGGCCATACGCTGCATTTCATCGGCCCAGTCGCTAATGTTCTCAGACAGGGGTGCGCCTTCAAAATCAGCTTGCGGTGCTTCTTCAAATCCGGAAGGTGTTTTGGATGGTTTTTTCGGTGTTTTTGCCATTCACGCAATATAGGGCGACTCGTTTGGCTTGTGAAGGTGGTTAGGAAAATATTCCATCACTTTTATGCAAAGATTTTCCAGAACGATCATATTTATTTTATTTGCACTCAATCTGGTTTTACGCCTAAATCTGCATGACAGTTTTTAACGAGGAATAAGGTGATGCGCAGTTTAATTGTTTTGATGTTGATGATGCTTCCGCAATGGGCTTTTGCGGATGAATGGAAGGTGAAATCAGTATCAGGTGATCTTTATCCCGTTGATATTGTTGAAGAAGATCGCGCAATTGCTCAAAACGGTTTGCCCGATGGTTTGATTGCCAAAACAATCGGTGGAGGCGATATTTTAAGTGCCTGGTATGAAGCACCAACAACCCGATATGGGCATGGCATTTTGGGTGATGCAATAGAGGCTGGTCGCCTTGCTGTTGAAAAAACAAATGGCGAAATTGTTCGTTTCGACCTTGATCCTCAAACGGTTTTTGAAGATCGTTATCCACGTCTTAAAGATCTTGATGGGGACGGGAAGATTGAAATTGTCACCATCAAAGCCTCATTAAGCCAAGGGGCAGGGGTGACGATTTATGGGCTTGAAAATGGGGCCATTGTTGAGCGTGCGACAACTGGTTATCACGGGCGTGCCAATCGCTGGCTCAATATCGCGGGGATTGCAAATTTTACCGGCGGTGAGGGACAGCAGGTGGCTTTTGTGCGCACACCCCATATTGGTGGACATCTTTATTTTTACAGCTATGACAATGGCAAATTCGAAGAGATCGATAAAATCTCCGGATTTTCAAATCACGTGATTGGTTCACGCGAAATGCGTCTGTCTGCAATCGCTGATATGGATGGCAATGGTTTTGTCGATGTTGCATTGCCATCTAACGAGCGATCTGTTCTGCGCATGATTGGGTTTCAAGAAGGCAAATTGGTTGAAATCGATCGCGTGAAAATTCCCTCGCGGATTAACAAGGCAATCGCATCTCGCGGTGGCGGTGAAGATCTTATGTTCATTGTTGGTACGAGTGACGGTAAGGTCTTTGAGATCACCCGAGATTATTGATCAACGCTCATGAACCTTCAGGACGATATTCAAGCATGGGATAAAAAATCCAAACAGGATATTTTGGGTGTTTATAACAGGCATTCTGGCGATGCTGATTTTATCTGCTGTTTGCTGGATTTATCAAAACATGAAGATTGCTCTGAAGGTGCAACATGGTTGTTAAAGCACGCGCTTGAAAATGGCTTTGAGCTCAATGATCAGCAGATAGATGGCTTTTGTGGACTGATAGAATTCACGCTCCAATGGCAAAGCATATTACATATTTTGCAAATTTTGCCGTATATAACCGTGCCCGCTGCGCATAAGAATAAGATGATGGCGTTTGTTTGCCAGCACACGGAAGATGAGAACAAGTTTGTTCGCGCCTGGGCTTATAATGGGCTTTATGAGCTCGCAAATACCTATCCCGAATATCGTGAAGGATTGTCAGTGGTTTTTGACGCGGCAGAGGACACCGAGCCGCCTGCTATCAAAGCACGTATTCGAAATGTTAAAAAAGCAATTGCGAAAAATTGGACGTAACCAATTACATCTTTGCTTCTGCGTTTTTGAAAATAGCAGTTGAACGCGCACCAGACCGACAATAACCCAGCATTGGACGGTCCATTTCTTCAACAGCATCAACCATTTGGTCAACAGCTTCCATGGTCAGTCCCGCGCTTGTTACTGGAATATGACGAATGCTAATCCCTGCAGCTTCAGCGGCGGCTGCGACATCACCAAATGCTGGCTGACCTGGTTGCTCATCATCTGGACGATGGCACACGATGGATTTGAACCCTAGATTTTTGATCTCAGCAATATCTTCTGGCGTGATTTGTTCTGACACTGAATAATTTTCAGTAACGGCGCGAATATCCATGGTGGGTTCCTTCAAGATTTTGCTTCTTTTTAGGTCGTGCAAGAAGTTTCGTCAATAAGATCATGGTGAAGAGGCACATACTGTTGACCCAAATACCTTCTTAGAATAGTCAAGAATTTGAAAATCACCTTTTTCATCGTGTTTTGGGGTTATTATTGAAACATCGTCGTTTAAAATTTGCAGCATGGGTCGTGTCGGCGATTTGCGTTTTGCCCATGGTTGCCGCGGCGATTGCAGCATTTAATGGATCATTAGATACATGGCGCAGTTTGTTTTCTACCGTCTTGCCAGGATATATCTGGAATACAATCCAATTGGTTGTTTATGTCGGTATCGGCACCGCAATCCTTGGCACATCGACAGCATGGCTGACTGTTGCCTATAAGTTTCCAGGCCGTCGGCTGTTGGAAATTGCATTAGCATTGCCCTTAGCATTCCCCGCATTTGTTTTGGCTTACGCTTATACCGATTTGCTTGATCATCCAGGCGCTGTGCAAACAGCATTGAGAGAGGTAACAGGCTGGGGTGCGCGCGATTATTGGTTCCCCGAAATCCGCTCTTTGGGTGGGGCGGCAGCCATGCTTATTTTTGTGCTTTATCCTTATGTATACTTGCTGGCGCGTGCTTCGTTTTCCAAGCAATCCGCCACTGCATATCATGCTGCAAGAACACTGGGTTCTGCGCCTTTGCATGCCTTTATCAAAGTATCGATCCCAATTGCGCGCCCAGCCATTGCGGGTGGTGTTATCTTGGCGCTGATGGAAACCATTGCCGATTTTGGGACGGTTGCACATTTTGGCGTTCAAACCTTTGCAACAGGGATTTACCGTGCTTGGTTTTCCATGGGTGACCGCGCTGCTGCAGCTCAATTGGCACTGTGTTTGTTAATCGTCGCTCTATTATTTGCCAGCCTTGAGCGCATTCAGCGTGGGGCTGCCAAACGCTATCCTGCTGGCGCGAAGGTTGAGACTTCAGCTAGAATTAAGCTCAAAGGCTGGCGGGCAGGGCTTGCGACATTCATCTGCTTTGTTCCGGTTTTTGTTGGATTTATTCTGCCAATTATCGTTTTGACCAATATGGCAATCTCTTCCGATCATTCACCCTTTACAGCACGATATGCTGGTTTTATGGAAAATTCTGCGATTTTGGCCGGATCCGCTGCGATTGTGACGGTGTTTGGCGCCGTAATTATTGGTTTTTGCGCGCGCATTGCACCAAGCCGTGCATCTAGATTTGCCACAATTGTAGCAGGCATTGGCTATGCTGTGCCGGGCGGTGTGATTGCGGTGGGTCTTTTGGTGCCCTTTGCGAAATTAGATAACATTATCAATGCTTGGGCCAAGGCCAATCTAGGATTTTCAACAGGGCTGTTGTTCACAGGCTCCATTAGCCTGCTCGTGATTGCCTATATGGTGCGCTATATGGCAGCGGCGCTCAACGCCTTTGATAGCGGCATTTCTGATATCAAGCCAAATATTGATGGCGCGGCGCGAACACTGGGCTCAAAACCCATGCAGATGCTGCGGAAAATTCATTTCCCGCTTTTAAGACCCAGCCTTTTAACCGCTTTGCTCATCGTGTTTGTGGATGTGATGAAAGAGCTGCCGGCGACATTGATCATGCGGCCCTTTAATTTCGACACGCTTGCGGTTCAAGCTTATCGCTTGGCATCGGATGAACGCTTAACGGACGCTTCCATTCCTTCGCTCATGATCGCTGCATTTGGACTCATTCCCGTCATCCTGCTCTGCATGACAATCAACCGCGGACGTAGATAGCGCGGTTTTTTGGGGGGGTGAAGTTAAATTTTTTCCTGTCGCTGAGAGATGAATACGTTAGTCAGATATAAACTTTTAGAGTTGGTGTATAGGTGGACTGACATGCTCATTGATCGATGGTCAGTTAACCAAATCAAGCAAACTGAAAAACATTTAAAGCAGCGAAATTACAATGGAGCCACTAAGTAACAGCAAAGCGGTTCCACCAGCAGAAACAAAACGTCCAGCTTTGCGCCAAAACGGCACATCCATGTCATCAAACAATACGAAAGGATGCAATATCCTGAGCGCTACCAGTGTGCTTCCATATAAATGCAGCCATTGATCCTGAACGCCTTTAACCTCCATAAGTACCAACAAAATCAACAGTATTGCCGCATATTCAGAAAGGTTTCCGAACCGCCGCACAGCTAAAGCTAGATCTGAGCGTCCGCCATCTCCCAAGGGGATACCGGTGGCACCGCGCTTAGCTCCGGCCAAGGTTGATAAAACAGCCATCAAAATGGCAATGAGTGCCACATATATGGGTGAAACTGCTAATTCGAGCATGATTAATCATTCCTCGTTCGAGCTAAATTGAGTGAAAGTTCCAAGAGTTTTGGCCATAGCGATAGATCCTGTTGACCAGCAACAATCCAATCTTTCATGGGTGGTTTGGTTTTAAATGGGGCGAGATATTGCCAATCTTGCAAGCCTAAAGTTTCGACATTCATATCGCGGCCTAATCTGCAGCCCAGACCTTCACGCCCACCTTTTGTTGAGAAGAAGGCAAATACTTTTCCTTTATAGGTCAGCGCATCGGCGGACATCATTTTACCAGGTGCGATATCTGAATCGATGGCGACGAAACCACCAGCCAATTCTTGCCATTTAACTTTCAGGTCTTCGGACATTTTATATTTCCTCTTGCCCAAGGTTTAAAAATTAAATATATGTTTGTCAACATACAAAAGGAAACCAGATGCGCCTGACGGCTGAAAATAAAAGTAAAATCACGAATCGAATTGTTGAAAGTGCAGCTTCGGCCTTTCGTTTGAATGGGTATGATCATGTCAACATTGATGTGATTATGAACGGGGCAGGGTTAACTCGGGGCGCTTTTTATGCGCATTTCAAGTCAAAAGAAGAGATTTTTGTGCATGTGGTTCGGTATCAACATCCATTGCTAAAGTTACTGAAACAAAGGAAGGGCGGATCACCAGAACAATTGCATTCGGAATTGAAAGATATATTTTCACAATATTTGGCACCTCAGAATTTGGAAAATGTATTTAATGGATGCACACTTGCTGCATCAATAGGAGACGCCATACGAGGCAGCGAAGCGGTGCGCCAGGCATATGAAGATGCCTGGCTTGAAGTTTTGCATGAAATGGCGCGTCAGCAAAATGTTGCACCGGAATCATTCGCATCTGCTCTGGTTCTTGCCAGTGGTGCGGTCCGAACAGCCAGAGCGATTCAAGATCCGGATGTTAGAGCATCATTGCTGACATCAGCCTTTGGCAGTTTTGTTGAAATGGTAGATCAAATCTTGAAAGGGAATTCCTGACATGTCCTTTAACGCAGAAACGTACATATTTTTGAAAGAATTGAGCGAGAGCAACCAAAAGGTTTGGTTTGATCAAAATCGGGACAGATATAATGCTCACTGGTTAGAGCCAGCAAAAACATTCGTAGAAGAATGGACTAATTTCATGGGCGGTCTCAAACCACCACATAAAGCTGAGCCACGCGTGAACGGATCAATACGCCGTATTAATCGCGATATCCGGTTTTCAAAAGACAAAACGCCCTATGATCCAAAGATCCATCTTGTTTTCTGGTGTGGCGAGCATCCTAATAAATCTGCAGCTATTCATGTTGTGATCAAGCATGATCGTTTGTCATTGGGGACGGGCCAATGGTCTATGACCCCCGAGGAATTGAAAATATATAGAATGAAGGTTTTGAGTGATGAAGCGGGCAGCCAGCTCGAAAATTTAAGTGGTGAGCTGTCAAGTTTAGGCCTTGGGCTCACTGCAGAGACATTAAAGAAAATCCCTGCAGATTTACCACCAGATAGTGTTCGCGGTGAATTCCTCCGACGAAAGGGGCTGGTGATGACAACAGGAGATAGTCCTTTGCCGTTGAGTTTGTTGGAAAATCGTTCATCACTAGAAGAATATTTTCGAGCTATGGCTCAGGTAAATTTATGGCTCAATGAACAGTATTGATCATAAATTTTGTCGGTAGTCCTGATATTTTTTGGCTTTCTCTTACTTATAATGCACCCCAAAAAAACCAGCCTTTACAATTAAGCAAAGGCTGGCTGAATTTCTGGATGGGTGCCCAGAAGTTTTGATTATTTATAGCCGATTTCGTTATAGATCTCTTGCGCACGTGCTTGGTTTTTACCAAGCTCATCAAGGTTGAGATCATCGGCTTTAAATGTGCCGAGCTGCACAACTGATGCAGACAAAGCAACACCTTCAAGAACCGGATACTCATCATTGCCCGCAGCAAAATAGCTCTGTGCAGATTCGCTTGTTAGATATTCAAGGAATTTGATCGCATTTTCGCGGTTCGGCGCATATTTGGTTACACCTGCACCTGAGATGTTTACGTGCGTGCCATCACCTTCTTGGTCTGGGAATACCCAACCAATGCTATCAGTGCTCCCGGATAGGCCTTTAACTTCTTTGCGAAGTGCGCGTGCGAAATAATATGTATTGCCAACTGCGATGTCACATTCGCCGGACACGATGCCGCGCAATTGGTCTGTGTCACCACCTTGTGGTTCGCGGGCAAAGTTTGCGAGCAGGCCAGATGCCCATGATTTGGCAGCTTCTTCGCCATTGTTTGCGATTTGTGATGCCATGAGGGAAAGCATGTAGATATTCGAGCTTGAACGGGCGCAAACTTGGCCCTTATATTTTGGGTCAGCGAGATCTGCGTAAGTTTGTGGAGGCTCAGATACGCGCTCTTTGTCGTAGAAGATCACGCGTGCACGCTGTGAGATGCCATACCATTTGCCATCTGGATGACGAAGGTTGGCCGGAACAGCTGAATTTAGAACATCAGACGATGTTTCAGAGAGCAAATCATCTTGGTCAAGTTTGAACAGGCGGCCAGCATCTGTGGTGATGAAGACATCAGCGGGACTATTTTCACCTTCAGCTTTTGCGCGCTCAATCAACTCATTGATATTGCCTTCGATACGATTGACCTTAATGCCCGTTGCTTCTGTAAAGTCAGAATAAAGACGCTCGTCAGTATCGTAATGACGAGATGAATAGATATTGACTTCACCATCGGCATAGGCTGCAGAGGCTGTGATTGTAAGGGCAGCAACACCTACAAGAAGTGTCAGTGAGTTTCGCAAGTTTAAGGACATCGTACTTTCCTGTTTTAAAGATAATTGTTTGGCCTGTTTTAAAGATGACTTATTTGGTCATGTTTTATGTTGCGACAAAAAAAGAGTCAATTGCTTTTCGGCAAAAAACGAAAATAAACTATACTTTTTTAGTTAAGTATTATTAAGTCGCTTCGACAAAGCTGTCCAAAACGCGTTTTTGGCCGGCGCGATCAAAGTCAATCGTGAGCTTGTTACCATCGATATTGACGATATTGCCGTTGCCAAATTTGAGATGGAACACTCGATCACCAACAGAGAAATTCGAAGGTGTTTCGGTTGTCGATTTAGCGACGAGTTCGCCCTCAATGGTGCGCGAGCGTGGCCCACTTTCACCATAAGATACCCGTTCAACGGCATGACCGGATCGTGAACCCCAATTGTTGCGCAGTGCTTCTGAATTATTTGCCTGAGCACGTTTCCAGCCAGGCGTTTGGTAAGTGTTTGAACCAAAACCATCCTGATTGTCAAAGCGTGATGCGCCATAGGTGCCGCCTGAATGGCCCCGGTTATAGCCACCATAGGAATTATCCATTTCTGATACTTCCACATGGGCTTCGGGCAATTCGTCTAAGAAGCGAGAGGGAATAGTGGACTGCCACAAGCCATGGATACGCCGGTTCGATACAAACCAAATGTGACATCTTTGTTTGGCGCGCGTGATGCCCACATAGGCAAGACGGCGCTCTTCTTCCAAACCAGAACGTCCACCTTCATCGAGAGATCGTTGGTGCGGGAATAAACCTTCTTCCCAGCCTGGCAGGAAGACCGTTTCAAACTCCAAGCCTTTGGCCGAGTGAAGCGTCATGATGTTAACCGCATCAAGATTTTCGTTCTGCTCTGCATCCATCACAAGTGAAACATGCTCTAAAAATCCACGCATGGATTCAAACTCTTCCATCGAGCGAATGAGTTCTTTTAAGTTATCAAGACGGCCTGGCGCTTCAGCCGAGCGATCCTTCTGCCACATTTCCGTATAGCCAGATTCTTCCAAAATCTGCTCAGCTAATTGGGTGTGTGGAATTTTCTCAAGCAGCGATTGCCAGAGCTGGAAATTATTGACCACTTCAGTGAGTGATTTTCGCGGACGTGGTTTCAATTCATCCGTCTGCACCATCTCGCAGGCGGCGGCAAACATAGGTATGCCGCGCGCACGCGCATAGTCATGGATCAGGCGAATGGTTGCATCCCCAAGACCACGCTTTGGTGTGTTCACAATGCGTTCAAAGGCAAGATCATCTGCCGGTTGGCTGACAATGCGGAAATAAGCCATGGCATCACGGATTTCCAAACGCTCATAAAAACGCGGACCACCAATGACGCGATAGTTGAGACCAAGCGTGACAAAGCGATCTTCAAATTCTCGCATTTGAAAGGATGCACGAACCAGAATGGCTATATCATTTAAATCATGATTGTTGCGTTGGAGCTGTTCGATCTCATCGCCAACATCGCGCGCTTCCTCTTCTGAATCCCACGCTGCATGAACCATAACCTTGTCATCATCAGGGTCTTGCTGATCGGTGAAAAGTGTTTTGCCTAATCGGCCTTCATTGTGGCTGATCAAATGACCAGCGGCACCTAAAATATGCTCGGTCGAACGGTAGTTTTGCTCTAGCCGGATAACCTTTGCACCGGGAAAGTCTTTTTCAAACCGGAGTATATTTTCAACCTCAGCTCCACGCCAGCCATAAATTGATTGATCATCATCTCCCACGCAGCAGATGTTGGGACGCTCATCTTGTTTGTTGGGGCGCTGGGCTAATAAACGCAACCACATATATTGCGAGGTGTTGGTATCTTGATATTCGTCTACCAAGATATAACGGAACTTTTGCTGATACTCGGCCAAAACATCCGGGTTTGAGCGCAATATGCGGATCGGATGACAAAGTAGATCTCCAAAATCGCAAGCGTTTAGTGTTTTTAAGCGATCTTGATAGGCGGCATATAATTCACGCGCTTTACCATTGGCAAAAGCACGTGCGTCGCCTTCGGGGATTTCATGTGGTGCAAGGCCCTTGTTTTTCCAGCCATCAATCAGCATGGCAAATTGGCGTGCTGGCCATCTTTTATCATCAATCCCTTCAGCTTGGATGAGCTGTTTGATGAGCCTGATGACATCATCCGTATCAAGTATGGAAAAATCTGTTCTTAATCCTGCAAGCTCGGCATGCTTGCGCAACATTTTCACACCAATCGAGTGGAAAGTGCCAAGCCAAGGCATGCCTTCAACGGCGCCGCCGACAAGCGCCGCGATACGTTCCTTCATTTCCCGCGCAGCTTTATTGGTAAATGTCACTGCTAATATCTGTGAAGGGTAAGCCAGACCTAAATTTAAGATATGGGCAATTCGAGTGGTTAATACGCGTGTTTTTCCGGTGCCCGCACCTGCAAGAACCAAGACCGGACCATCAATGCTTTCAACGGCATCGGATTGTTCGGCATTTAAATTGTCGAGATATTGTGGTCTTTGGCGCGCTGCCATAGCACGCGCGGCGATACCAAGCCCTGAACTTTTCGGAGCAGGCTCGCTTGGTTCATCACCAAAAAAAGGAATGTCATCGTCATATCCGTTCATCGGCTTAAATGTAGTGATTCGTAAGCCAATTGCTAGGCTAAAGAGTTAAATCTGGCGCTTACTCATCGCTTTTATGCAGTTTTAAACGTAATCTGCGGATTGCGAACCAAACCGTGAACAAAACAACCGGTACGGCGATCGCAATAATATACATATATGAAAATGGAAGAGTGCCAGTTTTGTCCATTGGTTTTAAGAAATAGGACAATAAGCTGACTGCATAATAGGTGATTGCGATTGATGACAGACCTTCCACAGCTTGAGAAAGTAGAAGCTGTTGGCGGTGGCGACCATCAAGCGATTGTAAAAGCGCTTGGTTACCCTGGCTCAATTCAATATCTATGCGGGTTCGCAACAATGTGAGCGCGCGGGAGATATCTTCTGACAGTATTTTTTGTCTTTGTTCAACACTAATGATGGTGGCGCGCGCAGGCTCTAATCGAGACCGCAAAAAGCCAGAGATTGTTTGTAAATCGCCATGCTCAGCTTCTGTGAGCGTCTTCATGCGTGCATCGACTATTTCAAAATAGGCGTTGCTGGCTGAAAAGCGAAAGCGTGTTTCTGATCTTAAACTGTCGAGTTGGCCAGATAATTGCGAGAGTTGCTGAAAAAGCTGTTGGTCATTGAGATCGGTTGCATCTTTACCATTTTCAAGCTTTTCCGTCAGCAAGTTCAGCTCGTCTTCAAGCTCGGTCAATCGGCCAGAAATGCGGCGCGCCAACGGCAATCCAATGAGCGCCATAATGCGATAGGTTTCAAGCTCATAAAGCCGCTGCATGCGTCGACCCAGTTCATTCGGTCCATTTTTTTCTGGCAAGACTGCATAGGTAATGGTGTTCCAATCATCTGGTTTTAATGTTGATTGGACTTGTAATGAACCACGCATGATGCCGCCGAAAACGCGTTGGCCGAACGGTATTTGTTTGGCCAATTCTTTCGCTGAGGTCACAATGACGACCATGCATTTGGACAGAATTTTAATATTATGCGGTGATAGTACTCGGCGATATGTTTGTTCGATCTGGCTTTTGTCAGCGCAGTTATTCGCAATGAGTGTGCAAGCAGTAAACTCGGTATGTAATTCTATTTTGGTTTCAATATCTCCGATTTGCCCAATCGCATGGCGGGGAACTTCATCGGTGATTTCTCCAATAAGATCGGTATATAGCGCCTTCATATTTTCAGGCGCACAAGTAAACGCAATATGCATGATCACAGCGGGCGCCAGAATGTCGGATGCAGGGCGCGCATGAACTTCGTCAATCGCCGCCTGTCTGTCTTTGTGATAGGACCATCTGATATCGTTATGTGTGTTTTGGCTATCGCTCATTTAACCGTCCCTCGATTGGCGCTAAGTTACATAGACTAAAGGGCATGCGAAACCCGTTTGACCTGCGCAAATTGTCGCGAGTTATGTGCCACGTTTTGCAATGGCAATCCAGCGTCCATCTGGTCCTTCAAACCCAAAAGAGCGAATGAGAACGAGATAAATGTGAACCGGTGTTTGATTAAAACGATTAAACGCTAATACGCCGCTTATATTGTAATCGATGGGACAGTTGCGACTCTTGGGGATAGATTTATCTTCGTGGATAAATTCGGAAATACCCAAGTCTTTGCTGGTCAAATGAAGGCGAAATCCCTTGGCATCTGGTGTGATATTTTCGCAGTCTTTAGATGGCGATAAATTAACAAGCTCAAGCTTCAATTCATTCGGTGAATTTGGCGTCGGCTCATAACTATAAGATTGATAACTCAATGCGTAAGGATCGACAGACTTTTCAGTCGAAGGATTAAAGGCCAAGAACGAGGCGTGTTCTTCTCCAATCCCATATTGATCGATGATCGCCTGGCTTTTAGTCTTTGCAATTTGCCGTGCTTCATAAAGTGATGCGGTTTCATCATCTAGGCGCACTCGAATGGGTGTACCTTTTAGATATCGATCAGTTTCAGTATCGATGAAAAAACGTTCTGCATATGGAAAGCCGGAACCATCTTGGACACCAAATTGTTCAAAGCCAAATATCTTTCCGTCTTGTGAAAAGCCCAGTGAGCGGAACTCAGCGAAATCACCTGCAATTGCACTGAAAGTTGATGTGATAAGAATTGTAAAAAACGTTGTGAGTTGTTTGATAAGCTTCATGTCTCAATCCCCTTTTTACAATCCTACCGCTAGCTTAGCGCACTATGGTGAGATTTTCCACGGCTCGAGTGATCGCGGTATATAACCAGCGTTCTGAAGTTTCTCGGAACGCCCAGCTTTCATCAAATAAAACAACATTGTTCCATTGAGAGCCTTGGGCCTTATGTACGGTGAGTGCGTAACCATAGTCGAAATCGTCAAAGCGTTTTTTTGTGCTCCAAGGGATTTCACCTGATGTTTCTTCAAAGGCGGCTTTGAGTAAACGCACCTTTGCAGAGCCGCGCCCCATGTCGTCATCTTCAGGGCGCAACAGCACATTGATGCCAGGTTTGGTCGTTTCTTTAGACGCTGTCATTACTTGCCATAGCGAACCGTTAAGCAGACCTTTGGTCGGATCGTTGCGCAAGCAAACCAGTTTGTCGCCTGATTGGGGGTAGGGCTGGTCAAACCCTTTGAGCACCCGCAATCTTTGATTATAGCGCTTGCGAGTTTTGTTGGTACCAACCAAAACCTGGTCTGCGCTAAGAACAAGATCTTGCGTCACATCTTTTTTCGATATGATCTGTGTTGTTCCATAATCGCCATACATCAGTTCATTGCCCTGACGCACCTGCATGGCAAGATCGATAATTGGATTATCGCGCGCTTGGCGATGGATTTCTGTCAGCAGAATATCTGGTTCATGCTCGGTAAAATAACCTCCGCCAGAAATGGGTGGCAATTGGCCTGGATCGCCTAAAACCAAAACCGGAGTACCAAAGCTTAACAGATCGCGACCGAGCTCTTCATCGACCATCGAACATTCGTCGATCACAATAAGTGCTGCTTTTGCCACCGGACTTTGCCGGTTAATGCCAAACATCGGAGCCATCGACGTTTTGCCGGTGGTTTCATCCTCGACTTCTTCCTCACCCCGTGGGCGATAGATTAAGGAATGAATGGTGTTGGCGTTACTTGCTCCACGGGAGCGCAGAACCTGAGCTGCCTTTCCGGTAAAGGCGGCAAACAATACATCACCATCAACATGTTCAGCAAAATGACGTGCGAGCGTGGTTTTACCAGTTCCGGCAAAACCGAATAACCGGAAAATCGGCGATTGACCTTCGCGCAGCCACTTGGAAACAGCTTTTAAAGCTTCATCTTGTTGAGGTGAAAAATCCATGCCAAACCACGTCGCAGGATTCGCGAAAATTGGCAATACCAAAGCGCGTATTCACGTTGAATTTTCGACTAGGCTTTTTTTGAAATCTCAACTTGGTGAGGATAGGGGATTGAAATACCATTTTCGTCAAATGCCTCTTTGACGGCTTTGGTTGTATCAAATTTCACATCCCAATAATCTTCAGCTGCGGCCCAAATACGCAATGTGATATCTACCGATGAATCGCCGAGATTGGTTACACGCATCCAGCTTTCAGGAGACTTAAGAACGCGTTTGTCGGCATCGATGATTTTTTGGATCACTGCCATAGCTTCGTCTGAGCTATCGTTATAGTCAATTCCAAATATCAAATCGACGCGGCGGGTATCATGCGCGGAGTAATTTGAAATCACTGCACCCCATGCTTTGGAGTTTGGCATGATGATCTGAACATTGTCTGGTGTGACAAGTTCAGTCGTAAATAACGTGACTTCGCGCACAGTGCCACTTGTGCCGTCAATATCGACATATTGGCCAATTTTGTAGGGCCTGAAAGCAATTAGTAATACGCCAGAGGCAACATCACTGAGTGTACCTTGCAGCGCTAAACCAATTGCGAGGGTTGAAGCACCCAAAATGGCCACCAGACTGGTCGCCTGGAAGCCAAATAGCTGTAGAACCACGATGAGAACCGCGGCGATGATCACCCAATACAAAATGGATGCAACAAAGTTGGAGATGGTTGGATCAAGTCGTGAATTGCGTTCAATCTGGCGACGCACAATGCGCTTGAACATTTGCGCGACCAGATAGCCAACAACCAAGAACAAGATCGCTTTGGCGACATTTATAATGAACGGGCCAAACTCACCCAGACTTTCAACCAACACATCCATGTTTTAAGCCTTATTTACCCCAAATGCCGTCAGAGCCACGGTTCATTGCGGTGATACCGGTGCGGCAGATTTCAATTGCACCTAATGATCGCATGATATCGATGAATTGATCAACTTTGGAGACGCGACCTGTCACTTCAAAGATGAAATGATCGCGATTTGCGTCGACAACTTCAGCTTTGAAAGCATCAGCAATGCGCAACGCTTCCATGCGGTCATTGCCTTCGCCTTTAACTTTGACCAATGCGAGTTCACGCTCAATTGGTTTTTCGTATCCAAGTTCTTTTGCTTTTTGATCAAGATCGACAACACGATGAACGGGTACAATTCGCTCAAGTTGGGTTTTAATTTGCTCCAACACGTTGGCTGTACCGCTTGTTACGATGGTAATGCGTGACAGATGACGCTCATTTTGAGTTTCAGACACCGTGAGGCTTTCGATATTGTAGCCACGACCAGAAAAGAGCCCGATCACACGTGCGAGTACGCCTGGTTCGTTGTCAACAACAACTGACAATGTGCGGAATACGGTTTCTTGTTCAATATTGCTGAGGAAGTAGGCTGAACCTGTTGGTTTTTGCTGTGCATTCATATCAAGGTTCTCCTTCTTAAACGAGTTTCGCGCCAGCGGCGTCAATTGCATTTGCGACCACTTCGTCTGTTGCTTCATCTGGCAGCAACATTTCGTTATGTGCCTTACCTGATGGGATCATCGGGAAGCAGTTTGCCAATGTTGCAACATTACAGTCGAAGATAACAGGCTTGTCGACGGATATCATCTCATTGATTGCGTCATCTAATTCAGATGGTTTTGAACATCTGATGCCAACACCACCATAAGCTTCAGCCAATTTGACGAAGTCAGGCATGGATTCTGTATAAGAATTGGAAAGGCGATTACCGTGTAGCAATTGTTGCCACTGACGCACCATGCCCATGTAATTGTTATTAAGGATGAAGATTTTAACCGGCAATCCGTGTTGTACGGCACAGGACATTTCTTGAATACACATCTGAATAGATGCGTCACCGGCAATATCAATCACCAAGGCATCAGGGTGCGCGACTTGAACTCCAATGGCGGCTGGGAAGCCATAGCCCATGGTCCCCAGACCACCAGATGTCATCCAGCGATTTGGTTCTTCAAATCCATAAAATTGTGCCGCCCACATTTGGTGTTGGCCAACTTCTGTTGTGATGTAAGTGTCTTTGTCTTTGGTAAGCTCGTAAAGACGCTTAATCGCATATTGAGGCATGATAACATCATCATTATCTGAGAATGCAAGTGAATTGCGGGCGCGCCATTGGTTGATTTGCGCGTTCCAATCCGCCAAACGTTCTTCCTTTAGATCGCTTGCATCAGCGCGCCAAATGCGCACCATGTCTTCAAGCACAGATGTGACATCGCCAATGATTGGTATGTCTACACGCACATTCTTATTGATCGATGATGGATCGATATCGACGTGAATTTTCTTAGAATTTGGTGAGAAGGCATCGATGCGGCCGGTGATCCGGTCATCGAAGCGTGCGCCAATACAAACCATCACATCACAATCATGCATGGCCATGTTGGCTTCGTATGTCCCATGCATGCCCAGCATACCAAGCCAATGTTTGCCGGATGCAGGATAAGCGCCAAGCCCCATAAGTGTAGAGGTAATTGGCGAACCTGTGAGTTTCACCAAATCGCGCAATAAAGTTGATGCTTCCGGACCTGAATTGATCACGCCACCACCTGAATAGATGATTGGCTTTTTTGCGTTTTTGATCAATTCGATCGCTTGATGGATGCTGTCTGAATTCCCTGTTTTCGCCGGGCGATAGCTTTTGCGCGATGGTGCTTTATTAAGCGGCACATAAGTACCTGTTGCGAATTGAACATCTTTTGGAATGTCGACAACGACGGGACCCGGACGCCCACTTGTCGCTACGTGAAATGCCTCATGGATGACTTGAGATAATTCGCTTACGTCTTTGACAAGCCAATTGTGTTTAGTGCAGGGGCGGGTGATGCCGACTGTGTCGCATTCCTGAAATGCGTCAGAACCAATTAAGGCGGTTGGTACCTGGCCAGTTAAACAAACCATTGGGATTGAATCCATAAGCGCATCTTGCAATGCAGTGACCACATTGGTTGCGCCAGGGCCTGACGTTGCCAAACAAACGCCGGGTTTGCCTGTTGAACGCGCGTAACCTTCTGCCATATGGCCGGCACCTTGTTCGTGACGGACAAGAATATGTTCAATTTCATCTTGTTGATGAATTTCATCATAAATCGGCAGCACAGCACCACCAGGATATCCAAAGACGTGTTTCACGCCGTTTTCGCCAAGTGCTTTAAGGACCATTTCAGCACCTGTCATTTGGTGTTCGTCGGCCGATGTTTCCTGTTCTGTACCAGTCATTTTTTTCTCTTTTAGGTTTTGTTCACTGCAAATTATTAGTCAAAAAAAAAGACCCCTTTAGGAGCCTTTGTCTTGCGCATGGGAGCTTTCGCCAGATGGTTACACCATCTTGCCCATGCGCTTACCCACCACAATTAGTTCATTCGTATAAATCATGGGAAAAACAATTAGCGACAAATGCTTGCAGCGTCAACAGGCTAAAATAGTTAATTTTCGTGAGCGAATTATGTTTGAAATGTTCGATTTTCTAAATTTTTTATTAAGTTTGGTGCCGTATTCTGACAGTTAGCGCAATAAGTGAGGTTATTTGTGTCTGGCATAACGATAAATAATAATAATCTGAATGTCGCCGTTACGACGGAGCGGCGGGACGTTGCAGAGAAAAAACGCATATTGGGTCACGTGATCTCGTGCACCGGTTCTAAAGTCCAGATCGCGTCCGTCATTCCAAAAGATGACACCGAATTGTCTGAGAGCTGGTCAGTGGGGCGTTTGGTTTCCATCGCCGTGGGCGAAAGTCGTGTGGTTGCACTTGTATCATCCATGCGCATGCCGGAAGGTAATTGGAATTTAGATGGTTCGAATACGTTAAATGTGGAAGCCGAGCTTGTTGGTGAAGTTCGCCCCGATTTAGATAAAATAATATTCTCCACGGGAATTAGCAAATATCCCTATTTGGGTGCTGTGGTCCATGATATTCGTGCACAAGATCTAAAGCTCATTTATGATGTGGGTTCCAAACACGCAGTTCCAATTGGTAAATTATCTCAAAACACCGAAATGGATGCGTCGGTTTGCATTCCGTCTATGTTATCGCGTCACTTTGCTTTGGTGGGAACAACAGGTGTTGGTAAATCGACTGCGTTATCTTTGCTTGTGAATAAGGCGATTGATTCAGACGATCAATTACGTGTTTTGGTGCTGGATCCGCATGATGAATTTGCACCCGCATTTGGCGACCGTTCCTTTGCTATCGGACCCGAAACGCTCGATCTGCCATTCTGGTTGTTTAAATTTGACGAATTTGTTGAAGTTATTTTCCGCGGCCAACCCAAGGTTATGGATGAAGTGAATGTGCTTCGCGACCTTATTGGCGAAGCGAAAAAAGCGTTCAAAGGCAATGGCCCATCAAGCCTGAGCAAACGCAAGGAAAACTCTTCAATCACGGCCGATTCTCCATTGCCTTATCGTATGGCCGATCTACTTGCTCTGTTGGACGAACGTATTGGTCGTTTGGAAGGGCGCAATGAAAAACCTTATCTGCGTCAGTTGAAAACACGTGTGTTCTCAGCGATCAATAATCCGCGTTATTCGTT
>JAHDFS010000041.1:0-11148 GCA_020628035.1 Rhizobiaceae bacterium
GCTCGGTTTCAGAACGCATTTTCTTGTTGTCCAAAAGCGTGATTCCGAAAACTTTCTTGGTTAGCTCGCTGCCAAGAAACATATTGGCAGCAGGATCAAGGTGATCGGCCAAAGCCAAGGTCTGATAAACAGCGTCAATACCCACAGCAATTGCATCGGCATGCGAGCTCATTTCAAGCGGTTGGTCATCAAGTTTGATGGCCCCTTCCGTGGGTTGGTAAACCCCAGTAAGGATTTTAATCAACGTAGATTTACCTGCACCATTATCGCCTACGATGGCCAAAACTTCGCCGGCATAAGCATCCAAATCGACGTTGTTGAGTGCAACAACGCCACCAAATCTTTTTACAATGCCACGCATCGAGATTATGGGTTTCTTATCAGTCATTAGTCCTCCAAAAGGCATCAAAAAACCACGCCCTGAAAATCGCATTGCGACCAGGGTCAAATAAGGGTTATTCCGCCTAAAATTTCCTCCAGATGATCGTCATTTAGGGTGATCGATCATTGATTACATAATCACGTTATCGGTAACATGTGTCAAGTGTTATCGTTAACATTTTTGATTTTTTGTCTGATGAAACGCGCATTTCCGAAAAAAATTTCAATGATAAAAAACATGCTCAAAGCTTGTTTTTATTACATTTTTGCAGTGCAGCGAAGGGTTCAGAAAAACACGACAGTTTTTTGATTTCGGATCAAATATTTATTCAAAAATGCACAAATAGTGGGCCTTTAGAAAACATCACACTTTCCAAAACAAGCGAAATGCGGACCAACCTAACCACACGTTTTTGCATTAAGTCACTTTGAATAAAATCAATAGATTGTGATGATCTTAGCTGACAATGAAAAACATTCAGCGAGAATAACGTTGACCATAAGCCATCACCCTCAATATAAACGTGCGGGGGAATTGGGAGAGAAGCTACCCGTGCTAGAAATGTCGCATAACCATTTGCTGATTTCGGCATCATTGATTGTTGCAATGATGGCGGGCTTTACCGGCCTGAGTGTCATGCAGGGCGCATCCAGCCTCAATCTTGTCGAGCGCAAGCGTGCTGTGATCATGGCAGCGATCACAATGGGCACCGGAATTTGGTCCATGCATTTCGTCGCCATGCTGGGAATGGAACTACCCGTTCCTTTCTTTTATGATGCTCTCATCACACTGGCATCGGCATTGGTTGCCATTCTTGTTGTCGGCATCGCACTTCTCATCATGCACTTCATGCCGCGCACAACGCAGACCAAAACCGCTGCGGGGGTTATTGTTGGATCAGGCATTTTGGCGATGCATTATTTGGGCATGTACGGCATTAAGCTCGTCCTACCTGTCTATTCCGGAATTGGAATATTTATTGCGATTATCACCTCCATCGTTCTCAGCACCAGCATGATTTTTATCGCTTATAAAGAGCGCGAAAATAGAAACATTATCGGCGGCACGATTTTATTCGGTATCGCTGTATTTATGGTGCATTTTGTCGCCATGGCCGGAACAGATTTTAAAGAAATCAGTAATGCACCCGTTCCCGATTTGCGCTTGAGCAACGAAGTTTTAGCTCTTGGCGTCGCCGTTGCCAGCTTTGTCATTAGTGGTGCATTCTTGCTTATGAGTGTGAGCTTGCTTCCGTCAGAAATGAAGATCGAACCTGTTGAAGAAAGCACAAAAGACGACACCGAGCTTGAGGTAACCTCGTCAGCAGATCCGCTAAAAGCTGATATCGAAATTGAAAAAGATCTGATCCAGATCCCGTTTGAAAAGAATAATCAGACACATTTTATCAAAGTTGAAAATATCGCGGCCATCCGCGCTGAAGGTCACTACACGATTTTATACTCGCGCGATGAAAAACACTTCTGCCCCTGGAATATATCGGAAATGAAAAAGAGACTTTCTGGACAAGGATTTTTGCAGACCCACAGAAGTTATTTGGTAAACCCCCGCCATATCAGCAGTTTTGAACGCACCAAAGACAATGGCTATTTGCTTTTTGACCAATTTACGTCATTTGAAAAAGTGCCCGTTAGCCGCTCTAAGCTCAACGAAGTCCGTAAAGAACTCGACCTAAGCTGATCCGCAAAAATTCGCATTTCGTGAAGTTTCTTCGCATTTCGTGCGGCAACAGCGGCGTTGGAACATCAGCAGATGCATTCACATCAAGTCTCTTATTAGGTTGTTCCATCACTTAGATGGAGGAACTAATGATACCCGCAGCATTTGAATATCATCGTCCTGATTCGATCGATGACGCGATCAAAATTATTTCAGAGCATGGCGATGAAGCACGTGTGATCGCAGGCGGTCACAGCTTAATCCCAATGATGAAATTGCGTATGGCTGATCTGTCGCATCTTGTGGATCTGCAACAAATCGCCGAATTGAAAGGCATCATCATTGAAGGTCAATCCGTCACAATTGGCGCCATGACCACGCAACACGAACTAATCGCCGATGAAGGGCTTGCAAAAGTCGCACCCATCATGACAGAGGCCGCGCTTCAAATTGCCGATCCTCAAGTTAGATATATGGGAACAATCGGTGGCAATGTCGCAAATGGCGACCCGGGCAATGATATGCCTGGCCTGATGCAGTTGTTGGACGCAAATTATACGTTAGCCGGACCCAATGGCACGCGAACCGTGAAAGCACGCGACTTTTATGAAGCCGCATATTTCACCGCACGTGAAGAAGAAGAAATTCTCACGTCAATTACGTTTAACTCACCTGTGGGTGGATATGCATATGAAAAGCAAAAACGTAAGATCGGTGATTATGCAACCGCCGCAGCTGGTGTTTTGATCACCAAAGATGGAGGAACATGCAGCCATGCATCTGTTGCGCTAACAAATTTGGCCGACACCCCAATCTACTGCGAAGAGGCCGTATCAATTCTAACCGGGTCTGACTTAGGCGCAGAGGCCATCGAAGCCGCAACAATAGCGGCGGTAAATGCCAGCGACCCCGGCGAAGACAATCGCGGGCCCATCGAATTTAAAAAACATGCAGCAAAGATCGTCATTCGCCGTGCTTTAGAGCGCGCGATTGAACGCGCTTAATCGGCTGCGGGAGGAAATAATATCATGTCAAAAATGCATATTAAATTAAAGGTCAACGGCGAAGAAGTGGAAACACTTGCCGAACCGCGTGAACTGTTAATCCACGTTCTGCGCGAGCGTCTTGATATCACCGGACCGCATATTGGTTGCGAGACATCCCATTGTGGTGCTTGCACAATCGATATGGACGGAAAATCTGTCAAATCATGCACCGTCTTTGCAGCGCAAGCCAATGGTGCGGATATCACAACGATTGAAGGATTGGGCAATCCTGACGGGCTGCATGTCCTTCAAGAAATGTTTAAAGAACATCACGGTCTGCAATGTGGGTTCTGCACACCGGGCATGATCACAAGAGCGCATCGCCTGTTGCAGGAAAATCCTGATCCCACCGAAGAAGAAGTACGCTTTGGAATGGCGGGCAATCTGTGCCGCTGCACCGGATACCAAAATATCGTGAAATCTATTTTGGCCGCCGCGGCTGAATTAAATTCTGCAAAGGAGGCAGCACAATGAATGAGATGACACCTCCAAAAGAAGAACGCTCAGAAGCGCTCAAAGGTCTTGGTTGTTCACGCAAACGCGTTGAAGATGCGCGCTTTACCCAAGGTAAGGGCAATTATATCGACGATATTAAATTGCCTGGCATGCTGTTTGGTGACTTTGTCCGTTCGCCCTATCCACATGCTTATGTGAAATCAATCAATGCAGATAAAGCACTGGAAGTGCCGGGGGTCTTGGCAGTGATTACCGCCAAGGATCTCGAACCACTCAATCTACATTGGATGCCAACACTGGCTGGCGATAAGCAAATGGTTTTGGCAGATGGAAAAGTTCTGTTCCAAGGCCAGGAAGTTGCCTTTGTCGTTGCAACTGATCGTTATGCGGCTGCAGATGGTGTTGAACTGGTTGAAGTGGAATATGAAGAACTTCCGCCACTCGTCGATCCATTTAAAGCAGAGATCGAAGGTGCGCCTATCCTGCGTGAAGATATTGCCGAAGAAAAAGAAGGTGCTCATGGTCCACGTCGGCATCCAAATCATATCTTCACTTGGGAAGCTGGTGATAAAGACGCAACCGAATCCGTGCTGGATAGCGCTGATGTTGTTGCGGAAGAAATGGTTTATTATCACCGCACCCATCCTTGCCCACTTGAAACATGCGGTTCTGTTGCCAGCATGGATAAGGTCAATGGCAAACTTACGCTTTATGGCACATTCCAAGCACCCCATGCCGTGCGAACCGTAGCTTCATTAATCTCAGGTATTGCCGAACATAATATCCGCGTGATCTCACCTGATATTGGCGGCGGCTTTGGCAACAAAGTGGGCGTATATCCTGGATATGTGTGCTCGATTGTAGCGTCAATTGTCACCGGCAAACCTGTGAAATGGATCGAGGATCGTATCGAAAACCTCACCGCTACTGCCTTTGCCCGAGACTATTGGATGAAGGGTAAGATCTCTGCGACGAAGGAAGGCAAGATCACTGGGCTTTGGTGTCACACAACAGCCGATCATGGCGCGTTTGATGCCTGCGCGGATCCAACGAAATTCCCAGCGGGTTTCATGAATATCTGTACCGGCTCTTATGATATCCCAACAGCCTATCTTGCCGTTGATGGTATCTATACCAATAAAGCACCGGGCGGTGTTGCCTATCGTTGCTCATTCCGTGTGACAGAAGCGGCTTACTTTATCGAACGTATGATCGAAGTTCTCGCGATCAAACTTGGTATGGATGCAGCTGAATTGCGCCGGATCAACTTCATCAAGAAAGAGCAATTCCCCTATCAATCTGCATTGGGTTGGGAATATGATTCAGGTGATTATCACACGGCTTGGGACAAAGCTCTTGATGCAGTGAACTACAAAGCCCTACGCAAAGAACAGGCCGAACGTCTTGAGGACTTCAAAGCTGGCAAAACGCGTAAATTGATGGGCATTGGCCTCACACACTTTACCGAAATTGTCGGTGCAGGACCTGTCAAAAACTGTGATATTTTAGGTCTTGGTATGTTTGATAGTTGCGAAATCCGCATCCATCCAACAGGGTCTGCCATTGCGCGCTTGGGCACAATTTCTCAAGGTCAGGGTCATGCAACAACATTTGCGCAAATTCTGGCAAGTGAAATTGGTATTTCAGCTGATGATATCACTCTAGAAGAAGGTGACACAGATACCGCGCCTTATGGTTTGGGCACCTATGGCTCACGTTCAACACCGGTAGCAGGTGCTGCAACAGCTATGGCAGGTCGCAAGATCAGAGCCAAAGCACAAATGATTGCAGCTTACTTGCTCGAAGTGCATGACGGTGATGTGGAATGGGACATCGATCGTTTTGTGGTTAAAGGTGCGCCTGAGCGCTTTAAAACCATGAAAGAGATCGCCTTTGCGGCTTACAATCAAGCCATTCCGGGCATTGAGCCAGGCCTTGAGGCAGTCTCTTATTATGATCCACCAAACATGACCTATCCATTTGGCGCTTATATCTGCGTGATGGATATTGATGTTGATACAGGCACCACCGAAATCCGCCAGTTCTATGCGCTGGATGATTGCGGAACGCGGATCAACCCAATGATCATTGAAGGTCAGGTGCATGGTGGCCTCACCGAAGCACTTGCCATCGCTATGGGTCAGGAAATTGCCTATGATGAAATGGGCAATGTGAAAACCGGCTCTTTGATGGACTTCTTCATCCCGACCATGTGGGAAACACCGAACTATCAGACGGACCACACAACAACACCAAGTCCGCATCACCCAATTGGTGCTAAAGGTGTTGGCGAAAGTCCAAATGTCGGCGGTGTGCCAGCATTTTCAAATGCCGTGCACGATGCGTTCCGTGCCTTTGGTCTCACCCAATCGCATATGCCACATGATCACTGGCGTATCTGGCAGACAGCCAACAAGCTTGGCCTGCACGACTAGAGCAAAATTGCTTGGGGCAATTGGCAATACATACCGATTGCCCCGATCAAACTGAACCAAAACCAAGAACGAGACTGACATGAGTTGGACAGATTTAAAATCAGATCTGAGCAATAGCGGTTATGTGGCAACAGATCAGTTAGCAATGGCGCTGCACATCTCTTTGTCGCTCGGTCGCCCCTTGCTGCTTGAGGGTCCAGCAGGTGTTGGCAAAACACAAGTTGCCAAAACCTTGTCAGAGATCAAAGATACCAATCTCATTCGCCTGCAATGCTATGAAGGTCTTGATGCTTCCTCTGCAATTTACGAATGGAATTACCAAAGACAGCTTTTGGCTATCAGCGCATCGAAAGAAAAATCTGACACAAATGACGATGAGATTTTTTCCGATAAATATCTCTTGCGCCGACCACTGCTGGAAGCCATCCAACAGGACACCCCGCCAGTTTTGTTAATCGATGAAGTTGATCGCGCCGATGAAGAATTTGAAGCCTATTTACTAGAAATCTTATCGGATTTCCAAGTGTCGATCCCAGAGCTTGGCACCATCAAGGCCAAATCCAAGCCGCATGTGATTTTAACAGCCAATGGCGCGCGAGATTTATCCGATGCCTTGCGCCGGCGCTGCATCTATTCCTTTGTTGAATATCCAGATAAAGCCGCCGAACTTGCAATCCTCAACAAACACCACCCCCATTTGAACGCCCATCTTGCAGCGCAGATCGTGGGTTTCGTGCAAGCCTTGCGCAAAGAAGAGCTTGAGAAAGTTCCAGGTGTTGCCGAAATGCTGGACTGGGCCGCAACGATATCCGGGCTTGGGATCAATGATTTATCCGATGATCCGGTTGCGCTGCATGCCACACTTGTCTGCTTGTTAAAAACACAAGCTGACCAAGCATCGATCCCAACGGAAATAGCACAAAAACTTGTTGGAAAGGCAGCTTAAATGCCTTTAGCAACAAAATTTCCAACACGTGCAGATATCGTTTCAGAACGGGTCATTGATTTTATGGCACATCTTCGAAGTCACGGCCTGCGATTAGGCGTATCCGAAACGCGGCTTGCGCTTGAAACCTTATCACAGATTAATATGACCAATGCAGAAGAGGTCAAATTAGCGCTCAAATCGGTCTGCGCAAGTGATGCTGATCAATATGCCAAATTCGATGATCTCTTTAGATCCTTCTGGTTCAACCATACGCGAAAAACAGAGCGTCATGAGACTTCAGAAAAGCCAGCCAATAAAAGCCATTGGTCTAATCTCAGCCAACATGATGATGGAATGCAATCATCGGGCGTTGGGCAACAAGATCTGCCAGATGACAACAATGGCGAAGGACATGAAGCTGCGCATTCCGGCGACGGCAAACTTATTGCTTCAGAAGTTTACAACATCAACAAAGCTGACTTGCGCGAATTTATGAAACCTGAAGATCAGGAGCGCGCCAAACAGGTTGCAGAATACCTTGCGCGCGCCATTAGAGATCGCCGCTCACGCCGCAGGCGATCTGCAATCAAGGGCACATTACTGGATTTAAGAAAGATCGCCCGCAAAAGCATTTCTACAGGCGGCGTGCCGTTTAAACTGGCCAAACGGATAAAGCCTGATCGTCCAGTGCATTTAGTTGCGATCTTGGATGTATCGGGATCCATGACCGTTTATTCGCGCATTTTCTTATCTTTCTTAAAAGGTCTTGTCAGCGCAGATCAACGAACGGATGCTTATTTATTTCACACACAATTGGTGAAGATCTCCGACGCGTTGCGCGACCCGGATTCGTTCCGTTCCATCAATCAATTATCGATGATGGCGCAAGGTTTTGGCGGCGGCACAAAAATTGGCAAAAACATTGAAACTTTCAATAATCAATATGCAGCCCAATCCGTCTCAGGCCGATCCGTGGTGATCATATTATCTGATGGCTATGACACAGATCCGCCAGAGGTGCTCTCCAATGCGCTTGCACGACTAAAGAAAAAGGGTTGCAAACTCATTTGGCTAAATCCGCTAAAAGGCTGGAAAGATTATCAACCCATTGCAAGCGGCATGGCGGCAGCACTGCCGCATTTGGATCTCTTTGCACCGGCCACCACGCTGAATGATCTAGCTGCGCTCGAACCACATTTAGGTAGAATATAATGATCGATGTAGTTGATATTCACGATACTGTTTCGAAGTTGAAATCTTCAGGCGAAGCATTTGCCTTAGCAACTGTTGTCAGGACCATATCTGTGACATCCGCCAAGACCGGCGCCAAAGCTGTGATTATGGCCGATGGCTCGATATCCGAAGGTTGGATTGGTGGTGGTTGCGCGCGAGCAGCGGTGCTCAAAGCCGCTAAAGAGGTGATTGCCGACGGCACAACTCGGCTTGTCTCTATCCAGCCTGAAGATCTTTTGCGCGAGCAGGAAATCGAGTCTGGCACGACCCAGAATGGGATCAAATTCGCCACCAATATGTGCCCCAGCCAAGGCACAATGGATATATTTGTCGAAGCCATATTACCGCGCCCTGAACTTGTGATTTTTGGGGCCAGCCCGGTCGCAATAGCGCTGGCCACGCTTGCAAAACCCATGGGGTTTACCACAACGATATGCGCTGAAAGCCATGAGCACGATAAATATCATTTTGGCGACAAATTCATCGACGGTTTGAACTACGAAACCAACTCCAATAATAAGCGCTATGTGATCATCTCGACCCAAGGGCGCGGCGATCAGGCGTCATTAGAAAATGCACTTTCGTTAAACGCAGAATTCATTGCCTTTGTTGGCAGCCGCAAAAAAGCCGAGAAGCTCAAAAGTAACCTCTCATCCAATGGCATGCCGCAGGAAAAACTCGACACAATCAAAGCGCCCGCAGGTTTGGATATCAATGCCATCACACCTGAAGAAATCGCACTTTCTATTCTTGCTGAACTCACCAAGGTGAGACGCGCTGACCAATATGAATCTTTCAGATCAGACGATGCCTGATCAGATGCACATCCATATGATTTAAAGTAGGACTGAACATGGAAATAGAAGACGAAATCTTTATCAATGCACCCCGCGATGTGGTGTTTAAATCGCTCAACGATCCAGAGATTTTAAAACAATGCATCCCCGGATGCGAAGAATTGACCAAAGTGAGCGATACCGAATTAACGGCCAAAGTCGTTTTAAAAATCGGTCCTGTCAAAGCTAAATTCTCCGGCGATGTTGAATTGAATAATGACGGTGCGCCCGATTCATTTTCACTCACCGGCAGCGGTAATGGTGGGGTCGCTGGTTTTGCTAAAGGTGGCGCAGATGTTGAACTCATCGAACAAGACGGTGGCACTTTGCTAAAATATGTCGCCAAAGCCGATATTGGCGGAAAGCTTGCGCAATTGGGCAGCCGCCTTGTTGTCAGCACATCCAAAAAACTCTCCAAAAGCTTTTTTGAAGAATTTGATAAAGCCGTGACTGGCGGCGATTCGACACCTGATGAAGAAGAAGAAAAGTCGGGTTTCTGGAACAAAATAGTGGGAGACTAAAAAAGGTTTCCCATGCCCAGATTTAATCCCACAGCGAAAATGATGATTATATCATCTATCACAGCACCCAAATCACATAGAGATTTAGGTGTTCTGGATATTCGTCGGGATATCATATTGGGCACCGCTTTTCTCGCCTGGTTTTACCTCATCATCCAATCATTCCAATTCGCAGTGGAAGGATCCGCCGCAGATCTCGGGCCCGGTATGATTGCGTTTGATTGGTTTTATCAAAATTCGGGCATGCTTGTCGCATTCAGCCAGAACCTATGGTCAATATGCGTGGCAAATATCGAGGCTTGGGGAATAAGTGATTTTACCCGTGCCTTTCTCATGTGGCAGATCATGATCGTTGCAATGATGGTGCCGACTTTATTGTTCCGGAAGGTTAACAATCTGCGGAAAAATAGTGTTTTTATCGAGTTTTTTAGATTTTTAACCGGCTATTTATTCGCCTGGTCGCTATTTGCGCTTCCAATGGTAATTCTCCAATGGGGATTGCAAACAAATGGTTTTCTAACTGATGGAATGATGATTGGTAATTCATGGTTCAGTATGGCTATGCTTATCGTCTTGGCAACATTTCAACTTCGCAATTGGAAACTCAAAGACACCTTACGTCAAGGCGGTTTCCAACTTGGGCTTAGTTGCATTAGGACCAATTGGCCGCTCATGCTCAGCATGTTTGCGTTTGGATTGATGAATTTGGTCTATATGGCAGTGCTAACTTTGCTGATGATTTTAAGTTTAAAAAATGCGCATAAGCACTAAAGCGGCCAAACAAATAAGATTGCGGGAAATGCCACAGCAATGACCAATAACTCCAGCAACAATCCCATTTTCCAATAATCACCAAAATGATAGCCGCCGGGGCCTAAGATAATCGTGTTATTTTTATGACCAATCGGCGTTAAAAACGCGCATGATGCGGCCACCGCGACCGTCATGAGCCATGCATCAGGATTAGTGCCCGTCGCTGTTGCCATACCAATGCCAATGGGGGCCGCAATCAGTGTTGTCGCAACATTGTTTAAAAAATCGGACATCGTCATAGTGACCACCATCAAAACAAGCAATGATACCCAGGCCGGAAATCCATCGGTAACGGATAAAATTTGCGAGGCGATGAGTTCCGCACCACCAGAATTCTCAAATGCTTCGGCAAGCGGAATGAGACTGGCAAGAAGGACCACAACTTTCCATTCAATTGAATCGTAAACTTCCGTGCCTGACACCAAGCCAATGGCGATCATTGCAATCACAGCAACACATAGCGCAACGGGTAAGGACACCATACCCAACACTGCCGCGGCGATGGCAGCAAGAAATATCCCGATGGAAAGACCCGCCTTAGATCGTTGCACAACTTGCGTCTCCCGTCCTTGCAGAGGAAGAACACCCATAGCGGAGATGGCAGCTGCATTGCTTTCTGGAGTGCCGAGCAAGAGCAACACATCTCCGGGTCTAATTGTGAGCAATCGCACACGGTCTTTAAACTTCCGCCCATTTCGAGATACACCCAAAAGCGTAACTGAATAAGAGTATAAAAGCTTCATACTGCGCGCGGTGCGGTCGGCTATACGTGCGTCTTCTGGCACAATCACTTCGCTCAGCGTGAGGCCGCCCGATGTCAC
>JAHDFS010000041.1:11248-23845 GCA_020628035.1 Rhizobiaceae bacterium
CCGATCAGTGACACAAACGCAATTCCCATAATCGCGACTGTTAGACCAACAGGTGCGAAATCAAACATCCCAAAAGGTGTGCCAATCGCATCCTCACGATAAGCTGCAATGACAATATTTGGCGGCGTGCCAATCAACGTGATCATGCCACCCAAAATGGTCGCGAAAGAGAGCGGCATGAGCGTGAGGCTAACGGCACGTTTGGCCTTTGCCGCAGTATCGATATCGAGTGGCATAAGCAAAGCGAGTGCAGCAACATTATTGATCACTGCAGAGAGACCTGCCCCGACAATTGCCATGATCGCGATATGTAATGGTAAAGGGCGTTCAGAATTCAAAAGACGCTGCGCAAGTTTTTCAATCGCGCCAGACCCAACAAGTCCGCGCGATACAATCAACACCAAGGCAATGATCGCCACGGCAGAATGACCAAATCCAGAGAAAACCCGCTCGGACGGAACCAGCCCCAAAACAGTTGCTAAAACCAATGCACCAAATGCCACGAGATCATATCGAATGCGGCCCCAAACAAGCAGCACAAAAAGAAGTACAAATATCGAAATTATCAAAGTTTGGTCTGAAAGCATTGGCCCATCTTCGTCTTATGTAACTGGTGGATACTCTATATCATCTGAAACTTAAGCATATACCTAAGAGTTGTAGGATGAAAATCAGCAAAACCCGTTGTACACCAATGATTGACCATTATTCCAATCCATGGATAATAACAAAACAGTATATTTTGTGGGGGATATGAGATGAAATTCAACAAATCTATCATCGCTATCGGGTTTTTAGCCGCGTTAGGAATGCAGGCACAATTAAGCTCTGCCCAATCAGTTATCACGCTCGATGATTTTGATTTGGAGGTCGATACCAGCCCTTCAGAACCCGCAGCCAAATCGCAATTGGAAAGCTGCTTGTTAGGTGCTGCGGATTGTAAAAGCGATGAGTTAAAATCTGGTGCCAGCTTTAGTTTGGACGATGTACTCAATCTTGGTGTGATCGACAGAAGCCAGGTCAAAGCCGAACCTGCAAGCACATCAAACAATTCGCAATCCAATTCAGCGTCAGTGGCCGCATCTGCCGAACCGCTGCCATCAGTCGATATGGAAATCCTGTTTGATTACAACTCATCCAACATTAGATGGGATCAAAAGGAACGTCTAATCGATTTAGCGCGCACATTAAGTTCGTCTGATTTTCGCAAATTTTCGGTGCTGTTCGTCGGACACACCGATGCTAAAGGGTCTGCCGAATATAACAAAAAACTATCAAGCCAACGCGCTGAAGCCGTGGCCGATTTTATACGCGTGAATACAGCCATTCCACCAACGCAAATTGTGTCTTCAGGTGTAGGGTTTGATCGCTTGAAAGATACGCGTGATCCATTTAGCGAACGAAATCGCCGGGTTCAGTTGGTGTTGATACCGCTTAAAAACTAATCGCCGTCACTGAATGGTAAAATCACGAAATTGGAAATCTGAGGTCATGTTTTCAAACGTGAATTCGCCTTCGATATGCCCATTTCTAATCTCAGTAATGATCTGCCGCAATGCCGCTTGGATTTGCGGTTTTTCAAAATTGCCTTCGGGTTCACAAAAATAACCGAAATTATTCTTACCCTTTTCATCTTGTTCCTGCACAACAAGTCCATATCGCGAACCGGGAGATATTTCATATCGGAATTGGCTATTGCCAAGTTCAACCTGCTTGAAGAATTGCAGCGGGATAGGGGTCAATTTTCCACCAGGTCCGATATTGAGAAAAAACGGCTTACAGCTTTTTGGCACATCAGCTACAACAGAGACCTCTTCTCCAACGGTGACATAGGGTGGATAAACCGCCAATAGCGGATTGGGTTGTTGAATGGCAGTCACCGGTTTTGCACCATTATCCTGCTTCTCAGATTGCGAGAAATAAAACTCGTTCTGCATTTGCGAGAGCTGTTGCGGGCGTTGCTGACGATCCGTCTCATCCATCACATCACGGGTTACGCGCTTCATCATCACGGAGACTTCAATATCAGGCGTCATCATATGTTTAGCCAATGACTTGGCAAATGGTGAATTACCGTCAGTGCCATCGGACGCCGTCGCATTTGGCAGTGTTGCAAACGCAACCAGTGTATCCCCGGTCGGACGCACAAAGGCCAAACCGCGACTTAAGCCAGCGCTTCTTTGATTTGTTTTTGCATTGGCAAGAATGGCTTCCGCAAATGGGTTATTGCGGCAAGCATCTAAAAAAACCAAACCCGTTGGAAGATTTTCCATAATCTGAAGTAACGAGCGTAACGGGATGCCATCGCGTTCAATCGATGCGGGCGATTTGAGCTCGGTATCTATTGGCATGAGATAGTTTTCACCATCTTTTTGCATACCGTGTCCTGCATAATAAAGCGCACCAACATCCGCAGATGCAGCTTCAACAGCGAAATTATCAATCGCGTCAGCCATGCCATCTTCGGTCAAATCATAATGCTCAAAAACTTTAAAACCCAGAACCTTGAGGCGATCAGCTATGAGACGCGCATCATGGCCGGCATTCTCAAGCGCACCGATCGTTTCGTAAGCTGAATTGCCAATTACGAGTGCGACCCGGTTTTCAGCCTTCGCGCTTTCAAACCAAATCACACTTAAAAATACGATGCATATTAACTTGATGTGATGTGAAAAACGCATTTGAAAAATCCTGACCCATCGACTGCTGGTAACGCCAACAATCTCCCCAACATGATGAGAATAAATCTAAACGCACTTTGTGTATCGTTGCAATATTTAAAGCCTCCACTTCATGCTCGCAGGTTATTCTAAATACAAACAAAAACAGCCGTCAGTGCTGGTAATCACGATGAATTTGTATTTAACTTACCCCTGCGGCAAACATGATCTGGAGCAATTTTAAATTGATAAACAACGCACTTTTTCTCCATCGAGTAAGACTATTCATCACAGCTTTGCTAATTCTCATATATTCATCTGCTACACAGTCAGCGGAATTTACGCCCATTGATGATGACCTCTTTCATTGTAAGTACTTGATGGAGGGCACCATTGAGAAAGGAGATGCCGAAAAGTTAAAGCGCGTAATTGAAACACAACGGATCAAAACCTATCCTGCACCCAACAACGGTTATCCGGATCGATTATGTTTAAATAGCCCTGGTGGCAATCTTTTAGAAGCGATCAAAATGGCGCGGATATATACCGGAAGCGGTGGCACCGCTGTGCGCGCCAATGAACGATGCGAATCCGCCTGCGCTATTTTGTTCATGGCAGGCAGTTTTCTCGGGGAGGAGGGAATTTTCCAGGGTGTCGATCGTGTCATACACCCAAAAGCCAAACTTGGTTTTCATGCACCAAGTTTAGTGATTCCCGATGGTAGTTATGAGAAAAAAGCGGTCGAAAATGCTTATAAAATCGCATTAGCCGGTGCGGCCGAAATAAACCGGATCTCAAACGCAATTGATATCCCAGTGACGCTTATCACCGACATGCTCAATACACCATCCGATGACATGCTTTATGTTGACAAAGTCTGGAAAGCAGTCCGCTGGGATATCGATGTTGGACCGACACGAGAACATTTACCGATCGATAAATCAGGATTTCTGGCAGCCTGCACCAATATGATTGAACGCAGCCTTGAAAGTAATCTTCGAAATTCGTTTGGCAGAGGTTCTGTTTATTCAAGCGATGAAAGGGTGGATTGGAGCCCCGGGGATCGATTAAACGTCGATAAAAAAGGTGATACAATTGAGGTTCTGTATGGTGGCTTGACCTATTTTGAGGATGATTGCTATCTGAAACTACCCGCTTCTATGGAAGAAATCAGAACGGTTAGCACCACACCAGAAAGGTTGTCGGTAGGGGCGAGCAAACCGGACGATTTTGTTACTTCACCCCTTATATTTTTCAAAGGTTCAACCGCGCTTTCAGACATTGCACCACTATCAGATGCACGAAATCCTAAAACCGCTGTGCTTTCTAATCAAAGCGATGTGTCCGGCATGAAGCACTTTCCAGCCTTTGACTTAAAGGGTGGTGATGTCTCAATCAAACGCGGCATTTCGCAAGAGGCTTGCCTTGCGCAATGCAATCGCCAAGGCAATTGCACCGCCTTAACCTATGATAGCTGGAACAATATCTGCATTTTGAAAGATCTTCGCACGAGCAGCAAAACCATGCTCATGCAGCCCAAATCGCATACCTATATTAATGCTGCGAGCACAAGCGAGATTTCATATTCACAAAGCAAACCGACATTTAAACGTCGTGATGATCGGCATTTCCCGGCGAAAGCATATGCAGTTATTTTCAAAGGAGATCGCGAAGCTTGCCAAAGCGAATGTGCATCCGACAAGCAATGCCAGGCTTACGCCTACGCCAAATATCTCAGCGAATGCGAATTATACAATTTACCGCCTGAATATTTTCCAAAATCAGGGAGTTATATCGGTGTCAAAGAACAGCTGAAATAAATTCTTAGATCAAACAAAGGCCTGCAAACCGGTTTGCGCGCGACCCAATATCAAGGCGTGCACATCATGGGTGCCTTCATAGGTATTTACCGTCTCTAAATTCACCATATGGCGTATCACAGGATATTCCATGCTGATACCATTGCCGCCATGCATATCGCGGGCATTGCGGGCAATATCGAGCGCCTTGCCACAATTGTTACGCTTGATCAATGAAATCATTTCAGGTGCGGCTTCACCCTCATCCATCAGGCGGCCCACGCGCAATGCAGCTTGCAATCCAAGTGTAATTTCCGTCTGCATATTGGCAAGTTTAAGCTGGAACAATTGTGTTTGTGCGATCGGTTTATCAAATTGTTTGCGATCAAGACCATATTGACGGGCCGCAAACCAACAGGCTTCTGCCGCACCCATCACACCCCAGGCAATGCCATAGCGTGCTCGGTTCAAACATCCGAACGGACCTTTTAGTCCTGCAACATTTGGCAGTAATGCATCCTCGCCCACTTCAACATTATCCATGACAATCTGGCCAGTAATAGATGCCCGCAAAGATAGTTTGCCGTCTATTTTTGGTGCAGATAGGCCTTTCATGCCCTTTTCCAGCACAAACCCTTTGATCTTGCCATCATGCGCTTCAGACTTGGCCCAAACGATAAAGACATCCGCAATGGGTGAATTGGAAATCCACATTTTTGAACCATTGATAACATAACCGCCATCAGTTTTTTTAGCTGTGGTACGCATACCAGCTGGATCAGATCCTGCATCAGGTTCAGTTAATCCAAAACAGCCAATCGAAGTCCCTGCAGCTAATCCCGGTAAATATTTCTGACGTTGTTCATCTGTGCCATAAGCATAGATTGGATACATGACCAAACTCGATTGTACCGACATCATGGAGCGATATCCGCTATCGACACGCTCGATTTCACGCGCGACCAATCCGTAGCTCACATAGCTTGAACCAAGGCCTCCATAGTTTTCTGGGATTGTAATACCTAATAGACCCATTTCGCCCATCTCCGCAAAGATCGCCGGGTCAGTATACTCTTCCTCAAAGGCTTCATTGACGCGTGGTTGGAGTTTATCCTGCGCATATTCATGTGCGCTGTCACGGATCAAACGCTCATCCAAATCAAGCTGGCTTTCCATGCGAAACGCATCATCCCAAGCAAACTTGGATAGATCAGGGCGGCTTTTTGCTGGTAGTTCACTGCTCATCTTATTTCCTCCAACTGATCTGCAGGGCAATCGCTATTCGTTAGTATGCTAATAATTATGCGCATCAGTGTAAAGCAAAGAAATACCGGTTTGTGAAAATGTCGCAAGCAATTGACTAATAGAACCGCATGTATAATTATTTGCACACAAATGAATTCTATCTCGGTACAATTCATCCAAAGGTGAGGATATATCCATGAAGCTTGTTATCAAAAATATAGGTCAAATCCTGTCTGGTAAAATCGAAGAGCCGATTTTTGAAGGTGATTGCCTCATCGCAATTGATGGCAAAATTACAGAATGGGGCAAGGAAAAAGATCTTGATACAGAAGGCGCAGATACACTTGTCGATGCTCATGGCGTCACGCTTGCGCCTGGATTAATCGACAGCCATATCCATCCCGTAGTCGGTGATTATACCCCGCGCCAACAGCAATTACATTGGATTGATTCAACCCTTCACGGCGGTGTGACGACACTCATCTCAGCAGGTGAAGTGCATATGCCCGGCCGCCCAAAAGACGTTGTAGGCTTAAAAGCAATGGCAATCGCCGCACAACGTTGGTACGAAAATTTCCGCCCGTCGGGCGTGAAAGTTCATGCAGGTGCACCCGTTATTGAACATGGCATGGAAGAGCATGACTTTAAAGAAATGGCTGATGCAGGCGTTAAGCTATTAGGTGAAGTGGGACTGGGAACGGTTAAAGACGGTAAGACCGCACGCCAGATGGTGGAATGGGCGCGTAAATATGGCATTCAAAGCACTATTCATACAGGCGGCCCATCTATTCCCGGATCAGGGCTTATCGATGCGGATATGGTTTTAGAAACTGGTACCGATGTCGTTGGCCACATCAATGGAGGTCATTCTGCCCTACCTGATGATCAAATCATATGCCTTTGCGAGAGCTGCAAAGCTGCACTGGAAATTGTTCATAATGGTAATGAGCGCGCCGCGCTCTTAACGCTCAACACTGCTCGCGAATTGAATAAGCTTGATCAGGTTATTCTGGGAACCGATGGACCAGCAGGCTCCGGTGTTCAACCCTTGGGGATTATGCGCATGGTGGCGATGTTGTCATCGCTTGGTAACGTGCCAGCTGAGATCGCATTTTGTTTTGCCAATGGCAACACAGCACGCCAACGTGAATTGGATGTTGGCCTCATTGAAAAAGGTAAAAGTGCGGATTTTGTTCTCATGGATCAAGCCCAACACGCGCCTGGAAAGAACCTGTTGGAATCTGTTCAACTCGGCAACCTCCCCGGTGTTGGCATGACCATCATTGATGGTGTGGTGCGCAGTGAACGCAGCCGCAATACACCGCCTGCCCAGCGCTTGCCGGAGATCATCGCTTGAACACACCATTAGATGGGCTGAAAGTCGTCGAACTTGCGAGAATTCTTGCCGGTCCCTGGATCGGCCAAACGCTCGCTGATTTGGGCGCAGATGTGATAAAGATCGAAAGCGCAGCAGGCGATGATACGCGACGCTGGGGCCCTCCCTTCATTGAGCGTGATGATGATATTTCCGCAGCTTATTTTCATTGCACCAATCGCGGCAAAGACAGCATATCCGTTGATTTCAAAAACGAAGAAGACCTAAACGCGCTCATTGATCTTATCAAAGAGGCCGACGTATTGATTGAAAATTTCAAGGTTGGCGGCTTGGAAAAATATGGGCTCGATTTCCCATCGATCCACAAACTCAATCCACGACTGATTTACTGTTCTGTGACAGGCTTCGGCCAAGACGGTCCTTATGCGCATCGCGCAGGATATGATTTTCTCATTCAGGGCATGTCTGGCATCATGGATTTAACCGGTGATCCTGACGGTTCCCCGCAAAAGATCGGCGTTGCATTTGCTGATATCTTCTCAGGGCTTTACGGCGTGATCGGTATTCAAGCAGCGCTTGCCGAGCGCGAACGCAGCGGTATTGGGCAACAAGTTGATATCTCACTGCTGGATTGCATGACAGGCGTTTTGGCCAATCAAGCGATGAACTATCTCGCATCCGGTACATCACCCACACGCATGGGCAATGCCCATCCCAATATTGTGCCCTATCAAACCTTTGAAGTCTCCGACGGCTATATCATCATAGCTTGCGGCAATGATCGCCAGTTTCAATCACTTTGCAAAGTTTTAGAGCTCAATGAAGTCGGTATAGAAGAGGCCTTTCAAACCAATTCAGACCGCGTTGAAAATCGTGCTGATTTGATCCCACTTATTCAAGCAGAATGCATCAAATGGACGAAGCTCGATTTGTTAAAAGCACTTGAAGATGCGGTCGTGCCCGCAGGCCCAATTAATAACGTTGCTGAAGCGCTTGATAACCCACAAATCAAACACCGTAAAATGCAGATTGCGCCAGATGGTATTCCAGGTTTGAGAACGCCAATCACATTCTCAAGATCAGAACAGAACCACAGTTCTGCATCACCAAAATTACCGCGCAAATAGCGCGTAAATTATGTGAGTTTTTGAAGAAGCTTGACCAAAGTCGCCCGCTCAGCCTCATTTAATGGCGATAAGGTTTCCTCAGTAATTTTCATCCCAATCTCTTCAAGACCTTGAACGATATTCTCACCTTTTTCAGAAAGAAAAATCACCAACCGTCGTTTATCTTCAAGATCGGGCTTTAACTCGACAAAACCTTTATCCTTAAGGCGCTCGACAACGCCCTTCACGGTGGCCACATCCATTCCCGCCAATCGGCCAAGGTGGTTTTGCGAAACCTTGCCTTGTTGCGAAATACGCAAGAGCGCCGAGAACTGAGTTGGTGTCAGTTTCTCGATCGTATGCAGTTTGAAAATTTCGGCATGCCTTTGGTGCGCGAGCCGGAGTAAATACCCGACCTGATCGTTTAGATTATATGCGCCCGCCTTACCATTTGTCGATTTCGTCATGGATAAAGCTTACAGGGAAAGATGCAACTTACACAATACCGGATTGGTTCAATCAATCGTCGTCCACCGATTAACGCAGCCCATCCTCACCTTTTGCATCCTCATGCGTAAGCCCGCCAACGCGCGGGAGAGGACGACCACTATCAGTTACGGCCACAGCTACCATCAATTCATTCGCGCGTGGTGCATCATTTAAGCGCACTTCAATGCCATCAAAATGACTGCGCACATAAGCGGCATCCTTGTGACCAAGCGGCACGTCTAAAACCTGACCAGGACTGCCCATCTTTTTCGATGATGCGACAAGCGCAGCACCTTTTTCAACAGCCTTACGCAAAGGCGCGCCAAGCTTTGGATGCAAGATAGCGGCGGCATGTTCAAGTTCACCATTTTCACCAACCATTACAGACTTGCCATAGCTTTCTGCTTCAGATGGAGAAATGCCAAGTGCTGCCACACATTTATCGCCCAGAAGACCGCCAAGCTCAGCACCCATATCCATCAGCACAGATAGATCCTCTTGATAAACCCCCGCATATGGATTTTCGATAACAGCAACGGCAACAGCTTTGCGCGTCGCGGGTGAGATTTCCTTGCCAATTTCGCGATGCGTTTCTTCCACATTCACGGCAATTTTTCTGATCTTCATGCTCATCGTAATCCATCCTCTCCCTTAATTTGCGAAGCTTCAAGTCCACCCGACCGCGAGTGAATTCGCGCACCTGTCGACATCACCAAGGCCAGTGCCATTTCATGAGCCCGTGGCGCATCATTAGAGCCCACTTCCATCGCGTCAAAATGGCTGCGCACATAAGACGCGTTAACATGTGTAATGGGCACATCAAGACGGGCACCCACGCCACCAACTTTTTTCGTTGATGGCACAATGGCATTGGATTTCGCCAATTGATCTCGCATTGCATAGCCACCTGGCGCATGCCAAAGCGCACCATGCTCTAATTCGCCAGCTTCACCGATGATGGCGCCCTTACCATAACCTTCGATCTGATCTGCACCACCAAGCAATTGAACAAGCTTTTTGGACATATCCAAACCCAATGGTTTGAGATCCTCCATAAAGCTTTGAATGTCCTCTTCATAGCGCCCAGCAAATGGATTTTCGATGATCGCGAGGATGGATGCGCGTTTGACCGGCACATCCGCAACAGGCCCACCTTCATGATAGATCTCTTCAACAGATGTTATCAGTTTTCTTAAAATGACGTCAGGCATACTGAACCATCCTTTCATGTATTGTGAGATTATTCTGACCAATAATGCGATGCTCGTTTTGGAAAAAGAGAGCTGCTGCTTTGATCAATCCTTGTTGCAAAAGCGTCTCAGCTTTTGCTTTGCCGTTTTCAATCGCGATATGTTGATCCTCAGACGATAATTTATCGCAGCCAACCACCACCAATCTGTCGCCCAGATCACTGTCAGGGCTCAGCTCAGCCGCAGGTTTTCGCGCCACTCGAGGGTGGTTTGGAATATCCACCGCATTGGCAATAAGTGTTGCCGCAACATCAGCTTGCGCTGCAGTCTGCGCTAAAACAGTAACGCTATCAGCAATCCCCAAACTATGGCTGCGCCCATGACGACCACTGGTCGCTATCCCCGAAATTCCATCCCCAGCACGAATGTCAATTCGACCAAGCTCAAGACCTTCATGGGACTGCATGGATGTGACAAATCTTTGTCCGTCTTCAAGATAAAGCGCAATATCACCACCATTATTCACATAAGCTTTTTGAAAATCAGCTGCATTGCGCATTGTCAATAAAATCGTGTCTGCCACGGCACCAGCAACAGCTGCCATGCGCGTTACAAACTGATCCTGAGCATAAGGAAGACATGCCTCATGCATGAGATTTGCGATCTCACCTTCAGGGCGTGCGGTGCTTTCACGGAGAGGCAATCTCAATGATGGCAGCTCAGAAGCCAATTCTTCGAGCACAGTTTCAAACCGATCGATCGCTGCCTTAAATGCTCTACCATGTTCGTGGTCTACGGAAATGATCAAATCGATCGGACCGTGTTGCAGGTGAAGCCTCTTTCCGCAGGGCAATATGGCAGCCTTTGGTGTCATCATGTTCCTGACTCACCCGCTTTAGTGCCTTCAGACCATTTATAATTAGATGCCCGCATCGGATTATGATCATCTTGGCTGCGCGAAACTTTGCGCGTTGCCTGCGCATTGATCTCATCAACCTGCTTGATCTCATCCACATAACCACCCAAAACACCATAATCACTGGCGCGCATCGAAAATTCAATCGGGGCAACCAGCGCAGGTGTTGGCACATAACCAAACGAATTGGTTGGCATATCTAAAACATCCACCATCACCGTGATACCGCCACCAGGCCAGACATAAGCTTCTGCACCACCACACGACACATGAGTGAGGGAGTTTTTGACGGATTTTGTCAAACGTACCGGATTTTCTGTAACCCCTGCCCGCAAGCTTCCGCCTGCCCCACCCATAAAGAGGACGGAACAAACTGATGGTTCACAATTTTCCGCAATCAGCTCACAGGAGCTTAACAGCTTTGGCGGAATGTCAGCAGGCACGGGCTTTAGATCTTGATCCAAAACAAAATATGCAAACTGTTCTCCGGTTGTCGATACCATCAACATGGTCATGCCTTGGCGGGCGGTTTTTGGATTAAACGGCCCCAATATTGTCAGCGGGTCTTCAATATCCGTCCCACCCCAACCAATGCCTGGTTCGGCAACCTGGAAATAACGACCCGGCGTTGATCGACGTCCCAGCATTTTAATGCCTGTCGGCGGAATATCGAGCTGCTTGCCTGCTTCATGCTCCGATAAGACGCCGGTGATATGGTCATCAACCACCACGACCTCATCCACCTCATTAAGCCATTGTTTGGCAAACATGCCGATAGTTGCCGAGCCGCAACCCACGCGCATTAGCTTCTCTTCAACACCATTGATGATGGGCGCTTTTCCAGCGGCAACAACGACCGTGACCTGTTCATCATCTTCCCCGATCACCAGTTCAACAGCTTCACGATTACAGAGCTTCAACAATGTATCGCAGGTCACCCGACCTTCTTTTTTGGATCCACCAGTGAGATGTTCAACACCGCCAAGCGACAACATTTTCGAGCCATATTCTGACGTCATAACGTGACCCACAGGTTCGCCATCCACGCGAACCACGTCACGCTCATGACCGATATGGCGATCGGTATCGATCTTCACTTTCACACCACAATAAGAAAAAATCCCTTCGGTGACGACCGTCACCATATCAACGCCATCAATATCTTGGCTGACAATGAAAGGCGCAGGCTTATAATCAGGATAGGTTGTTCCAGCGCCAATCGCGGTGACAAATTGCCGATCACCTTTCACGATATCGCCATCCCAATCCTCCTGATCAGTACCCGATAAAAAGGGCACGATCTTATGTTCGGTTTCATGTAAAACCGTTAAAGGATCAAGGCGCACCAATTCACCCGCATGATTGGCATAGCGATCGCACGCACCAGACTTACCTTCAGCGATATAACACATAACCGGGCAGGCATCGCAGCGGATTTTTTCTGTCTTTAATTTATCGCTCATTGTTCAATGCCTTTATCGCCATTTTCACACGCGACGGTGTTGCCGGGATTTGTGTAATCCTTGCGCCTGTCGCTGCATAAATCGCGTTTAAAATTGCTGGTGCCGTCGGGACGAGTACATGTTCTCCCAGACCTTTTGCACCATAAGGACCATGCGCGTCTGGATCTTCAATGATCAGCGTTTCAACCGGTGGCATGTCACCAATCGTTGGGATCAGATAGTCATGCAGATTTTCGGTTCGCCCAGGGATATATTCTTCCATCAATGCCATGCCGAGCCCTTGTGCGATACCGCCATGAACTTGCCCTTCAACCAATACCGGATTGATCGCCTTGCCCACATCATGAGCTGCGATGAACTTGATGGGTTTAACCGTACCTAACTCGGTATCAA
>JAHDFS010000202.1 GCA_020628035.1 Rhizobiaceae bacterium
GCGCAGCGGGACGGCAAACAATTATGCCGCCAAGTCTAGCTGTCGCATCGGTGACCACAACGGGTTATGCAGGCATCTTATTGGGACCAGCCTTGGTTGGATTTGCCGCGAATGTTTCCAGTCTCAGCACAGCATTTTGGCTACTTGCGATTTTGATGGCTGTGATACCGCTCACGGCAAAAATCGTGGCGCGGGTTTAGATTGGCCGGCGGAAATTACGCGCCGCTGGCACCAAGCTTTCTAACCTCTTCAATCCATTTTTCGATCTTTTTAGGTGTCGCCGTACCTGCAGGGGCAAAATGAGTAATGCGTGCTGGTTTGATCCCGCAGAAGTGAAATATTTGTCCTCTGATTTGTTTAAGCAGTGCATTGCGATGTAAGAGCCAAAAGAAGAAGCTGGGTGTATCTGAGTTGACAAATATACGCGCAGTCCGACCCGATAGCATCGGCAAAGGCATGCCTAGTTTCGTTGTGCGCGTATCAAAGGCCCAACCTGGCAAGAATGTGCGATCGAAAATACCTTTAAGTTTTGCCGGTAACCCGCCCCACCACATGGGTGTTGTCATAACAATATGATCAGCCCATTCGATATCCTTGCGAAACGCGACAAGATCGGACTCGAGCTCTTTGTGTTGTTTATAACCAGCGAAACCAAAGTCTGCATCAAAATCCATGTCAGAAATGTGGGAAATACGCACGTCAAATCCGCTGGCTGAAGCTGCCTCCGCATAAGTCTGCGCGATGAATTTAGACAGTGAATTTTCAGCTGGATGGCCATTAAGGATGAAAATTTTTGTGCGTTTCATAATGATTATTCCAAAGTCAGTTACAATAATTGACCGTGGTCATAATTATTAAAATGACCGTAGTCAATATTTATTTTTGACCTTGGTCAATAAATATGTATTTTCAAACTATGTTAAAACAGACTCAAAAACGCAGCATTGAAACCCGCGCCAAACTCCTGCGCGTTGCCACAGAGGCAATCGCCGCTAATGGTCATGGCGCTTTACGGGTGGAAGAAGTGGTAAAGAATGCTGGCGTTGCGAAAGGCACCTTCTTTGCACATTTTAAAGATAAAGATGCATTGATGGAGCTGATAATTGGTGCTCAAATCGACGAATATCTTGATGCTGCTGAGGAGCCCGGTTGCGCAAAGAATGTGGATGAATTGGTATCGCGCATGCGTCCACTGATGGATTTTATGACACGCGAGCGATATATTTTTGATGTCATTGTCCGACATTCTGGTGCTGCGGTGAAAGAAGAGCTCGGACCGATTGCGCAGACATTTGAGCGCACGATTGAGATCGTCGCCGGCTGGATTGCGGCTGGGGACTTTCGCAAAGATGTCTCAGAAGTCTTGCTTGCAGAAGGTGTACAGGCCTTCGCCGTGCAAGCCATGGCCCTACATTTTTGTGCGATTAATAATCAAGAAGAAATGCATCTAAGATTTAAGAGTTATCTTGATGCCTGGCTCAACCCTGCCCTTGCGAGCTGAACACTCCGCCCCGAAAACATTCGTTATTGGCGAATGCTCGTTACGGGACGATGATTGTTTTGCGGAATATTGAGGCGAGAAATCAATAGGAAATCGCAGGTGTCTGGCTCAAATATTGATTACTCTGCAATTGCGCGACCATGAACTGCGCGGCATCCGCACGTGAGATTTTCAATTCCAATCCGTCACGCTGATTGGGTGAAAAACCGCGGTGATATTGTCCTGTTTTCGGACCATCGGTAAACGCACTTGGGCGTACGATTGTCCAATCCAAGTCAGACTTTTTAACCAGCGCTTCTTGTGTGTGATGATCTTGATAAGCGGGACGTAGTAATAGACCGAACATTATGTTTTTCCAAAGGAAATTGAGATTTCCGCGGCTATCCCCAACGCCCAAGCTCGACAAACATACAAAGCGTTTTACACCATGGATCTTCATGCCTTCCGTGATGTGTTTTGTGCCTAATGTGCGCACTGTGCCTTTGCGCCCTGCTCCCAATGCGCAGATCACGCCCTCATGTCCTTTAACGGCTTGCGCAACGGAATAGGCATCAAAGACATCGCCTTTCACCACGCTAAGCGCGGATGATGATGCATATTCAAACGTGCCTGAACGTGTGAATGCTGTGACTTCATGGCCTTCGGACAATGCTTCTTGCACGACTTTTCGACCCAATGTGCCTGTGGCACCAAATACGATAATTTTCATTTTTATCTCCATTTTCAAATTTAAGTTTGTTTCCAGTTAATTACTTTACACGGTGTCAATTGACACGATGTCAAGTATTGGTTACTTTACACTATGTCAAGAGAAAAAAATGAAACCCGCCAAAAAATTTTGGATTCAACCTTAAAGCTGCTCGAAGCAAATTCAGGTGGCAAAGAAGTACGAATGAGCGATATCGCCAAGGATGCAGGCATCAGTCGGCAGGCGGTATATTTGCATTTCCCAACCCGCGCAGATCTTTTGATCGCGGTCACTTATCGTCTCGATGAAATTTATGATTCTGCAGGCCGCCTGGTAAAACCCACCAATGCGAAGACAGGTATATTGAGGCTCGACGCCTATATTGAAGCTTGGTTTGGTTATCTGCCGCTGATCTATGGTGTTGTAAAAGCCATCATGGAGATGGAAGGCCATGACGTAGCTGCAAAAGAAGCCTTTGACTTAAGAATGCAACACATTCGAGATGCCTGTCAGACAACCATTTTAGCTCTGCAAAAAGATGGACAGCTTCCAAGCCATTACACAGTAGAAACTGCGACCGATGTGTTGTGGACGATGTTGTCGATCCCCGTTTGGGAGCAATATCGTTTTAAATGCGGATGGACGGCTGAAGAATGCATTTCCCGTACCAAAGTGGCGGCCAAAGCTGTTTTGGTTAAACCATGATCTGCTCGGCCATAGCATCTAGCATCAGCCGTGTGCCTTCATCAGAGGGGAACAGCATTTCAATCTTCAATTCTGAAAGCGCGATATCCTCAGTTGAGCCGAATTGCGCAATGGTTGAGAAAAACGACATACGCTGATCACCCATTTTGTAAACAGCTGGGATAACGGCGCGGCCTTCCCCATCATTGTGTTGAGGCCCACCACCAAATTGATCTTTCAGCTTGCGGGATATGCCTTCTATCGCGTGATCTAAAATCTCATCACCGCCCAAATGCTCATTTTCGGTCCGCAATCTGATTTGCATGGCGCGCAAAACTTCTGCGTGGTTTTCGATGACCCGGCCCATAACTTCATCATCTAAAAGCGCTTCAAGCAGACTGTCGCCTTCCGCCAGCCCTGCCCCGCCAAGCATCAATGCCGCGGATTGGTTGGTTTTGACAACATTCCAATGCCGATCCAGTGCAAAGGCAGGATAAGGATCATGTCTTTGTAAAGTCCAAGACACGGCGGCTCTGATATGGGCCATATCCTCACCGCTCAAATCCCGTTTTTTGTACACCGGTGCAAAGCCCGCTGACGTTAGAAAAGCGTTGCGGGCAGATACTGGCATATCCAGCGTGTCACACAGCATCATCACCATGGATTGGCTTGGTCGGGACCGCCCTGTTTCTAAAAATGAAATATGCCGCGCTGAGATATTTGCAGACAATCCAAGGTCCATCTGACTCATCCGGCGGCGTCCGCGCCATTCTTTTAACGTATTGCCAAAACTGTTTTGCATTTTTGCCTCCATGAAGATCTCATTAGCGCAATTTTGATCTTAAAACACTTACCTTGGAGGTAATGAAACATCATTATTTCCGTTTTTGCTAAAGATTTAAGCAAAAACCTTAATCAATTCATCATTTTAACGCTGAATTCACTTTTTTCTCGATTTCAAGAACTTGCATTGGTCCAAATAGTGAGAAGCTACGTACAAGCAATCAACAGGCATTTAATTTAACAACTCGTTTGATACGGAAAGTGATGATGTCCGAGATCGCAATTAC
>JAHDFS010000042.1 GCA_020628035.1 Rhizobiaceae bacterium
ACACTTGCTACATGCTGATCCATCAATTCTCATCAGCATGTGTTAAGGCCATGGATAGAGCAAAACTAATCAGTCAGGCGCCAGTTTTGATGGTGTCAGATATAACAAAGAGCATCGCCTATTGGACGGATAAACTTGGATTTACCGCCAATACCTATGGCGAACCGGTGGATTTTGCCATTCTGCGCCGCGATGGTTGTTTTATGATGTTAAGCCAAGCGCCGAAAGATCATAAAGTTATTCCAAACTGGAAGATCAAAGACATGACCTGGAACGCCTATTTCTGGGTGGATGATGCGAAGAAAATCTATGAAGAATTTCAAAAAAGTGGCGCGATCATAGATTATAAATTACATGAGAAACCTTATGGCGTTCTCGAATTTGGTATTCAAGATCTCGATGATCATGATATAGCCTTCGGGCAAGACCTGACCGGCTAACACCAAGACAACCCATTCACGAGATAATGAAACCTGAGTATCACTTAAATGCCTGATCTATTATTAGAATTACGTTCCGAAGAAATCCCAGCACGCATGCAACGCAAAGCAGCTGGCGATTTGAAAAAGCTGGTGACAGACGCATTGGTGGATGCTGGGCTGACTTACGAAGCTGCGCGCGAATATTGGACGCCACGTCGATTGACGTTGGACCTGCGCGGGTTAACAGCAAAATCTGCTGACATTCGCGAGGAGCGAAAAGGTCCGCGTGTCGATGCGCCTGAAAAAGCCATTCAAGGATTTTTGCGCGGGGCAGGGTTATCATCAATCGAAGAAGCCACGACACAAAGTGATCCGAAAAAAGGTGAGTTTTATGTAGCTGTGATCGAAAAGCCTGGCCGCAAGGCAGAAGACATCATCTCAGATGTCATGCCGGGCATTATCAAAAATTTCCCTTGGCCAAAGTCCATGCGTTGGGGTGCTGCATCTGCCAAGCCTGGCGCTATGCGTTGGGTGCGTCCGTTGCAATCCATCGTTTGTACTTTTGGACCTGAAACCGAAGAGCCTGTTGTCATCCCGTTTGAAGCCGAAGGTATTCAATCAGGTAACGTTACCTATGGTCACCGTTTTCATGCGCCAGATGAGATTAAAGTGCGCCGCTTTGATGATTACGTCACAGCGCTTGAAAAGGCCAAGGTTATTCTTGATGCAGATCGCCGCAAGGAGATCATCAAATCAGACGCACAAAATCTAGCCTTCGCATCTGGGTTTGAACTTGTTGAAGACGATGGGCTTTTAGAAGAAGTATCTGGTCTTGTTGAATGGCCCGTTGTGCTGATGGGTGAGTTTGAAGAAGAGTTTTTGGCAATCCCGGACGAAGTTATTCGTCTGACCATTAAAACCAACCAAAAATGCTTTGTGTTGCGCGGTGCAAATGGCGCATTGGCAAATCGTTTCATTCTCACCTCCAATATTGAGGCTGAAGATGGCGGTAAAGAAATCGCTTACGGCAATGGCAAAGTCGTTCGTGCACGATTGTCTGATGCGCTTTATTTCTGGCAAACCGATCAAACAGATCTGCCGGATCTTGATCAGATTTCCGGATCAGCAGATACCTATGAACTTGATATGTCAAAACCGCTTGATCAGCGCATGGCACGCCTTGATTGGCTAAATGTCACCTTCCACGCCAAGCTCGGTACGCAAGGTGCACGCGTTCAACGTATTGCAAAATTGGCGGAAGAACTTGCATCGGTCACAGGTGCAGATTTAGCGCAGGTTAAGCGTGCAGCCTATCTTGCAAAAGCGGATTTGCAAACAGAAGCAGTGTTTGAATTTACCGAATTGCAGGGCCTTATGGGTCGACGCTATGCCGAATTGCAGGGTGAAACACCTTCAGTCGCAGCAGCTATTGAAGAGCATTACAAGCCGCAAGGTCCGTCGGACGAAGTGCCGAAGGATGCTGTCGCCGCGACGATTGCACTTGCCGATAAGCTGGATACTTTGACAGGGTTCTGGTCAATTGATGAAAAACCAACAGGATCAAAAGACCCTTATGCATTGCGTCGTGCAGCGCTTGGTGTGATCCGTATTATCTTGGAAAATCATCTGCGCTGCAATCTTAGCCAGTTCATGACCCAAACACCTGATCTGTTGAATTTCTTCCATGATCGTTTGAAAGTTTATCTTCGCGATAAAGGCGCGCGTCATGATTTAATTGACGCAGTGCTGACGGATAGTTCCGATGAACTGGTGTCGCTTACCGATCGCCTTGTGGCACTGGCTGACTTGCTTGAAAGCGATGCGGGCCAGAACCTGTTGGCAGGCTATCGTCGCGCGGCAAATATCTTGTCAGCTGAAGAGAAAAAAGGTGCAGATATTGCTCTGGAAGTAAATGCAGATCTTTTTGAAGGTGCGCCTGAAGAAGTACTTTATAAGGCGGTAACATCTGCCCAAAGTGCTTCATCGGATGCTTTAGCAAAAGAAGATTTTGGCGCTGCGATGACATCGCTTGCAACACTCAGAGAGCCAATTGATGCATTCTTTGAAGATGTTATGGTCAATGTTGATGATGAGAAAATTCGCGTAAATCGTTTGGCCCTTTTGGCACAAATTCGCAAAAGCGTTGAACTGGTCGCAGATTTTTCAAAAATCTCTGGTTAAAATGCAAAAAGCCGGATGCTAGATCCGGCTTTTGCAATAAGAAATTTGTTTGCGATTAGTTCAGGCGCAGGCTGAATGAATCTGTGTCCAATTCTTTCACAGCCACTGGTTCGTTAGCCATGGCGATCGGCTGATCTTCAACGACGACTTTAGTGTCTGAAGACGGCATTGCAGCAGTCGCTGCAACCGCAGGCATCAAGTTTGGTTCGATATCTGGACCGAGCGGTGTTCGCTCTTCGCCATTTTCAAGTGTCGCAACTGCTTTGACTTCAACTGGTTCAGCTGGGCCGTATATTGCAAGACGCGTTGGTTCCGTCACGCCGATCGAAGCAACAGGATTGTCATCAATATCGGCAACTTGAACGGCAGGTTTTCTTCCAAGCAAGATATCAACGGATTGAGACGTCGGTGCCACATGCGCAAATGCGACTGGGCTCCCACCCAACCAGTTTTCAACACGGTATAGCTTTTCGTCTTCTCCGACGGTGCGCATTTCAAAGATCTGAGTTCCGCTATCTAAGATAGGACCCTTGTCTTCTTCTTCCTTCTTACAGGACGTACAGCCAAAGACAATCAAACTGCCTTGCGCAGTCTCTTGCATTTCAACCTTCTTTAGCTTTTTGATGCTGCTCTCAGCGAAAACCAAAGATGAGCTCATAGATAACGCAAAAGCGCTTAAAATCAGGAGCTTAGACATATCATAACCCTCTTTTAACGGATTTGTTCAAAGAGATACTAACACTGCAAAGTTAGGTTTTCGTGTGCTGATGTGGTTAATAAAGCCTAAATGATCAGTCGCCGATTTTGGCGAGATATTGTTCTAATTTTTCACACGCTCGATGGCGCGCCAACCAATGTCATTGCGGTAAAAACCCTGTGGCCAGTCAATGGATTGCACAGCATTGTAAGCTTTATCACGCGCTTGGATGATATCACTGCCCGTAGCCGTTACATTTAAAACACGGCCGCCATTGGCAAGCAGTTTGCCGTCTTTTACAACGGTCCCAGCATGGAAAATCTTGGTGTCAGCGTCAGAAATCTGATCAACACCTTTAATCTCGGTCCCTTTAAGTGGTGACGCGGGATAGCCTTCTGCGGCCATAACAACGGTAAGCGCGGTATTATCATCCCAAGACATCGAATGCCCATCTAGGGAACCCTCAGCCGCAGCTAGCAGTAGCGGTAGAAGATCATCTTTCAAACGCAACATCAGTAATTGGCATTCAGGGTCACCAAAGCGAACATTATATTCAATTAGCTCCGGACCTTTGTCGGTGATCATTAAGCCCACAAACAAAACACCTTTAAATGGATGACCATCTTGTGCCATGCCGGCCAAAGTCGGTTCAACAATTTCCTTCATGGTGCGCGCAGTCATCTCGTCTGACATAACGGGCGCGGGGGAATAGGCACCCATGCCACCGGTATTGGGGCCGGTATCGCCATCACCGACGCGCTTATGATCTTGCGCTGCTGCCATAGGCAAAGCTGTTTTACCATCGCATAAACAAAAGAAGCTTGCTTCCTCGCCATCAAGATATGCTTCTACAACAACCTCAGCACCAGCTGCACCAAAGGCGCCATCAAAACAATCATCAATCGCGGCAAGTGCCTCATCAAGTAACATTGCAACAGTCACACCTTTACCCGCGGCAAGGCCATCGGCTTTGATCACAATTGGCGCACCTTGTTCGCGTGTATAGGCTTTCGCATCATCGCCATTATCAAAACGCTGATATGCACCGGTTGGGATTGAATATTTGGCACAGAGATCTTTCGTAAACCCTTTTGAACCTTCAAGCTGTGAAGCAGCTTTGCTAGAGCCAAAGACTTTAATACCTGCCGCTTCCAAAGGATCAGTAATACCATCCACCAATGGCTGTTCAGGACCAACCACCACAAGTTCGATATTCTGTAGCTTACAAAATGCAATCACGGCTTCATGATCGTTGATATCAACATCAACGATCTCAGCATGGTCTTTAATGCCCGGGTTTCCAGGTGCTGCAAAAAGCGTTTTAAGAAGTGGAGATTGTGCAATTTTCCAAGCCAACGCGTGTTCACGGCCGCCCGAACCTATTAGAAAGACATTCATGGTTTGCTCCTGATCTGTCGTTGGTTTTGGCGTAGTCGCAAGCCTTGCGAAGGTCAAGGCTCGTGCTTGCACTTTCCATAATTTTCAATGTCAAAACCGCCAAATCATGTGCTCAATCATAACCGCGACAAAAACCATGCTTGACCTTTTCTGGCTTGGCTGACATCAAAAGGAATGAGCGAAGAAATTGGACATAATTCACGTGTTGCAGATGCGCCTTCTGATAATTGGGTGTATCGTCTGTTACCGCAAAGTGTTTGGCCAATGGCGCAGATGGCCCGTTGGGATCGCCCGATTGGTTGGCAACTTTTGTTATTGCCGTGTTTATGGTCTGCAGCCATGGCGGCAAATGCGCAGATTGCGCTTGGTGAAACTGCTATTCTAAGCGTTTATCAGACTTTCCTGTGGCATTGTGTTTTATTCACGATCGGTGCAATTGCCATGCGCGGTGCGGGCTGCACCTATAACGATCTCGTTGATCATGAACTTGATGCCCAAGTGGAACGAACGCGTTCTCGACCCCTGCCTGCAGGGCGTATTAGCCGAAAGAATGCCAAGCTCTTCATCATTGCGCAGCTTGTCGTGGGTGCATTGGTTTTGTTCCAATTTAATTGGTTCACGATTTTTCTTGCGATGGCTTCGCTTGTTGTTGTTGCGATTTATCCGTTTGCAAAACGCTTTACAGATTGGCCGCAGCTCTTTTTGGGGCTTGCCTTTTCCTGGGGTGCGCTGGTTGGCTGGTCCGCCGTTTTCGAAGAAGTCACTTGGGCAACAATTTGTCTTTATCTTGCAGCGGTGTTTTGGACCATTGGTTACGATACAATCTATGCCCATCAAGACCGAGAAGATGATGCGCTGATTGGCGTCAGATCCACTGCGCGTCTATTTGCGGACAACACCAAGTTTTGGCTTGCCTTGCTCTATGGGCTGACACTTTTGTTGCTGGCGCTCGCTTATTATCTCGCTGCCATGCCATTTGTTGCATACATCACCTTGTTCTTCGTAATGGGGCTTTTCATTTGGCAGATCAAAGTGCTTGATATTGATAATCCTGATCAATGTTTGCGGCTGTTTAAATTTAACGGAAAAGTTGGACTGGTTATCTTTGCAGGCCTTGCCATTGCTCTGGTGATCCCATGAATCTCGGAGTGATCATGGTCGCACTGTCGGCAGCAATTGCTGGCACTCTTGGCACTTTCGGTACGATCCTAAACGAAGCCGGGTTCACGGGCTTTCAAGTCGCCAGCACTCGAATGCTCATCACCTCAATCACGTTGATGGCGTTTTATCCTGTATTTTTCCAAGGTGCCGTATCGCTCATGCGGGTGAATTGGAAATTGCTATTGCCTCATTCGATTGCTGGGGTCTTTGGCTTCAACATGTTTTTCTTCATCGCAACCGAATATTTAGGAATCACCCTGGCCGTTGCGCTATTATATACAGCCCCGATTTGGGTAATGATCTTATCAAAACTGTTTCTTAGCGAGCAATCTGATTGGGTACGTTGGGGCTTGGTGATTTGTTCTGTCATCGGTGTCGTCCTTATCCTCAATACGCAAGGCAGCGAAATCAATCTCTCAGCTTTTGGTTTGGTGTTTGGCTTTGGCTCAGCGTTGGGCTATGCGATTTATGCTGTGCTTGGGAAAATTGCTTTGAGCAAATTATCGCCCAATCAATTGCTGTTTTCTGCTTTCAGCATTGCCATACCATTACTCTTACTCTTCCCTCAAACTTGGCAGGCACTCGGGCAATTGTTTCAGAACACTGAGTTTAAAGTTTGGGGATCCTTCTTTGCGGTGGGATGGTTTGGCACGGTTCTGATTAATATCTTATATATGCGTGGGTTAAAGCGCATTTCAGCGTCATCTGCCACTGTCATCACAACGGTCGAACCTTTGGTGGCCACACTGCTTGCTGTTTTTGTAGTGGGCGAAATTCTCTCCATTACGCAATATTTAGGTGTCGCGCTGATTGTCTTAAGCGCTACACTGATCGGTCTTAGAGAAAGTAAGTAGGGCTCTACATTAAGAGTATTCGCAATTAAAGAATTGGAAGAGGCCCGCGGGTTTTCATCTCACGCAAGATGAAATTGCTTCGTGTATCTTTCACAAGTCCGGATTTCAGCAATCGTCGCATAATGAAATCCTCAAGATCTTCAGGTCCCCGCGCATATATTTTCAACACAAAATCATGGTCGCCCGTAATGGAAGCGCATTCAACGATCTGAGTTTCGGTTTCAACAAGGCGTAAAAACGAGTTGATGCTGTCCTCTTCGTGGTCGCGCAAAGCCACATGCACATAGGCAATAGCACTTAAGCCTACAGACTTGGCTTTTACCTGCGCTGCGTAACCAGAAATAATACCTGCCGCTTCTAAATCCCGAACTCGCCGCCAGCATTGTGAGGCTGAAAGCCCGGTTTTTTCGGCCACTTCCTGCATGGATAACCGCCCGTCAGATTGTAAAACCTGGAGAATCAACACATCTGCGTTTTGAATTATATAATTCATAATTTCCTATATTTTGAATTGAATAACTCAATATAACTCAATTTTCATCGATTTTGAAACGATAATTTCCAAAAAATAAGCTAGCATTTTAGCAAGGAGATTTATGATGCCAAAATCTAGCAAATATACTGCCAAAGTCGCCGATGAGCGCGGTCATATTCATTATACCGACGAAGAAAACGCCGTTTGGGCGGATCTATACAAAGCCCAAGAGGATAATGTTCAAACCTATATGGCCAAGGAATATCTCGATGGTTTGGCAAGGTTGGAATTGCCAAAAGATAAAGTCCCATCCTGTGCTGATTTATCAGAGCGATTAATGGACTTAACTGGATGGAGTGTTCAGCCGGTTCCAGCCTTAATCGGGTTTAAGACCTTTTTCTCCATGTTGTCTGAGCGCGTTTTCCCCGCAGCGTCTTTCATCCGATCCCGCGAAGATTTTGATTACATCGAAGAGCCCGACATTTTTCACGAAATCTTTGGCCATACGCCACTTTTAAGCGACAAGCGTTTCGCTGCTTTCAGTCAATCTATTGGTGAAGCGGGTACGAAAGCTAGCGACAAAGATTATGCTTGGCTGATACGCTTGTACTGGTTTTCGATCGAGTTTGGTCTCTCCCGGCAAAATGGTGTGATCAAAGCATTGGGTTCGGGACTGGCGTCCTCACCCACTGAGCTTGTCTATTCGGTAACTAGCGACATTCCAGATCGCGATGACTTTGATATTATGACCATCCTTCGCACCCCATACCGCATCGACATGCATCAAATGGGTTATTTTGTGCTCGATGATCCTGAGATATTGTTCTCGCTCGCAGAACGTGATTTGCTTAAGGATGTTCATGAAGCCCAAAAATTGGGTCTCTTGCCAAATAAGTTTCCAGAAAAAATAGTTGCAGCGGAGTAGGGGAATATCTTGACCATCAATGAACAAGCCTGTGTCCCGTGTTCGGGCAATATGGAAGCCTTATCAAAAAAAGACGCCGAAGCAAAACTTAACGAACTTGGTCATGACTGGGCGTTGGATAACGCTGGCAAAGAGCTTAGCCGGCATTTTAAGTTTAAGGGATTTGCCAAAGCAACATATCTGGCCAATCTATGCGCATGGCTGGCGGATAAAGAAGGGCATCACCCGGATGTCAGTTTCGGCTATGGTTATGTCATCGTGCGACTAACCACGCATGAAATTGATGGGCTAAGCGACAACGACTTTATTTGGGCCGCCAAACTTAATCAGCTGGTGAAACAATAACTGACATATTGTCAGATTGGGTGTTTGCTTGATGAAGTTGATAAAGGCATACTATTATAGTAGCTAGTATCAATGTATCTTGATGGCTTTTATGACGGTCGGAAAAATGGAAAGTACATGTTGAATGAGCAGGTTGAGATCTATCAGAAATGGGTTTTTCCGATACGTCCTGTCAAAGGGTTTTGTTCTTAAATACGTGCTCAAAAACCTGCCACCAGAATTCCAAGACATCAAATTGGTCTACAATGATTATCATCTATCCATAGATCCAAGAAGTAATTTCGATATTGCGCTGGTTAGAAATGGACTGAGTCATCGCGAGAAAATCAAGGCCATTCTTAGCTTGGTTCCAGAAACTTCGCGGCGGGGAACGGTTCTGGAGCTTGGCTCTCACGTAGGCACAGAAACAATAACTTTGATTTTAGAGGGTTTCGATAGTGTTATTTGTGTCGAGCCTGATCCAGTGAACATTGAAAAATTAAAAAAAAATATCAATCTAAATGGGATGGCTGACCGAACCACGATTATTTGTGCGGCGGTCGGTGACCGCGAAATAGAGGCAACGTTAAACAGAGATAGTTTAAATCCGAATACAAGTTCGCTAGTTTGGAACACGACATCTGATTCTCAAACAAAGATCCCACTACATACTGTAAATAAGCTGCTTAAGCTGGCACAAAAAAAACCAAGCGACATCTCAATGGTTTGGATGGATATTGAAGGATATGAGTTGAAAGCATTCCGCTCCATGTCAGAGCTTTTCAAGCAGGGTATTCCGATATTTTTTGAATATACAGGTGGAGAGATGCAAGGAAAACTCGTCCACTCGGAAGAGGACATTAAGGTATTTATTAGCTCTGTTTCGCCTTACTACGATCAGTGTTACATGGTCGAGACTGATGGTTTGGACTTTAAGGCAATTAAACTTAGCGATCTTGAGAACATTGACAGGCAAGTCGATATCTTGTTGGTCAATGGCGCGTAAATTCCCGCATCTTAATTTTACCATCCAACCAAAAAAAGAGCGCAGCGGAGACTGCACTCTCTCTGGTCCTGATATGTAAATGGGGATTTTTATCAGAACATCCTAGCGGTGGGCGAATACTTCGCTAGTAATTACTTATTGAAATTACAGATGTGTGGCAGCCAGAAACAAAATGATAATTCTAAGTTTCTCCCACAGTAAAAAGCTCATCATAATTTGGTTGCAGGGAAAGCTGTAGCCAGCGCTTGATTTTCTGCTGCAGCTCTTCTTTCTACCGCTTCACAAGCTCTGAGATTACCATCCAAGCAAGCTTGGTCGAGTTGTTTCTTTGCGGCAATTTCAGCAGGCGAGGCACAAGCCGCCAAACCTAGTAGCAAGACAATTGGATATCGTTTCATAAAACTTTCTTTCTAATTATCATCATCTCTTACTGATCTTGTTGCTGGAATGAGGTGAGCATTGATCCCATTTGACCGGTGATCAATAAGAGAGATGGAATTGATGTTTCCTAATAAATTAGGCAGGCTTGCTATGACTTGATGAAGCTTAAAAGTCGTCCAAGCCGTTAAGGCGAGACAATATTTTTGCGAAAACTCGTTGGGGTTTGACCCGTCACACGCTTAAATGCATTGTAAAACGAAGATCGGGCATTAAACCCGACATCGTATGTGATAGTCAGGACATTATCGTCGGTCGCTTCTAAGCGGTTCATCGCTTCTTCAATTCGGTATCTGTTCACGAAGTCAAAAAAGCTCTCGCCAATAATTTCATTAAGCGTTTGCGACACATAATTTGGTGAGGCACCAATATGGCGAGAGAGTGCCCAAAGTGAGAGATTTGGGTCGCGATGAAGATGGTCTCTTTCCATCGCGTTTCGTAACTTGCCGGCGATGCGAGATGATATTTCCGCGTTCAATGCCGATTTTTCATATTTTCCAACTATGTGTTCTGAAACGCTATCTTCAGGTGATGCCGGTGATTGTGCTGGATCAATATCCGGCATTAAAGGTGGGCGCTGTCGTAAACCCCATAGTGTTGTCGCACCAACAAGTGCAAGCGCTATAATGCTACCGAAATGTAGAATAAGAGCTTGTGTAGGTGCCTGTTCCCCATCAAATTCAAGAACTAAAAGTAAAGCGTTCGCGGACCAAAACACTAAGCTTAAACCACCAATTACATATATCCACCTCAGCTCGTGTTTCTCAGTGCTGGAATAGTAATCTTTCAGCAAAACGCGGTGGCGCAGCATCCGAAGGATAATCAGAACAAGATAGATGATCATTTGCGGATAGACCGCCAAGTGCAACACAGTAATCAATGAGATGAGTAGAATCGCCCACACAGTGGTTGGCAATGGTTCATTTTCAAAAAGCGTCCCCCATATGTCTTGCCCATAAAAAAGCGTAACCAAACCAACCAGGACAGTCAGTATCGGTAGGGCTAAGTGAAGATAGATTTTATCAGGATATCTTTGTTCGCGCGACGTGAGAGTGTAGACATAAATCCAAAATAGAGGCGCTAAGAAGAGTGTGCTTGGCAGCCAGATAACAAGTTCAATTGGCTGAACAAATTCCCCAGGTAACGTATCAATAAGACGCCTGAATGCGTCCGGCATATTGTTCACGGCAATTGCAATTAGAAAAGCTGCGAAGCTCTTACTCACCCGCGAAAATTCTGTCTGCAGCAGACAAAAAATGATGCCAAACACTGTGAGCGATAAAGTTGCAACACTGGTGAATTCGATAATAAAGTTTTCCATGCCTCATATAGTCTTAAATATGTCAGCGAAACCAGTGCGTGGAGGTGTCCAACGCGCATAATTCTGTCCTTCCCTGATCAGAAGGACAAAATAATTTAACTGCCATGGAAAATTACATCGCAACCAAAAAAAAGAGCGCAGCGGAGACTGCACTCTTTTGGGATCTGATATAAATTTGGAGGTCTAGATCAGAACTTTCTAGCGGCGGGCGATTATTTCGCGGCCAGAAATTTTCATACGGCAACCCAAATGGCCTGTTTTACGACGCACCAAGAAACGTGGACGGCGTTGACCTGTTGTTGAATTGCGGCGTTTATAACTTGAAGTTGGTTGCGCACGTGTTTTTGGATCAGATTTGCTCTGCGCCATATCTTCATCCAATGGACGCGCAACACCATCAGCTTCAACCATTAGCATTGGGATATTAAATGCTTCAGCCCATTCACGCCAATCGCCTGCAATATTGTGAAGTTCTGTATCAACTAGCAATGGGATGCAAAGATCAACATCTTGGTGATGAAGTTCAAGTGTTACGGTTGAATTGCCCTTGCCATCATCAATCGCACGCGCTGCAATGCCTTTAAATGCATTTGCTGGCAGTGCCATTGAAATTGGAAGTTCGGACTTTTCTAAAACTCGATCAATGACCGCACCGCGCTCATTTAAGTTCACATGAATGTCCTTTTTACTCCCAGCAGCTTTATAACTAAAGCGGTGCGGGAGTTGACCCGGAACAATGCGTAATTCGCATCCAGCCCATTCGGGCTTTCTTATTGTAGTTGCCATTTTAATCGCCTCATAAACTCTTGAGCGCCCATTTTTGGATCTTCTCAAATACCGGGGGCTTTTGCCCTCTCGTTAGGTGGCAATCTACACATTCTCTGTTCCAAACCACTTAAGGTGTTTGGTTAAGAGAGTCTGACTTTTCATAAATGGTTATCAAAAGTAAACCAAGGCGTTGGCAATTTGTTTACTTTGCCGATTTCAACTAAATTAACGCTTTAAAACCTTGTTAGGATTCATAATCTGATTGGGGTCAAAAGAGGCCTTAATACGCTGCATTAGCTGGATTTCGATCGGGTCACGGATTTCGGCTAACTCATCTCTTTTGAGTTGTCCAATGCCATGTTCGGCTGAAATTGAGCCTGTCATTTGCAACACAATGCCATGAACGAGTTCATTCATGGGACGCCAATGGGACAAGAATTCTTCCTTATCGGCGCCCACAGGCTGAGAAATGTTATAATGAATGTTACCATCTCCCATATGACCAAAGGCACAAATGCGCGCGCCCGGCATATAGTTGAGCACAGCTTTTGAGGCCTCTTCCATAAATTCTGGCACTTTTGCGATTGGAACTGAAATATCGTGTTTGATTGATCCACCTTCAGGTCTTTGTGCCTCAGACATGCTTTCACGCATATGCCAAAATGCATCGCGCTGCGTTTCGCTTTCAGCTAAAGCTGCATCTTTGGCAAAACCTTCTTCAAAAGCGCGTTCGAATAGTTGCTCGATCATTTGTCTGGCAGCTTCTTCCGATTGCCCGGATGAAATTTCAATTAATGTGTACCAGGGATAGGGTGCTTCCAGCGGATCGCGGCAATTGTCGATATGTTTGGTGGTAAATTCTACCCCAAGCCGCGGCATTAATTCAAAACCTGTCAAAGACGGACCGCAAATCTCGCGCGCAATGTTAAACAAAGATAATGCATCTTCAGTGCTATCTAAGCCAACAAACATCACCTCACGACCTTTTGGTTGCGGGTAAAGTTTCAGCACCGCGCCCGTGATGATACCCAAAGTGCCTTCTGCACCGATAAAGAGATCACGTAGATCATAGCCGGTATTATCTTTTTTAAGGCGTCTTAAGCCGTGCCAAATTTCGCCCGTTGGCAATACCACTTCAAGTCCCATGCACAATTCACGCGTATTGCCATAAGCGAGCACCGCAGTGCCACCCGCGTTGGATGATAAATTACCACCAATTTGGCAGGTGCCTTCAGATCCAAGGGAAAGCGGAAACAGTAAGCCATGTTCTTCAGCTGCTTTTTGCGCATTGGCAAGCACGACACCAGCATCAACCACCATGACATTGCCCAAAAGATCAATCTCACGAATTTTGTTCATCCGGCTCAGCGAGATGATCACTTCACCATCAGGCACTTGCCCACCCACAAGTCCAGTATTGCCACCTTGCGGAATGACATTGATTTGATTGTCATTGGCAAGTTTGACGATTTGGCTGACTTGTTCAGTTGAATTTGGCTTCAAAAGCAGTGGCGATTGGCCTTGATATAAGCCGCGGAGTTCAACCAGATGCGGTGCAATCTCAGACTGGTCGGTCACAGCATTTGCGTCTCCAACAATGGCTTTAAAGTCTGAAATCAACTGGTCGTTCAATTCACTCAATTTATTTTCTCCGATGTTCAACTATCGTGGTGCGGCCGCGCGGGTCAGTCGATCATTGATCGCTTCCCCCAATCCTTCATTTGGAATAGGTGCGACGACAATCATCTCTGCCCCCGTTTTATCTGCTTCGATTAACATATCAAACAGGTTATGCGCTGCTTCCGCAAGATCACCCTTGGGTGAAAGATTAAATAGGGCTTGGGCCTGAGCTTGGCCTGTAATCTCCGCATGACCAAAGGTGATGAGCGTTTCGTTTGAATTTACAGCCGACGCATTTAATCGCATTTGCGCATTGGGTGCATAATGCGAAGTGAGCATACCAGGTGCTTCGATCTTATTATCTTGAGCGCCATCCAAGCGGAGCAGTTTTTTGCCGATCACAGCTTCAATCTCATCCGCTGACACACCACCCGGTCTTAAAAGATAAACACTTTTGCCATCTGATTTCACAATGGTGGATTCAACACCCACATCACATGCGCCATTATCTAAAATCAGCTCAATCTTTTCGCCAAGATCTGCCTGCACATGTTCTGCGGTTGTCGGGCTGATCTTGCCTGAGCTGTTAGCACTTGGCGCCGCAAGGGGTCGGTCAAATTGGCCAATCAATTTAGCAGCAAACCCTTTGGGAACGCGAATGCCAACGGTCTTAAGGCCCGCTGTTGCAAGTTTATGAATGCCGCTGTCTGGTTTCAAAGGCATCACAATGGTGAGTGCGCCGGGCCAGAAATGTTCTGCAAGCTTTTTGGAAATGGCGTCAAATTCACCATAACGCTGAGCCATATCCATATCAGCCATATGGCAGATCAGCGGATTAAATTGTGGGCGACCCTTTGTGGAGTAAATTGAGGTGATTGCATCAGGGTTGGTCGCATCCGCGGCCAATCCATAAACAGTTTCGGTTGGGATCGCGATGGGCTTCCCATTCGATAGAAGCGAGATAGAACGTTTCATCGCTTCGTCCGGGCGATCAGGGATGGATATGATCTCAGCCATAAGTTAGCGCTCCAAGAGCGCGACCATCTCAATATGGGTCGACCATAAAAATTGATCAATGGCGGTGATCGATTTGATTTTAAAACCACCCTTGGTGAGCAGTTCCAAATCCCTTGCCAAGGAGACGGGATTGCACGAAACGGCGGCCACTTTCTTGATGTTCAACGCGCGGGCGAGCTGTTTGCTCTGTGCTTCGGCACCTGCGCGTGGTGGATCAAACAGAACACCTTGATAAGGTTTTAAATCTTCTCGCACAAATGGACTTCGAAACAAATCACGTCGCTCGGTCGAGATCGGTTTTAACCCCTGACGCGAACGAAACCCTCGATCGATTGAGTTCAGCGCTGGGCCGCTGGTTTCAACCGCGTGCACTGCGCTTTTATGAGCCAGAGGAAAGGTGAAGGTACCGCTTCCGGAAAACAGATCAACCACTTTTTTGCACGGTTTTAGATGTTTCGTCACAAGATCAACCATTTCAAGTTCAGCGCGTTTGCTGGCTTGAACAAAATTCCCTGACGGTACTTGGATGATGGTCTCTCCGAAAGTTAAAACCGGAGGTTCGATTTCCACCAGCACTTCGCCGTTAAAGGCAAGCCGTTTGATCACATTTGTTGAGGTCGCCTTTTGCGAGACCGCATGGATCGTTGCATCCTTCAAAGAGAAATCTGCGTCAATGGCGATATCAAACCCATTTTCACACAAAAGGATCGTCAGCTGCGATGTCTTATAATGTGGCGTTACGATTTGTGCCACATCACGAAACAGGTCAAAATTTTGAACGATCACAGGATGCGCAACCGCACATTCATTGATGGCGACGAGATCATGACTGCCAGCCTGCAAATATCCCAATTGTGTTTCTTCATTGGTGCGATGGGCGGTTAAAACCACGCGGCGGCGTTCACCTATCGTGCATGGTAGGAATTGATCAATCTTGTGCTTGATGCCAGCTTTATCCAATGCTTGCTGCGCATTGTTTAACTTCCAGTTTTGATATGCGTCATCCGACATATGCTGGACGACGCATCCGCCGCATTTTTGGAAATGTGCACAAACAGGATCAATTCGCTCCGGACTTTTGGATTTGATTTGGGTTATCGTGCCACGCGATTTATCAAGGTCCACGCTGACGATTTCACCCGCCAAAGCAAAAGGAACAAATATCGGGCCATTCTCAGTTTTGGCTATGCCGTCGCCACGTGCACCCACATGATCGATTTTAACTTCAATTTGGCTCACGCTTTGATGCCCCCAATGAGATATTCAATATTGCCATCGCTTCCGGTGATCGGCGATTGTATAGCATCTAATGCCGACCAATTGGGTTGTCCGTCAAGCCAATTGAGCAGATCGTCTGCAATTTTTGGTCCCATTGATGGATCTTTTAAGATGCCGCCTTTACCAATTGCGTCACGCCCAGCTTCAAATTGAGGTTTAACAAGAAGAATTGTCTGAGCTCCCGAGGCGGCTAAGGATAGCGCAGGGGGGAGCGCAAGTTTCAGCGATATGAAGCTAACGTCACTCACGACCAAATCAATTTTGTGTCCAAACAGATGTTCTTCTGAAAGGTCTCGCGCATTGAGCCCATCGATTTGATCAACGTGTGGGTCACTAACAAGAGAGGGATGTAATTGATCATGGCCAACATCAATTGCAATCACATGGCGTGCGCCATTTTCCAGCAAGACTTGCGTAAAGCCACCCGTTGACGCGCCAACATCTAACGCTGTTTTACCATCGGCGTTAAATGCGAAATGTTCTAGACCTTTTTTGAGCTTCAATGCTGCGCGGGAGACATAAGCACTTGCAGGGTCGGAGATCTCAATCTTTGCGTTCTCATCCACTTGTTGCCCGGCTTTTTTAGCCTTTACGCCATTGACGATCACTGTGCCGCGGGAAATAGCATCCTGTGCACGCGCGCGCGTTTGATAATCTCCTTTTGCGACAAGAAGTTGATCAAGACGCATCAGATCAAACTCAGTTATTTTGAGCTAAAGGGCAGCACAGTCTTTTCTGTGCCAAGAGCTTTGAACACAACATCGATAATGCCTGCACGATCAAGCTTGGCTTGCATATACATGTTATCGGGGCTGGCCTGATCCATATAAATGTCAGGCATGACGAGCGGGCGGAATTTCAAGCCGCCATCCAGCAAGCCTTCATGTGAGAGGTAATGCGCGACATGGCTGCCAAAGCCGCCAACGGCACCTTCTTCAATCGTAATCAGCACTTCATGCTCCGAAGCCAGTTGACGGATCAGATCGTGATCAAGCGGTTTTGCAAATCGTGCATCGGCAACGGTTGTTGATAGCCCTGATGCATCCAAATCTTCCGCTGCTAGCAGACAATCTGCAAGGCGCGTACCGAATGATAAAAGCGCAACTTTGGTGCCTTCTTTGACCACGCGGCCTTTACCAATTTCGATGATTGAACCGCGTTCTGGCAGCTCAACACCAACGCCTTCGCCGCGCGGATATCTAAATGAAATCGGACCTTCGTCATAAGCTGCTGCTGTGCGGGTCATATGCATAAGTTCAGCTTCATCGCTCGCTGCCATGACAACAAAATCAGGAAGGGTTGCTAAGAATGTCGTATCAAAACTACCGGCATGAGTTGGGCCATCGGCGCCCACAAATCCCGCGCGATCGATTGGAAAACGTACGGGCAATTTTTGGATCGCCACATCATGAACCACCTGATCATAAGCGCGCTGCAAAAATGTCGAATATAGCGCCACAAAGGGTTTTAAGCCTTCTGTTGCAGCTCCTGCGGCAAATGTCACGGCATGTTGTTCGGCGATGCCTACATCAAAACAACGCTCTGGGAAAATATCGTTAAATTTATCAAGCCCAGTACCAGATGGCATGGCGGCAGTAACCGCAATTACCTTGTCATCAGCTTCGCCTTCTTTGATCAGAGCTTTGGCGAAAACTGACGTATAAGATGGTGCATTGGGTTTGGCCTTTGCCAAAGTACCAGTAATGACATCGAACTTGCCCACACCGTGATATTTATCACTCGCAGCTTCAGCAGGCGCATAGCCTTTGCCTTTTTGCGTGACGACATGAATGATCACGGGTCCAGTAGAATTATCACGCACATTGCGCAGCACCGGCAAGAGATGATCAAGATTATGCCCATCGATCGGACCAATGTGATAAAAGCCAAGCTCTTCAAACATGGTGCCGCCGGTTACATAACCACGAGCATGTTCAAAGGCACGTGTAATGGCGCGGTCCATGGTTTGACCGAGATAAGCGGTCATTTTTTTACCAATGTCGCGCATGCCCATATAGGTGCGTCCAGACGCCAGACGCGCAAGATAGGCGCTCATGGCGCCCGTGGGCGGTGCAATTGACATATCATTGTCGTTCAAGATCACGATAAGTCGTGCGTCAAGCGCACCCGCATTATTCAGCGCTTCATAAGCCATGCCGGCACTCATCGCGCCATCACCAATGACAGAAATCACGTTACGCGGTGTATCTTGTAAATCACTGGCAACTGCCATGCCGAGGCCAGCAGAAATTGAGGTCGACGAATGCGCTGCGCCAAATGGGTCATATTCGCTTTCAGCCCGCTTGGTGAAACCAGACAAACCATCTTGCTGACGCAAAGTTCGAATGCGGTCACGACGTCCGGTTAGGATTTTGTGAGGATAGCATTGATGGCCAACATCAAAGATCAAACGATCATGAGGCGTATTGAAAACTTTATGGATCGCAACCGTTAACTCAACTACACCAAGACCAGCACCCAAATGTCCACCCGTTCGCGACACAGCATCAATCATCTCCGCGCGAACATCATCTGCGAGCGCAGGAAGTTCACTATCGTCGATGTGATCTAAATCTGATGGTACTAATACTTTGTCCAGAACTGGTGTATGCGGCGACTGTGTCAAAATAACCCCTTACTTTGTTACCAACTGGCGTAGCGTGTCTTCTTAGGACTGTAAACAGTTTTATCGCCAATTTGATGCGTCAAATCCGCTTATATGATCACAATTGTTACGGAGTTGGGCGCAAGTTGGATGATTTAAAGGTGTTTTTGTGACCTATTCAGGGTCCAAAGGTTCTGTGCCTTGTGGATTTCCCGCGCGATCAAGGCGAATTTTCTCAATTCGTTTTTCCGCTGCGCCAAGCAAATTCTGGCTGTGTTTTTTCAACGCTTCACCGCGTTCGTAGATCTCAATTGATTTTTCAAGCTCGACATCACCGCTCTCAAGTTTGGTCACAATCGTTTCCAGCTCAGAAACAGCCTGTTCAAAGCTCATTTTTTCAATGTCAGCATTGTTTTCGTTCTGATCGCTCATGACTAACCTTTCATCATTCGATAAATATGCGCACCTGCCGACTCAGCAAGCCCCAAGAGATCATAGCCTCCTTCGAGGATGCTGACGAGACGGTTGTCGGCACTTGCGCCGGCGATCTCCATGATTTTACCCGTGGCCCAGTCAAAATCATCTGCCACAAGGTTGATCTCGGCCAGTGGATCTCGGTGATGCGCGTCAAACCCGGCTGAGATGATGATAAGATCCGCATCTGCTTGGGTTAATGCAGGCAGAATGCGCGTTTTAAAGGCTTCTTTGAAATGATCACTGCCATCATTTCTAGCCAGCGGCGCATTGGTGATATTGCCTTCACCGGTTTCATTCTTCGCACCTGTTCCCGGATAAAGCGGCATCTGATGTGTTGAGCAATAAATAACACTCGGATCATCATAGAATATATCCTGTGTGCCATTGCCATGATGAACGTCAAAATCAACAATCGCAACCCGTTCAGCACCATGGACTTGTTGCGCATGTCTTGCGGCAATGGCTGCCTGATTAAAAAGGCAAAATCCCATTGCGGTTTCACGTTCAGCATGATGACCCGGCGGACGGGTTGCGACAAATGCATTATCTGCCTTACCCTCAAAGACATGATCCACCGCTTCCATCGCGCCGCCAATCGCAGTTAACGCGGCTTGGAAACTGAGCGGAGACATCGTCGTGTCGCCATCAATTTGTACCATGCCGGTGTCAGGGACAGCGCGGCGAACTTTGTCGAGATGACTTTGCGGATGTGCAAGCAACACACTTTCTTCAGGTGCAGCTTTAGCTTCAAGCGAAACGAGTGCGCTAAAATTGTCATGTTCAAACAACTGGTCCAAAGCTCGCAACCGATCCGGACGTTCAGGATGTCCCGGAGGGGTGATATGTTCAATGCATATCGGGTTGCGGAAAAGTTCAGTTGTCATGAGATGATTTGTTTCGTTTAGTTATTCCATAATTTCCGTGGACGAGATTTCAATGCCAAAACCTTCAAGGCCCACATAATGGCGTTCTTTTGAAGCAAGAAGGCGAATAGAGATTGTGCCCAGATCTTTCAAAATCTGCGCACCAAGGCCAATTTCGAGCCATTCTTCTTCACGCGTTTGCGCTTCGGCGTGGGCTTCTTGACCTGAAACTTCCAATCGGCGCGCAGCCTGTCGACCCACACCCACAGATCCTTCACGCAGATAAACCACAATTCCGCGGCCATGGTCAGCAATGCGTTTGATGTTTTCTTGCAAAGGCTGCGCTTTGCCAAACACATCATCGGCAACCGATTCCAGATGCAAACGCACAGGAATATCCTCACCATCGCGAATATCACCAAACACAACGGCCAAATGCTGCATTGGATCCCATGGCAATGAATAACTATGAGCGACTGCCATGCCATAGGGTGTTTCGATCTCAAATGTATCGTTGCGTTCAATCAATGTCTCTTGGCGCTGACGATAGGCGATCAAATCAGCGACAGAGACTTCTTTCAGACCATGTTCCTTGGCAAAATTGCTTACTTGCTCTCCGCGCATGACAGAACCATCGTCATTGACCATCTCGCAGATCACCCCGACAGGTGGCAAATTTGCAAGCTTGCATAGATCAACGGCAGCTTCTGTATGGCCAGAACGCATTAAAACCCCACCTTCGCGCGCAACCAGCGGGAAGATATGACCAGGACGGACAAAGTCCTCAGCTCCGGCATTTGGATTGGCCAAATTGCGAACTGTCAAAGTTCTATCATCGGCGGAAATACCGGTTGTCGTTCCGTGTTTATAATCGACAGTAACGGTAAACGCGGTCTCATGCGGGGCATCGTTTTCAGCAACCATTGCCGTTAGGTTTAGGCGCTTTGCCTCAGAACGCGGCATAGGTGTGCACACAATGCCCGATGTATGACGCACGATAAATGCCATTTTCTCAGGTGTACAATGAGTGGCAGCGACAATGAGATCGCCCTCATTTTCACGGTCATTATCATCTGTGACAACAACGATCTCACCATTTTCAATAGCGCGAATGGCCTCTACAACGCGTGCTTGATTGAACGACATCTTACTTAATCCTGATTATTATTATTGTTTTGAGAACCAAGGCGACCAGTTTGCCCCCGGTCACGGATATAATGATCGGCAATCGCGCATGCCACCATCGCTTCACCAATCGGCACGGCTCGAATACCCACGCATGGATCGTGACGACCTTTGGTGCGCACATCGACTTCCTGCCCATCGCTATCAATGCTTTTGCGTGTGGTGAGGATTGATGATGTCGGTTTAACGGCAAAGCGCGCAACAACTGGCATGCCTGTTGAAATTCCGCCTAGAATGCCGCCGGCTTTATTGGATAAAAATTCCGGTTCGCCATCTTCGCCGATGCGCATCTCATCGGCATTTTCTTCACCAGAAATCATAGCAGCTTCAAAACCATTACCAATTTCAACGCCTTTAACAGCATTAATTGACATCAAATTGGCGGTGATATCAGTGTCGAGTTTGGCGTAAATAGGTGCGCCCAATCCAGCCGGTACATTTTCTGCCACCACTTCGATAATCGCGCCAACGGATGATCCGCTTTTGCGGATTTCATCAAGATATTCTTCCCAAACCGGAACGATTTCGGGGTCAGGTGCGAAAAACGGGTTATTGTTCACTTCATCCCAGTTCCAATTGTCACGATTGATTTTTTTCGTTCCAATTTGCACAAGTGCAGCACGGACAATCATATTTGGCACAACTTTTCGCGCCAATCCACCAGCCGCAACACGTGTCGCTGTTTCACGCGCTGATGAGCGACCGCCACCGCGATAATCGCGAATGCCATATTTTACATCATAGGTGTAATCAGCATGGCCAGGACGATAACGTTTGGCAATTTCAGAATAGTCTTTAGACCGTTGATCTGTGTTCTGTATTTCCAACGAAATCGGTGTGCCAGTTGAAATGAATGATCCGTCTTCTTGCGGTAGAACACCCGATAGCACGCGAACTTCATCAGCTTCACGGCGTTGCGTAACAAAACGGTTGGTCCCGGGTTTGCGTTTATCAAGCCAATGTTGCAATTCTTCTGTTGTGAAATGAATACCAGGAGGGCACCCATCTACCACACAACCGATGGCTATGCCGTGGCTCTCGCCCCATGTGGTGACGCGAAACATATGACCAAAAGTATTATGGGACATAAATTCATCCGTAAAAGTATCGTTCTTGTACCCCTCATAGGGCAAAACGCTGGGTTTTTAAACTATTTTCTATTATCGCATCGTTAAGCGCACAATTAGAGCCAGCCGATTTGATTATCCTCAATTTTCACCAAACGGTCTTGTGGAATTGGCGCAGCTGCAGCTGCCCGTGAATCCCCGCCATTTATGATTTGGAACATGGCGCGAATAACGCCTCCATGGCAAACGCAAACGGTTGGTTTATCGACAGATTTAAGATAGGGCGCTATGCGTTGAGATAATATGTTATAACTCTCAGAAGGTTCGCCCGGAGGTACGAAATTCCATTTATCATTTTCGCGTTCGGCAAAGAGCTCAGGAAAAGTATGCTCCAGATCGCTGATGGTAAACCCTTCCCAATCACCAAATGATAATTCGACCAATCGATCATCTAATCGATAATCACTTACATCCAAACCAAGTTCGGAGCGGATGAGCTCCATCGTTTGACGGGTACGACCAAGCGGACTTGAAACAAAATCAAATTCACCGATCCGATCACCAATAAGCGTTTTTAATGCACGACCATTGCCACGCGCTTGCTCTTTGCCATGTTCGTTAAGCGGAATATCCAAACGACCTTGAAAACGCATCTCAGCATTATAGTCTGTTTGGCCGTGGCGAACCACATAAAGTACCATTGGGAAACCTCGGTTATAGAATTAAAAAAGGGGCCAATTGGCCCCTGAAAACTTTGTTATTTAAACTGTACTGATGTCAGGGGCATCAACAGCTTTCATACCAACCACGTGATAACCAGAATCAACGTGATGCACTTCACCAGTTACTCCGCGTGAGAGGTCAGAAAGTAGATAAAGTGCGCTGTCACCAACTTCTTCAATGGTCACGGTCTTCTTAAGTGGTGAGTTATATTCATTCCATTTAAGAATATAGCGGAAGTCACCAATACCAGATGCTGCGAGCGTTTTAATCGGACCAGCTGATAGCGCATTAACGCGGATCTTATTGCCACCTAGATCAACAGCCAAGTAACGAACGCTTGCTTCAAGCGCAGCTTTAGCAACACCCATGACATTATAATGCGGCATGACGCGCTCAGCACCATAATATGTCAATGTAAGCATAGAGCCACCATCGGTCATTAGTTTCTCAGCGCGTTGTGCAACTGCCGTGAAGGAATAAACCGAGATATCCATGGTTTTGATGAAATTGTCATGGCTGGTATTTACATAACGGCCTGTAAGCTCGTTTTTGTCTGAAAAACCAATAGCATGAACAAGGAAGTCCATCTTACCCCAATCGGCTTCAATCTTGGAAAATACGGCATCCATTGAACCAGGATCTGTGACATCACAATCGCCAACAACAATTGCGCCCAGCTCAGCAGCAATCGGCTCAACACGTTTTTTCAACGCTTCACCTTGGTAAGTCAGTGCTACTTCGGCACCTGCGTCACACAAAGCCTTTGCAATGCCATAGGCAATCGAACGATTGTTCGCAACGCCCATGATAAGGCCGCGTTTGCCTTTCATAAGGCCATTTGATTCTGTCATTTTCTTCTCCCAGATC
>JAHDFS010000043.1:0-1247 GCA_020628035.1 Rhizobiaceae bacterium
TCTGATATGATCTGGTTAAATAGCAATTAAGACTATCCTGTTAAATTTAAAGAATATTTCACCACTTTTTTGGTGGTTTTGTTTGTATTTTAATTGGTGCTGGGGGGTGCCCAGGAGTAGGTCGTATTATGATTTCAGCATTTGCCGGATTTCAACAATCCACCAATATTTCACTTCTTCAATCCTCTCAAGAAAATGGCAACTCGCAAAAGAGCTCGCAGCCTCCGGGTCCGCGCAATGTTCTGAACGCCATTCAGAGCCATCAAGATGGTGCGCGGCAGTCATTTGACAAAGCCTCATCTCAAATCATTACTGCATTCATGGATAGTTTGCAAAACCGTATTTCAGATGAACCTGTTAAAGGTGGTAACAATGCGGGTACGCTTACAAGTCTGACAACCGCAGAATTTGAAAGCACATTATCTGTGTCTGCCTTTAAAGGTAATGGTAATGGTAGTGCCGTTAGCTTGGATCTTGAATCCTATGCGGGTCTTTCCTTTTCCATGGAGCAGGAAAATGGGCGTCTAACCGGATTTAGCCTGAATTTTGAAATGTCGACCTCGTTTGCCTTTGAAGGGGCCAACAGAAATGGCGGTTTCCAGGCGATCGAATATGAAAACACTCAGTCTTTTAGCATCGACTTCTCAATTGGTGAGGATGAAGATGGCAACACTGTCACCTCATTCTCATTTGCACGTTCTAAAGTGACTCAAGCTTCATATCTATCAATCGGTGACCAAAAAGGTCTCGGCTTTGGTGCTGGAATTGGCAGCCTAAACGATATGGCCGCATTATTTGATGATAACGGCACACAAACTGATTTTGATCAGGATGAAGGCGAAAGCCCGTTAACGGCTGAAGCTGTGGTTGATCTGGAAATGGAAGCTGCCCTTGAGATCATGAAATCTATTGCAGAAGCTGCGCGGGATAATACGGTCAATAGCCTCTTTGGTGAAACCTATTATGATGACTTTTAAGCTTTGATGTCAGCTACACTTATCACAAGGTCTCACTCGCGTTCGATTGAGGCCTTTTTTTATGACATGTCTGGAAATGAACTTGATGCGTCCACAATCGGACTTGCAGCTGTTTGTGAATTTGCTAGGCTCTGAAAAATAACGTGTTCAAAAGCATTGGGGAATCACTTTGGAACATTATGACTTGATTGTTATTGGGAGTGGGCCTGCTGGCCGACGGGCAGCCATTCAAGCCGCGAAACTGGGGAAACGCGTCATTGTTATCGAGAA
>JAHDFS010000043.1:1347-23667 GCA_020628035.1 Rhizobiaceae bacterium
TATCGACCTGATGATCTTCCTTTTGACGGGAAGCGTCTGCTCGATAGTGATGAAATTTTGGATCTGGAAGATCTGCCGCGCAGCATTACAGTGATTGGTGCAGGTGTGATCGGGATTGAATATGCAACAATCTTTAATGCGCTTGATGTGCATGTTACACTTGTTGAACCGCGCGATTCCATGCTCGATTTTATCGATAAAGAGCTGGTTGGTGATTTGATTTACCAATTGCGTGACCGAAATATGGTTTTGCGCTTTGGCAAGAAGGTTGAGAAAGTTAGTTTGATTGATGGCGGCGGCTGCCAGATCGATATGGAAGATGGCCGTTTGATCAAATCTGATATGGTGCTCTTTGCTGCGGGGCGCATGGGCGCAACAGATTCGCTCGGGTTGGAAAATTGCGGGCTTGAATGCGATCATCGTGGTCGCATCAAAGTTGATCCAAAAACATTTGAAACAGATGTGAAAGGCATTTATGCCGCTGGTGACGTGATTGGTTTCCCAAGTCTTGCATCAACATCGATGGAGCAGGGACGAATTGCCGCCTGCCACGCCTTTGGTGAAAAGGCTTATGACCCACCAGAATATTTCCCCTATGGCATTTATTCCGTGCCAGAAATTTCAACCATCGGCATGACAGAAGAAGAGGTTGCCGAGCGCAATATTCCTTACGAATGCGGGATTGCGCGGTTTAGAGAAACATCTCGCGGGCATATTATGGGTTTAGAAACCGGTATGCTGAAGATGATTTTTTCGCTCAAAACCCGACGTCTGCTTGGCTGTCACATCGTGGGTGAGGGAGCAACGGAATTGATCCATGTTGGGCAGGCCGTCTTGAACCTGAAAGGCACGCTTGAATATTTCGTTGAAAATACCTTCAATTATCCAACCCTTGCAGAAGCCTATAAGATTGCGGCGCTCGATGCTTGGAATAAGATGCCTTCGTGCGATTAATGTTTTGCGGAATTATTCAGCGATAAAACTGGGCCCAAAGCGCAAGAAAGATCACCGATAGCAGTGCCAGTGCCATGGCAATGTTGATGATAAATTGCGTGCGCGGTGCAAGATTGAGCCGGTTGATCGTGACGCCAACAGCCAGCCAGAGGACGTGGATGCTAATCCATATGAGATTAAGCACGATAAATTTATAGGTGATTTCTGCCGCAAAATTGTCAGGCCAAATGGCAAAGCCCGTAAAGAAGCTGGTATTGACCACATAGGCTTTGGGATTGATCGCTTGCAGCATGACACCGCCTGAAATACCCGGTTCTTTCTGCGCACCTGCAAAGGCTGTTTTGGTGCCTGAGAATGCGATCTTATAGGCAAGGAAACACAAATAACTGACTGAGAGGACGAGAAGAATATTTCTCACAATGGGCGCCGCCAACAATATTGCTGCAAGACCTGATACAACTGCGAGTGCGACCATGTTTTGGCCGATAAGGAGGCCTAACAAATAACGAAATCCGGGTTTATAGCCAAAAGCTGACCCGACACCCGCCAATGTTAAAACACCTGGTCCCGGCGTGATAATCAGTAAAAATACGGCAAGGGCAAAGGTGAGCATTGAGATAAATCCATAGAAAGTAAACTTTGACTAACAAAATAGTTAATTAAAAACAATCACATTGAGTGTTATAGTGTTGATACGCGAAAAATTTATTGCAATATATTTTTAGTCAGTATATCTGATTATGTCAGCTTTACTGACCTATTGGAGTGTACCATGAATTGGCAAGAAATTTTTGCAACGCGCACGCAATCTATGAAGGCGTCTGAAATCCGGGAATTGTTAAAACTCCTTGATCAACCGGACATCATTTCCTTTGCTGGTGGAATTCCGGATCCGGTATTATTTCCTCGTAAAGAGTTTCATGCAGCTTATTCAGAGATTTTAGCAAGCGATGAAGCAGACAAAGGTCTGCAATATTCAGTTAGTGAGGGATATCACCCTCTGCGGGTTTGGCTTGCGAAATGGATGGAAGATCACGGTGTTCCTTGCTCATCTGACAATATTTTTATCACATCAGGTTCCCAACAAGCACTTGATTACTTGGGTAAATTATTTGTTTCGCCGGGTGATACAGTGATGGTTGAATGGCCGACATATCTTGGTGCCATCCAAGCTTTCCGGGCTTATGAGCCGTTGTTTGATCAGTTAAATTTAAATGGCAACAGATCGCCCGAAAGCTATATCAACCAAGCCGCTGAAAATGGTGGTCAGGTGAAAATGCTCTATTCATCAGTAGATTTCGCCAACCCAACAGGCAAAACACTAAGTTTGTCCGAACGTGAGGCTTTGCTTGATTTGTCTGATGAGATTGGTGCACCGGTGATTGAAGATGCCGCTTATCAAGCACTCAGATTTGAGGGTGAAGCCTTGCCGTCTGTATTGGCATTGGATGTTGCGCGTTCAGGGGATATTGAAAAGACGAAAACCATTTACTGCGGCAGTTTTTCAAAGACCCTGAGCCCCGGTTTACGAGTTGGTTGGGTATGTGCAGCGATGGATGTGATCAACAAGCTTGTTCTCATCAAGCAGGCATCTGATTTGCATTCGCCAACGCTTAACCAAATGGCTGTTCAACGGGTTGTTCAAACCGGATTTGATGATCAAATTGAGGCGATCAAAACGCTCTATAAATCGCGCAGGGATGCAATGTTGGAAGCACTTTCATCTCATATGCCGAAAGACGTTCAGTGGACGCTACCAGAGGGTGGAATGTTTGTTTGGCTCACACTGCCAAAGAACATCGATGCTGCAAAGCTCTTGGAAAAATCCGTCAAAGAACAAAAGGTTGCCTTTGTGCCCGGCAATGCTTTTCACCCCGACGGAACGGGCCAAAATACAATGCGGTTGAATTTTTCCCGTCCGAATGAAGAAGAGATTAGCCAGGGAATTGCAAAACTCGCACAATCCATTTCGCAAATGGCTTAATGTATCTCTTGATGAAACACTTGACGAAATTGGGCAAACCGGTCAACTCTCCTGCGGTCAGCAAGGGGAATGAAATCTATGGCACTGAGAATAGCAACATTTAATACTGAAAATTTGCTGAGCCGTTTTGATTTTTCTGGATTTCACCTTGATCATCGCCAAGATCGCGTTACCAGCCTTTATGACGCTCAGGATAAAGAGCAATATAAACAAATGGAAATTGCGCGTCAGATGTCCATCACTGATGACACACGCCAAATGACCGCTTTGGCGATAGCCGACACCTATGCCGATATCATTTGCCTGCAAGAAGTTGAGGATCTTGAAACGCTTAAAGCATTTGAGCGTGGATATCTCTATCGAATGATCGGTGAAGGCTATCAGCATAAATTTATCGCTGAAGGTAATGATCGGCGCGGCATTGATGTTGCGGTGATGATGCGTGATCACACAGCAGATGGCGATGAGATTGAATTTGTTCGGATGAAAACCCATGCGGACCTCACCTATGGTGAGCTTGACCTGCTGTCTGATGAATTGGATGAAAAATATAACCCCAATGATCGTGTCTTTAAGCGTGATTGTCAGGAAATTGACGTCAAGGTGGGCGGCAAACCGCTGACGATCTATAACGTGCATTTTAAATCCATGGGTCCGGCGCGTGATGGGCTCGATGGTAGAACCTACACTATGCCGGTGCGTCGCGCTGAGGCAAAGGCTGTTCGTAAGATTATTGAGCGGCGCTTTGGCAAGGGCAAAACAGATAACAAACGATTTGTTATTTGTGGTGACATGAATGATTACCAGTTGAAGGTGGTGGTTAAAGGCAATCGACGTGATGGTTATTCATTTCATCCTCAAAATGACAGCCCAAGTGCACTCGATGTGTTTTTGTCAGATGGCTTTTGCGAGAATGTGATGAATAAACGCGATGAATTGGATCGCTGGACGACCTATCATACCCGTGGTCCAAAGGTTCAACAACTTTGTCAGCTTGATTACATTTTGCTCTCGCCCGCGCTTGCAAAATCTTCATCGAAAGAAATACCGGAAGTCATCCGCGCAGGTCAGCCTCATCGGACAGTATTTCCGCATGGACAAGAAGTTGAGCGCTATCCTCGCGTCGGATGGGATCGGCCCAAAGCATCTGATCATTGTCCAATTGTAACGAAGATCAACATTATTTAGATATTGGTATCTGAGATATTCATGGCAGAGACACTCCCCATTTATGTGCAATCGGTTGAGCTGAGTGTGACAGATCAACCGCATCCTTATCATGTCAAAAACGCTGATATCGCACTTGAAGCATGGCAGGGTGAAGTTGTAAAAAAGCCATCATTGTTTAATGGCTTGGTATTCTTAGAGCGAGAGCTCAACTTTACCGATAAACGCCTTTTGGGAATTAGCCACCTTCTTCCTTATTCCACATTTTTGCATTGGCTGAAGAATAAAGACGGTGAGGGCGAACATTTGTTTGCGCTTGGATTAATCGTCTCAAAAGAAGGGTTCCCGTTATTGGGAAGAATGGCTGCGCATACTTATAATGGTGGCAAGTGTTACGCGCCATCGGGCTCGTTGGATGCCGATGACATAGAAGACGGCAAGATTAATCTATTGGCCAATATCAAGCGCGAATTGGGTGAAGAAACGGGTGTGGATTTATCACAATCTGCAATTCAAGATGGGTTTCATGTGTTCCGACATGGGAGAAATACAATTGCGGTCACGCGATGTAAATTTGACTTAACAGCAGCGGAACTGTGCCGGCAAATTAACGGTTTTATTCAAAGCGACCCTGACGCAGAATTATCCGAAGTCTTTGCAGTTAAAGAGAAACAAAATTATGCGGATAATTTAGCAGAATATATGATTGAAATCCTTAATTGGCATTTCGACACGATATGAGATAAATAGGTTTTCTGCTTTATATTCGCACATCTTGTTCGGGATTATGACGTGTTTGATTTGACTTCCATCCACAATCTTCTTCGTAAAATGACGAAACATTTCGTCATGTTCTTTGTGGCGTTTATATTTATTGCCAGCAGCGGATTTGCTCAACAAACACAAGAACTGACGCGTGATGAAGTTCAGATCGATAAGTTTGAGAGCCTGATCAATAGCCTTGAAAACCGTTTTGATCAAAACAAAGATGCTGAAGATGTCTTAATTGACATTCGCACTGACGCGAGCGAATTGCTCATCCAAGTACAGGACAGTCTTGATCAGTTTAGATTGGATGCGGCGAGCGACAAAGAAAAGCTCACAGCACTTGGCGACGCGCCATCTGACGGTTCGGAAGCGCAGGCGATCACCGTTGAGCGCCAGGCGTTAACGGAAAGCAGTGCCTTGTTGTCGGTCTATGTCGGGCGCATGGAAAAGCTGGCGACCCGATTGGATGATCTTGTCTTTGATGTTGGGATCACGCGACGTGATCTGTTTACAAGAGCTTTGTTTGAGCGGGTCGAAATTGGCGGTATCTCAGCGTTTGAAATCCATAATATGTTTCGCGAAGAAATGTCCAAGTTTTGGATAAAGACAAAAGCCTGGCTTGCATTTGTCTGGGAATTCAAACGCAGCGCTCTTTTCACATCGTTAGGATTATCGGCAATCACCGGTCTTTTGATTTACTTTGGCGGTTATCGGATTTTTGGACGCTTTATCCTGCGGCGTAACCAGGTGGAAGAGGGGGGCATTGGCGCCAAGCTAACGTCCGCATTTTGGTCGGCAGCCATCCCGACGCTAACCGCTGCAGCTGTTGGCGCGAGCACGTATTTCCTATTGCTAGATTTTGGCGTGTTACGCATTGATTTTGCCGCACTATTTGCGCGTTTAATTCAATCCGCTGTGGCACTGGTCTTGGTGTTTACTTTAGCGCGCGTCATTCTTTCACCATGGGATGCGAAAAGCCGTTTGATCAATGTGACCAATCGCGGCGCAAAGTGGCTGTTTTTGTTGATCGGATTTTTATTTGCCGTTCGAACCATTTCCTATGTAGGCGTGGGCATTCGCGAGATTTTGGACCTTCCATTGCAAAATAGTGTTGCGCAGGCATTTTTTGAAACGGTGGCTGTAGCGGTGGTGCTTATCATTGTGTCTCGTTTGGAACCGATTGCCCCTGAAGGCAAATTAGATAGCGAAACGGGTGTATCGGCGCCGGGATGGATCCGCACAACGCTTTTAATTGCTGGTGTATCTTTGATCCTCATTAGTCTGGTTGGTTATGTCGCGCTGGCCTCGTTTATCGCCTCGCAGATTGTTGTGACTGGTGCATTGCTGATTGTGATCTATTTTGGCTTACTATCGGCAAAATCAATCATGTTGGAGGGTGCTTTTGCGGCTTCACCTTTGGGCACAAAGCTCGCAAAAACCATCCAGATATCTGAGCAAAGCGCGAATAGATTGGGCCTCTTGTTTGGTATTTTGATTTACCTTGTTGTTCTTGGTCTTGGTCTGTCATTTATCCTGCTGCAATGGGGCTTTGCATCTGAAGAAGTTATGTCGGGTGCATTGGCATTATTTACGCATTTGCAGATTGGCGGGATAAACATCTCATTGCTCAATATCGGTATCGGTCTGATCCTTTTTGGTATTGGTTATTTTGCTACTCGTCACTTCCAACAATGGCTTGATAGAAATGTCTTGGCACGGGGTAAGGTTGAGCTCGGAGTTCGTAATTCGATCCGAAAGGTCATAGGCTATTTTGGTATTGCACTGGCTGCAATGATCGCAGTATCTGCCGCCGGATTTGATCTCTCAAATCTCGCGCTTGTTGCTGGTGCGCTTTCGCTTGGTATCGGTTTTGGATTGCAGACGATTGTCAGCAATTTTGTTTCAGGCTTGATCTTATTGGCAGAACGTCCGTTTAAAGCTGGCGACTGGGTGGAAACAACCAGTGTGCAGGGGATCGTTAAAGAGATTTCGGTGCGCGCAACCGAGATTGAAACTTTCTCGCGTAAATCGGTCATTGTGCCGAATTCAGAGCTCGTCAACGGTGCCGTGGGTAACTGGACTCATCGCAATCCAATTGGCCGGGTCGAAGTTATGGTGGGGGTTGCCTATGACAATAGCCCGCAACGCATTATAGATTTACTGATTGAAATCGCCAATGAAAATCCCAATATCTTGAAAACACCCGAACCAAGTGTTGAATTCGCCGATTTTGGAGCCTCTTCGCTTGATTTCGTTATACGCGCCTTCTTAGCCGATATAGGCAATGGATTAACCGTGCGCAATGAATTGCGTATCGCGATCTATGAGCGCTTTAAGGCTGAAAACATCGAAATTCCATTCCCACATCGCGAAGTTTTTGTTCGTAATGTTGAAGGGTCTACTTAGCCAATTAACCTAGCGATCAATGCGCTCTTGTTGCGGAGACTTGTGGTAGGTTTCCCGGTAGCACTTTGAGAAGTGGGACGCGGAAATAAAACCGCAAGCAATCGCGACTTCTACAATGGGAAGGCTTGATTGCAAGAGCAAATGACGTGCTCTATCCAGCCGAATTTCAAGATAATAACGCGCTGGCGGACGTCCCATTTCCGTTCGGAATAAACGTTCAATTTGACGCCGAGACAGACCCACTTTGCTTGCAATTTCCGCTAAAGATAATGGTTCGCTGAGATTTGCTTCCATAAATTCAATGACAGACAACACTTTTGAATTTTGAACGCCTAACCGCGCTCTTAGCGGCAAACGCTGGCGGTCTTTTGGACTGCGAACCCGGTCTGTAATCGCACCTTGGCATACACGCGCAACAATTTCGTCATCATGATGTTCACCGATTAATGCTAAGAGCATATCAAGCGATGCTGTGCCGCCCGCACAAGTATGCAGATTTCCATCGACTTCATAAAGATCCGCGCAGGCATCGATCTCTGGAAATGTTTCGGTAAAGCCAGCCAAGTTTTCCCAATGTATTGCGCAACTTTTGCCCGCGAGTATACCTGATCTTGCTAAAATATATGCGCCTGTGCACATGCCGCCAACGGCAACGCCACGGTTATAGGTTTCTCTTATCCAGGCAAGCATGGATTTATCGCCATAGGCTTCGACATTTTCGCCGGAACAGATAAACATCATGTCTGGACGCTGTTCTCCCAACAGGGCACGTCGTTCTTCGGCAAGGGATGTATTTGCGTTGATCACAACACCATTTGATGCGGTTACTGGTTCACCGTCTAAGCTGGCAATGCGCCATTTATAAGCTTTATGACCCACCATGCGATTTGCAATTCGCAAGGGTTCGATTGCCATGCTAAAAGCAATCATTGAGAATTCTTCGACAAGAAAAAAGACGTAGCTTCTGGTTTCGGCCTGCACGCAATATCCTCCTACATCGGTGCCCCGCCGACGCTGCAAACTGAATTATTAATCAATGACTTTACTCTGAATTTTATAAAATTCCAGAGAATATTTTCGGTAATTTATAGAAAAGTTAATGAATTTTAATCATTTTTTTGAATGATAAGTATTGTTGATAAATTGTTTAAAAACAATATCTTATCTACTTTGCTTTAATTGATGATAACAGTAACTTCATAATTCATTACTTGCAATTTTAATTTAATTGTCTCATTTATTTCACACGCAATTAATTCTTTTCAAGATCGTTACCCGCCATAGGCACCCAAGATCGCAGGAGGAAGCACCGATTGCGAGCAGGGGACAGCTCGTCGCTGTGACTTGTTTTGATTGGCCGTCACAAGGAGATCTAGGTATGGCTACCGGTACAGTAAAGTGGTTTAATGCAACTAAAGGATATGGTTTTATCGCCCCTGATGAAGGTGGTGCTGACGTATTCGTTCACATTTCAGCAGTTCAGGCTGCAGGCTTAACAGAATTGCAAGACAACCAGAAAATTTCATACGAAATTGAAGAAGGAAGAAATGGCAGATCAGCAGCCGGGTCGCTCCAGCTTCTGTAATTCATTATCATAAAATTATTATGCCCAACTTATTACAACGTTTTGCGTTGGGTATTACCTTGCTCGTCTTCTGCCACCTCGGCGGCGGGGCGTAGCACCTTCTGAAGTGTTTTCCGATATTGCGGGGTCGGAACGCTCAGGTAATTTGACAATTGTTCCCAATTTGGGGAATGGATCCACTTTATTTGGAAATGCCATCGCATTGACAAAATGGCCTTGGAAATCTGGCTCGAGTGCGGTTTCTATCTTTTCAATATTTTGCACAGCTTGCTCGATTTCTCTGCGGTGATCTCGATTAAGCAAAGCCATGCGTGCACCCGTACCCGCAGCGTTGCCCACAGCTTTGACGTGTTCAATATCGCAATCTGGTACCAGACCTAAAACCATTGCATATTTCGGATCGATAAATGAGCCAAATGCACCGGCGAGGCCAATCTTGTCGACGGATGTGATGTTTTGTTTATCCATCAGCAATTTGATGCCTGCATAAAGCGCAGCTTTTGCCAATTGAATGGCACGGACATCGTTTTGGGTAACAACGATTTTTGGCTCACCATCTTTGATAAGATATGAGAATGTTCGGCCGTCTGAGAAAATACGATCCGATTTTGCAGCCAGATCCCCATTGATCACACCATCTTCCGAAATGATGCCGGAGAGATACATTTCCGCAATGATTTCGATGATGCCGGATCCACAAATTCCCGTGATACCTGTTTCGCTTGCTGCGTCATCAAAGCCATCTTCATCTGACCAGAGTTCGGTCCCGATAATTCTATAGCGTGGTTCCAGCGTTTCAGGATCGATGCGGATACGCTCAATGGCACCAGGGGCCGCGCGTTGCCCGCAAGAGGTTTCAGCACCTTCAAATGCAGGGCCGGTGGGCGACGATGCGGCAACGGTGCGCGTTTGATTTCCAAGCACGATTTCTGCATTGGTACCCACATCGATCATCAACATCATATCGTCTTGGCGATGTGGCCCCTCAGTCAAGGCTGCTGCAGCAGCATCAGCGCCCACATGGCCGGCAATACACGGCAACATATAAGTGCGGGCGCCTTGGTTGAGATTGATACCTATTTCGCTAGCTTTCACATTCACCGCGCCAGACACAGCCAAAGCAAAGGGTGCACCGCCCAGCTCCGTTGGGTCAATGCCCAGGAAAAGATGGTGCATGACAGGATTGCCCACAAAGACACTGTCGAGAATGTCATTGCGGTCAATGCCACTTTGATCGCAGACGTTTTGGATAAGTGTATTGAGCGCCTCGCGAACAGCCTCGGTCATTGCTTTGCGGCCTTCCGGGTTCATCATCACATATGAGACGCGGCTCATAAGGTCTTCACCAAATCGGATTTGCGGATTTGATGTGCCGGATGAGGCAAGTGTGGACCCAGATAGGAGCGATGATAGATGAAGCGCGATGGTGGTTGAACCAATATCGCAGGCAATGCCATAGGCTTCGTTTTTCAAGCCAGGATAAAGTGCAATCAAATGTGCGCTTTGGGTGGCTTTGTCGTGATGTATTGCAGCGGTGACCGCCCATTTGCCTTTGCGTAAAATGGATTGCGCTTGGGCAAGTATATGCGTGTCGATGACGATATTGGAAATATCCCAATCATTTTCCAATGCTGACAGGAGGCGATCGATATCACCTAATGGCTTGTGCATGTCTGGTTCTTCGACCTCGACATAACACATTTGAATGGCTGGGTTACGCTCGATATAGCGGGTATCTGCATCTTTGCGAACTACCTGCGCATTGATGATGTTATCCTGCGGGATATCGACCACAAGGTCGCCCATAATAAGTGCAGAGCAGGAAAGGCGACGTCCCGTTTTTAGATCTCGTTTTTCTGCATAGCGTATTTCTTTGGCACCAAATTCGGAGATGTTCTCTTGCGTTGAGGTGATGCCATGTTTTGCAAACTGACCGAATTGCGTATCGATTTGACATCGGCCGCAAATGCCGCGTCCACCGCAAACACTTTCGATATATACGCCAAGCTGGCGCGCTGCATCTAAAATCGGTGTGCCGCTTTCAAAGCGCCCACGTTTTCCAGATGGCATGAATAGAACGAGATGATCAGTCATAATGGCTTTCGCAAATGAAGTGCTTGAAATGCTTGAATGACAACAGTTATCAATTTGAAACTGTTGTCAATATTGCGCGTTGATTAAGCTGATTTGCGTGCGGCGCGACCACCACGACGGCGACCGCCACTTGAAGCAGGAGCTGCGTCTGCTGATGCTGCTGGTGCGCCCGGCGCTGCAGGCTTGTGATCACGGTATGTCATGATCCAGTTCTGACAGTTTGCGTCTGTGCCATTGAGCACGTTTGCACCATGAACAGCTTCCATCTCTTGCGGGCGACAAGGGTTCATGATGGCTGACGTCATGCCTGCACCGATGACCATTGGGATGAAGGCTGCATTGATACCATGACGATGTGGCAGACCAAATGAGATGTTGGACAAGCCGCATGTGGTGTTGACTTTCAACTCCTCGCGCAAACGACGCACAAGCTTAAATACCTGATCACCGGCGGTACCCATAGCGCCGATTGGCATCACAAGCGGGTCAACGACGATATCTTCCGGCTTAATGCCAAAATCAGCGGCGCGTTCGACGATCTTCTTGGCAACTTCAAAGCGCACATTTGGATCTTCAGAAATACCTGTTTCATCGTTTGAGATGGCAACTACTGGCACATCATACTTTTTGATGAGCGGCAGGATAGCCTCAAGTTTTTCTTCTTCGCCTGTGACAGAGTTTACAAGCGGACGACCTTTGGCAACCTTAAGACCTGCTTCAATTGCTGCGGTTACGGAGCTGTCAATGGACAGGGGCACATCAACCAGTTCCTGCACCATTTCGAGTGTCTTTACGAGCAATGGCGGTTCAGTTTCGTTTGGATCAACCGCCGTAACACCAGCATTTACATCCAGCATGGTGGCGCCTGCGGCCACTTGTGCTAATGCGTCTGACTTTACGGTTTCAAAGTTACCCGCAACCATTTCAGCTGCTAGTTTCTTTCGTCCTGTTGGATTTATGCGTTCGCCAATCACGCAAAATGGTTGGTCGAAACCGATGATGATTTCCTTCGTTGCGGAGGCCACAATTGTGCGTGTCATGAATCTAATTCCTTCAAGTCAATCCAAAAATAATGCGAGAGGATGTTATTATCCGTTTACGACATTAAGATATAAAGATGTCTTTATATCCCAACTGCCGCGAGATTCAAGCCATTCAGCAGATTTTTTCAAGCCACCGAATGGAAATACATGCATTTGATCAATCACAGGCGTGCCATCAGCGCCGAGCCAGTGCTGTTCTAAAGGACGCGCAACCTCTTCAGGGTCAAAGCCGGCTGCAAGCGTTAGAAGCGCATTTGAGCGCTTTTTGAGGAATGTCATGGAATTGCCCACGCCACACATGGCGGCAAATTTGAGCAAGGTTGTGATTTTAGCAGGACCAGCCACGCCGATGTGAATAGGCAGATCGACGCCTGCGCTTTTAATGCCGCTTGCCCAGTTAATGAAGCTTTCGGCGTCAAAGCCAAATTGAGTGACGATGCGCAATTCAGCGCCTGAGCGTTTGCTAAATTCTTGCTTGAGACGAAGTGCTTCCAAGGCAACTTCGTCTGAAAAATCTGGTGATCCTTCAGGATGACCAGCGACACCGATATTCATAATGCCATTGGCATCAAAGAAACCAGTTCCGATCACTTCCATTGTCGAGGTGAACTCGCCATTTGGTTTGTCGAGGCCACCACCGATGATCAACGCGTCAGACACGCCTGCTTCTTGTGTCATGCGCTTTACACGTGTTTCCAGCGCTTGCTTGGTTGTTAAACGGCGCGATGCAAAATGCGGGACAGCACGATAGCGTGATTCCGTTACCTTTTTAGCCGCGGCAACAAGTGTGTCTGTGGTATCAGTTCCAACGTCTGTAATATAAACGCGGGTGAGGGGCGGAAATTTTCCGATTAAGGTATCAGCATCCAAAACTTGTTTTGGAGATACTTCAATAGAAGCTGGTATTTTGTTGCGATTCATTATCTAGCTCCTCCGTTTTTGCGGAAAATGCAAGCCTTGTGTCGCAATACTCCCTATTCACGACCCTCAGACTTGATGAGCGCAACCAAGCGCTCCTTGTCATATTTCTCTTCTAAAGCCGTGGCTGCTTTTTCAGCTTCAAGCTCCAGATCATCAGAAACTGAAACAGGGTCTCCTTTACGCCATTCAGCGAGATATTCTTCGCTTTCGGCAGCTCCTGTCCGCATTGCGCACATGTCAATTGCCTCAGTAAAACGTAAAGATAGTTCCCTTTTGGCCGCTTTTCGACCCTTTTTGACGATAACCTGCGCCGGGATGTCTCTCCAATATACTGTTACACAATTAGCCATGGCCAATCTCCTTGTTAAATAATTTGCCCGATAATATGTCAAAACGCGATACTTTTTGCGACGCGAAATCATACTAAAAGCGACTTCCAACTTGGTCATGATTTGACAAAGTTGTGCGCGGGCAGAAACGGGGAATATAGGAGCGATATATAAGATGAAACAAAAAAATTGGACCGAAGCCCAATTTTTTTAATTTCTATCATTGGTTTTTCAATGAGAAATGTAGTTTTTGTTGTTGTTTTTGTTTTTAAACAATTTGTAAAAACAGATAGATAGCGCCAACGACAACGGATCCAGCAAGGACCAAAGACGCAAGGCCTAATACGGCGCCGATACCCAAAAGAAGACCGTCTTTTTTTGTATAGGCAGCTGCTAAAAATGCGATCGCAAAAGCTGGCGGCCAATTACCCATAGGAATCGGTATTGTGACTACAATCGCTAAAACGAGTGTGAAGAAGCCAAACAACTTGTCGCAAATAAACTGGTTTACCGGCCATAGTCGCGGTTTAACCACGGCCTCACCCTTTTTAAGATGTGGGTTGATCTTGGTAACCATGTTTTGAAAACTTTCGCGGCTTAAGCTGTAGTTAGCCAATTTTTCAGGCAGCCAGACTTTGGAATAGCCGGTCATAATTTGGAAAGCGATGATAATGAGTGGAATACCCAAAATTGCCGAGGATCCAGGTGGAAGAGGCACCAAATTAGGCAGACAGAATACCAATAAAAATGCACCGAAAGACCGATCTCCGAGAGCAGCACAAATTTCGCTCACACTCACTTTGTCTCCCGCCTTGTCCGCTAAACCCTGAAGGACTTGAGAGAGTTCAATCTCAGAACTTTTTACTTCAATATCTGCTTTCTTTGTCTTTACGCCTGTCAACGCCACATCCATCATATTCGCCTCAATTTTTTATAGTTGGCTTATATGACCATGAAATGACTAAGAAACTGGTTATTTTGCATGGTAAATAATCGGTATAAGTTGTAATTCTTAGTTTCTACGTGAATCTTTTATTAAGAAATCAACCGACTAATTTGATTTTTACTGCGGTGTTTGCGCGCGCGCAGCATCTACAAGTGATGTGGTCAAATCACCATAGCCAGTAAAGCGATATTCATATTCTAAACCCAGGAAATCTGCAGCGCGCTTTGCGTCATCTTGCAATTTTGGATCTTCTGTTTGGGCCAAATAGATAAGCTTAGTATAGCGATGAAACATCATCTCAATGAGTTCAGGATGCTTATCCAGTTTATACGGCTTGGTGATGAAGGTATCAAACTGACGGGCGAGGAAATCAGTGAGGAAAAAGGACGTCATGTCGTCATCCCATTTTTTCTCAAATAGATCATTGCCTGCAAAGAAGGAATAGCAGTGAGGTCCTTGAATTCGTTCGACTTTTTCCTCGTCGCAAACAATATCAAGTAAGCCGCCGGTGCCGCAATCAGCATAGGCGACATAGATCTGTTCAAAGCCTTCTTCACGCGCAGATTTGATGGCTTCTTTCACGCCTGGTGCAATTTTTTCAGGATGATTATGCCAAATTGCAGGCAGGCATTTGACATCAAGCTGTGTGAGTTCGTTAAGCTCATTCACAGCTAAGATCTCGCGTGCCAATGCACCGCAAGCAATCACACGGATTGGTTTTGTATTGGTGTGATCATTCATTCGATCACCTCTTTTTGCAGATTGGATTAGCCAGCTGCTGCAGAGTTGTGTTTACGTGCCATGATTTCTTTTGCTGTTTCAACAGCAACAGCTGCATCACGACAATAAGCATCTGCACCTACGGCTTTGCCAAATTCTTCGTTAAGTGGCGCACCACCGACGATGACAGCATAGTCATCACGGATGCCTTTTTCCACCATCGTATCGATCACAACTTTCATATATGGCATGGTTGTGGTCAATAGCGCTGACATGCCCAAAATGTCTGGCTGCTCTTTTTCAAGCGCTTCAAGATAATCTTCAACCGGATTATTGATGCCCAGATCAACAACATCAAAGCCTGCGCCTTCCATCATCATACCAACAAGGTTTTTGCCGATATCATGGATGTCGCCTTTAACGGTCCCCACCACCATCTTACCAAGTTTTGGTGCACCAGTTTCAGCCAAAAGCGGACGTAGAATGCCCATGCCTGCTTTCATCGCATTGGCGGCAAGCAACACTTCTGGCACAAACAAAATGCCGTCTCGGAAGTCTTCACCAACAATTGCCATGCCGGCAACGAGGGATTTTGTTAAAACGTCATAAGGCTCCCATCCGCGCTCCAAAAGGATCTCGGTACCTTCGACAATTTCTTCCTTTAAACCGTCATAGAGGTCGTCATGCATTTGCAAAACGAGTTCGTCATCGGATAACTCGGATAGGATGATTTCTTCTTCATCTGACATGGTGCGAAGCCTCTGTAATTGTTTAGCGAACTGCTATTTCATTCTCTTAAAGCTATTGCACAATTTTTGCAAAATATTCGTTAAAAACGACGCGATTTTTTTTGCATGCGACCGCGATGACGTTTTGAAAGCAAATATTCTGCTTGCGCCACGATTTGCCGCTGTGGGGGGAATGATTTGTTTGTTTTTTTCGTCTTATATTGATAGATAATTTATGACGAGGAATTGCTATGTCTGAAACTGGTGAAAACTTGGGAGAAGTATCGCGTCGCAGCCGTTCACGCGGGAGCGCGCGTGGTGGTGGTGCAGCCGCTCGAAGAGCTGCTCGCGAAGGCGGCGGACCTGGTCAGTCTAACACTTATATCAAACGTGCTTTACCTCCTTATGAAGTGCTTGATGAAGCTGGACTTCAGACAATTGAGGCCAATGCTGATCGCATCTTGGAAGAAGTTGGTATTGAGTTCCGCGATGATCCTGAAGTTTTGGAGATGTGGCGTAATGCCGGTGCATCCGTTGAAGGTGAACGTGTTCGCATGCCAAAGGGGCTTTGTCGCGAGCTTTTAAAAACTGCGCCAGCACAATTTACCCAACATGCAAGAAATCCTGAGAAATCAGTTCAAATTGGCGGTAACGCCACTGTATTTGCACCAGTTTATGGACCGCCCTTTGTCCGCGATCTTGAAGGCGAGCGTCGTTATGCGACCATTGAAGACTTTCAGAATTTTGTCAAACTGGCTTATCTAGCGCCTGCCATTCACCATTCGGGTGGCACAGTATGCGAACCGGTGGATATTCCGGTCAATAAACGCCATCTTGATATGGTTTATGCGCATATGCGTTATTCAGATAAACCATTTATGGGTTCGGTGACCGCACCAGAACGTGCGCAAGACACCGTTGATATGTGCAAAATCTTGTTTGGCGAAGAATTTGTCGACCAGAATTGCGTGGTTATCAATCTCATTAATGCCAATTCGCCAATGGTCTATGACGATACGATGTTAGGTGCTTTGAAAGTTTATGCTGCTAACAATCAGGCATGTATCGTGTCACCATTTATTTTGGCGGGTGCGATGAGCCCGGTTACTGTTGCAGGAACATTGGCACAAGTTTTGGCTGAAGTCTTAGCGGGTGCTGCGGTCACACAAATGGTGCGCCCCGGTGCACCTGTCGTCTTCGGTACATTTGCGGCGTCGATTTCTATGCAATCTGGTGCGCCAACTTTTGGAACACCAGAACCTTCATTGATTTCTTATGGTGCTGCCCAACTTGCGCGCCGTTTGAACTTGCCATTTAGAACAGGCGGCAGTTTGTGCGGGTCAAAAGTGCCAGATGCGCAAGCGGCTCATGAAACATCAAATACACTTAATACCTCACTCATGGCTGGGACCAATTTTGTGCTTCATGCAGCCGGCTGGCTTGAAGGTGGTTTGGTGAGCTCATATGAAAAGTTCATGATCGATGTCGATCAATTGGGCATGCTGCAGCGTTTTGCTGAAGGTGTGAGCCTGACAGAAAACGAACAGGCCATGGATGCGATTACCGAAGTCGGTCCTGGTAGCCATTTCTTGGGATGTAATCACACGCAAGCTAATTTCCAGACAGCATTTTTCCGCTCAACCGTTGCTGACAATAATTCCTTTGAGCAGTGGCAAGTTGAAGGAGAAAAACCCGTCGAAGTGCGGGCAAATGAGCTTTGCCGCAACTGGCTTGAAAACTATAAAGCGCCTTTCCTTGATCCAGACATTGATTCAAAGCTTAAAGCCTTTGTTGAAGATAAAAAACAATCAATGCCTGATGCCTTTACTTGAAAGGGTCCCGTAGCTAGGGAGGCAGGCGGAAAATCGAACGTAGCAAACCAAATTCACGACAGTGTTTGGGGTACGGTTTTCCGCAGGTATAAACGCGAAGAATAGTCTGAATTGACCTCATGTCTGATCTAGCCAAAAATATTGATCGTGAATTATCAGCTTTTGGCCTTCGAATTCGTGGTGTTAAAATTTTTGAAGAAGTCACGCCCATTGCGGGGGTAGACGCTAAATGTGTTGCGCTCATCGGTCATATTGGCGGTGAGAACTGGGATCAATTTCAGAACTGGTGGACACAAGATGATCATCAAGACCAGGAGCATCCGCTAGATGCTTGGTCGAAAGAAATCATAATCCCGCTTGCAAAAAAATATGATGGTGTCGCGGTTTTTCCATCCGATGAGCCTTATTATCCGTTTCAAAATTGGGCGCTTGAATCCGAATTGCTTTCGAAATCTTTGATCAATTTGTTGATTAGCGAAGAATTCGGTACCTGGCATGGCTATCGTGGTGCGATCGCATTTGAAGAAAAGCTCGATTTTGCGTGTCGTGAAAACCCTGCTTTGGATATTTGTGAGACTTGCGTGGATAAACCTTGTTTATCAGCTTGTCCCGTGGGTGCGTTTAGCGGTGATGCTTTTTTATATTCAGAATGCCAAAGCTATTTGAAAACCAAAGAGGGAGAGGCGAGCTGCATGATGGATGGTTGTTCTGCGCGAAATGCTTGTCCTTATGGCGTTGAGTACAAATATAAAAGCCCTCAAATGAAGTTTCACATGAGGGCTTTTCGAAAATTCTAAATTGTTATGCTGAGCCTTAACCTCTGCGACGACCGCGTCTTTCACGTGGGGCTGCTTTTGCTGTGGAATCGGCAGTTTTGTTTTTCAAAGGCCCAATTCGTGATTCAATTTCTTCGAGGCTCGGACGTTTTTCAACACTATCTGATGGTACATTATGTTCATCAATAGCTTTGCGAATGGCCGATAAATGCTCGCAGGATGTCCCGCAGCAACCGCCGATGATTTTTGCGCCGGCGTCAATGGCTAATCTGGCGTAATCAGCCATCAAAGGCGGTGTGCCAGAATAATGAATTTCTGTGCCTTTAAATTCAGGGATGCCACAATTGCCCTTGACTGTGATTAATGCATCCGGGTCGGCGGCTGACATATCTAGCAAAGATGCCAAAATGTCTGGCGCACCAACACCACAATTTGCACCAACTGCGACAGGCCCATCGCCAATATCTTTTGCCACACCGTGAATGTCTTTTGGATGAAGCCCCATCATTGTTTTACCGGCTGTGTCAAAAGAGCCAGTATAAACAAACGGAAGACCAACCTTAACCGCGGCTTCTGCAGCTGCACGAATTTCTTCGGTCGCTGACATGGTTTCAATCCATGCAACTTCGGCACCACCGGCTTTCAAGCCCTCGATTTGTTCAGCAAAGGCTTCAACAGCAGCTTCATAAGATAATGCGCCAAGCGGAATGAAGAGTTCACCTGTCGGGCCAACAGAGCCCGCAACAATCACGCGACGGTCGACGCTGTTTGCGACTTTGCATGCAATCTCTGCGGCTTTTTTGTTCAACTCAAACACGCGATCCTGCGCATTGTGAAGTTTAAGGCGATGGCGTGAGCCACCAAATGAATTTGTTAGAATGATATCAGACCCTGCATCAACAAACCCCTGATGTAGCTTTTCAATTCTATCGGGATGATCTTCGTTCCAAAGCTCCGGAGCGTCTCCTGACTCCAATCCCATTTCAAATAGGTTGGTTCCAGTGGCACCGTCGGCCATGAGGACGCCTTTTTCAGCTATGAGTTCAGTGATTGGATTTGATTGAGATGACATGAAATATACCTTGGGAAGAGGTCAAATAAGTTTGATTTCAAGATATAAGCATATCTTTATGTGATTGCAATAACATTCTTAGCTTATGTGAAAATGATCGATTTCACTTTTTTTTAGAATTAACCAAAAAAAACGCGAAATTAATAAACGGTTAGGCTTTCAATAAGATTCCGGTAACGATGTTGCTGTAAAACGATATTCAGCAAACAACAAATTTGCTCTCTTCGGATTAGGTACTGCGTACCGAAGTGTTGTTACTACAAGCGTATTTTTGTAGAGCCGCGTAACTTGGCTAAAAAACCGTGCTGTTCTTAATTGAACAACACGGTTTTTCTTTTGGGCGTTCAAATTCATCGTTTCATTGCTGAATATTCAGTGTTAGTGAATTTGCCATGACAAAAGCACTTATGTTTCAAGGGACAGGCTCTGATGTTGGCAAAACCGTGCTGGTCGCCGGTCTTTGCCGCTTGGCTTCCAACCGCGGTATTAATGTTATGCCGTTTAAGCCACAGAATATGTCTAACAATGCAGCTGTTGCCGATGATGGCGGTGAAATAGGGCGCGGGCAGTGGCTACAGGCTTTGGCAGCGCGCGTACCACCCTCTATTCACATGAATCCGGTTTTGCTAAAGCCGCAATCTGAAATTGGTAGCCAAGTTGTGGTGCATGGAAAATCTCGTGGTCATGCAAAAGCACGCGAATATAAATCCATGAAACCACAATTGATGGAAGCGGTCATTGAAAGCTATCGCACACTTGAGGCAAGTTGCGATTTGGTTCTTGTCGAAGGGGCAGGTTCACCCGCTGAAATTAACCTTCGGGCAGGGGATATTGCCAATATGGGCTTTGCGCGAGAAGCTGATATACCTGTTGTTTTAATTGGGGATATCGATCGTGGTGGTGTCATTGCGTCCATTGTGGGGACGCATACCATTTTGCCAGAAGATGATCGCAATATGATCAAAGCCTATATGATTAATAAGTTCAGAGGCGATGTCACATTGTTTGATGATGGCATTGAAGCGATCAAAAGTTTCACCAATTGGCCATGTCTTGGTGTAGTTCCTTGGCTGAGCGCGGTTGGTAAATTGCCACCGGAAGATTCCGTTGCGCTTGATCATCTTATTCAATCGGATGCTGGCGCATTGAAAATTGCGATCCCCAAATTACCGCGTATTGCTAATTTCGATGATTTTGATCCATTGGTCGCCGAAGAAAATGTTAATCTTCGATATATCCAATCAGGTGAGACTTTGCCTGAGGATACGGATATTGTGATTTTGCCGGGATCAAAGTCGACGATCTCAGATCTTGAATATCTCAAACGTGAGGGCTGGCAAGACGCGCTTGAAGCCCACCTGAAACGCGGTGGCCAAATCATTGGTGTTTGTGGTGGCTATCAAATGCTAGGACGTAAGATCCATGATCCTGAACATATTGAAAGCGAACTTGATGAGATTGACGGGTTTGGCCTTTTAGATGTTGAAACAGAAATGGCACCGCAAAAGATCACTGAAAATGTAAAAGCTGAAACGAATGTGTTTAAAGCAAGCATAAACGGCTATGAAATTCACATCGGCCGAACCACAGGTGCAGATTGTGAACGGGCGTTTTCGATCATCGACGGCAAGCGTGATGGTGCGATCAATCCCAATGGTCAGGTGATGGGCACTTATTTGCATGGTTTATTCACATCTGATCCGTTCCGCGAGAAACTGCTTTTATCACATGGGATTGCCAGCTCGGGGACCAATTATGAGCAATTGGTCGATGATGCGTTAAATGAGCTGGCCGATGAGCTCGATCGGCTCATTGATTTTGATCATTTGTTGAGGATCGCATCCAACAAGGCAAGCTAGATGCGTAAATTCGATTGACAGTTTGCGATGTGAAGAATATCACTCTTTGACCATTTGGTTTTTGTTCAACGGATCGTTGTTCAAAATGAAAAGGGAATGTGAAGAAATTGACCCAAATAGGGGATTTTAATCACAGCCGAACCCGCGACTGTAGAGCGATGAGGCACTCTTTATGGTCATAAATTCAGGCATTTAAGTCTTATTATGATCTGAAATACCACTGATAAAGTGGCATGGATAACCCAGGATGAACGCCTCTATTCTCTACGAATCGTTCCCTGCCATGCCACATAATCGGGAAGGTTAAGGGTGTTGTTGGTGCGAAGCACCTGAAATCGTGAGCCAGGAGACCTGCCAGAAGGTTTGTTTTAACCGCCCGCTGCTTTGGCGAAAGTGATTGGGCATCTATGGCACGGGGTTGGCTATATGATAAATATAACGCTTAGGGGTCGCACCGATGGCCTCTGTTCAGTTAGTTTATATATTCCGATCAGCCCATATGCTGATTGGAAAATTATATGAGCCAAAATCCTCATATTTTTGTGCTAGGTGGTGCGCGATCAGGAAAATCAGCCTTTGCTGAAAAGCTGACGCTTGACCAGACAAAAACTTCCAAATGCACATACATTGCGACATCTCAAGTTTGGGATGAAGAAATGCGCGTGCGCATTGATCTGCATAAAGATAGACGCGGCAGCGAATGGGAAACGATTGAGGCACCTCTCGCGCTCGCTGAAGCTCTTACGGAGCAATCTCAAAATGGGGTTCCAATTTTAGTGGATTGCCTGACGTTGTGGCTCACCAATTTGATGATGGATGAGCGCGATATTACTGCAGAATGCGATAGCTTGATCAAAGCCATTTCCACCATCAACACGCCAATCATTTTTGTGTCCAATGAAGTGGGGCAGGGCATTGTGCCGGATAATAAAATGGCCCGTGATTTTAGAGATCATGCGGGCAACCTTCACCAAAAATTAGCGGCAGCGGTCGATCAGGTCTATTTCGTCACCGCCGGCTTACCATCAAAGTTAAAGGGCTAAACATGTTACAATCAAAAATACCAGCCACAGTGATTACAGGCTTTTTGGGCGCCGGCAAAACAACAATGATCCGTTCCATGCTATCTGATGCAG